>NZ_CP194010.1:3469583-3785000 GCF_042055075.2 Roseobacter phycocola | reverse complement strand
CCCAGGAGTCCGCGATTCATCGGGCAAATCACCCCGAGTCAGAGGACAGATTCCGGTGAATCGGTGGCGATTCATTTGTGGATTCGTCCAGATGGTCAAAAAATCGGGCGACTCGCTGCCTGGATTCGGGTGAATCGGCATGCGATTCACTCCTGAACCTCCGGATATGGCCGACTCACGGGGGTGAATCGCCTGCACCATCTGTCAGGCGGCCTGTTTCCGGCGTTTCAGCGGCAGACGAATGCCCAGAAGAAGCAGAATCGCCGCCATGTACATCAGTGGTTCCGCCTCCCAGACCTTCTGCACCATAATATAGTGCAGTCCACCCAGCAGAACGGCGGCATAAGTCAGTCTGTGCAAACGGCGCCATGCCGGGCCCAGCCGGCGCACCGACCAGTTGTTTGAGGTCACCGCCAGCGGAATCATCAGAACGAAGCCCAGCATGCCAATGGTAATGTAGGGTCGTTTGAGAATGTCGTTCCAGATCTGGCTGAGGATGCCCACGTCCAGCACCAGCCAGACCAGCAGATGCAGTGCGACATATATAAAGGCCAGCAAACCGAACATCCGGCGGAACTTCAGCAGATTGAGACCGAGGTGCCGGCGCATCGGTGTGATCGCCAGGCCAAAGATCATCAGCTGCAGGGCAATCTCGCCCAGCTCGTGTTCCAGGGCCTGGATCGGTTCGCGGCCCAGGCCACCGGTCTGCGCCTGCCAGAGCAGCCAGGGTACCGGCAGCATATACAGTATATAGAGAGGCCACGTCGGCACCCGGCGCGCGAGGCCGTTGACAGTATCCCGCCACGACGGCTTCACTTGCGGCGAAGTCTTATGCGGGTCAAGGGGCCGATCCATGTCACTCGCTCCACTCTTTCAGTCAGGTGCGGTGATCACGCTTCATGCGCCGGCCGCTCTGACAGCTCTGTTTATCGGAATAGCACAGCTTTGGTTAAAGAAGGGATCGCAGTTGCACCGCGTCGCCGGCTATACTTGGGTTATCCTGCTCGGGTCCCTGGCGCTCAGCAGTTTCCGGATCAAAGATCTGCGCCTGATCGGGCCCTTCAGCCCGATCCACCTGCTGTCCGTCTACACGCTGGTCAATCTGGTCCTTACGATCCGGGCCGCGCGCCGGGGTGATATCGACCAGCATGCAAAGTCCATGAGATCGATCTTCTGGCTCGCACTTGTCGGGGCGGGTCTTTTCACCCTGCTGCCGGGCCGGATCATGCACCAGGTTGTCTTCGGTCAGTAGAACTTTGTCAGATCCATGCCCTCGTACATCGACGCGACCTCTTCTTCGTATCCGTTGAACATCAGCGTCGGGATTCGCGGCGAGAAGAGCCCGCCACCGATCACCCGTTCCGAGGCCTGTGACCAGCGCGGGTGATCCACTGTCGGGTTCACATTGGAATAGAACCCGTATTCACGCGGCTGCAGTTCCTGCCAGGTGTTCAGCGGCTGCTCATCCGTCAGGGTGATCCGCACAATCGACTTGATGGATTTAAACCCATACTTCCATGGCACCACCAGACGCAGCGGCGCGCCGTTCTGTTTCGGAATGTCGCGTCCGTAGATACCGGTCGCCATGATGGTCAGCGGGTGCATCGCCTCGTCAAGCCGCAGCCCCTCGACATAGGGCCAGTCAATCCAGGTGGCCCGCTGGCCGTGCATCTCTTCGGGGCGGTAGAGCGTTTCAAACCGTACGTATTTCGCACCGGACTGAACGCCGGCCATGTTCAGCATGTCCGCCAGCTCAAAACCGTTCCACGGGATCACCATCGACCAGGCCTCGACACAGCGGAAACGATAAAGCCGCTCCTCGATGGTCATCGCCTTCATGATGTCCTCAAAGGCATAGTCGCCCGGGTTGTCGACCATCCCGTCGATCTTCACACTCCAGGGATCAATCGTCAGCGCATTGGCATAGCGCTTCGGATCGCCCTTGTCGGTGCCGAATTCATAGAAGTTGTTGTACTCTGTGATGTCTTCCCAGGAGTTGGGCTCCAGCTCTTCTTCTGCTGCTGATGCCTGACTTCCGGTGGCCGCAAGCCCAAGGCCGGCCGCAGCTGCGCCCATCAGCTGACGGCGGTTCAGGTACACCGCTTCGTCAGTCACATCGTTGTCGGTCAGTGTGTTCTTCCAGCGAAATGCCATCAGATGCTCCGGTCAAAACTCGTTTCCGTTGATGTAGAGGGCGCGCGCGCCACGTCCAAACCAATTTGTCTCACAATCCGGACAGCAGACTGTAACGAAAAATATCAGAGGCCCAGCAGCGCCGGAAGCTCCGGCATAGCGTCAAACGCCGCATCACACACCGCAAGCAGTGCTGCGCGGTCCGTATGCGCGGCGAAGCCCACAGTATACATGCCGGCTGCAACACCCGCTCGAGCGCCGTTCGGGCTGTCCTCAATCACGACGCACCGTTCGGGCGGCACGCCTTCAGCCTGTGCTGCGGCCAGATAAACGTCCGGCGCCGGTTTCGGGTTCGGCACATCCTCGCGCGACCACACCCGCCCGGCCAGCCGCGCCGCCAGCCCCGTCCGTTTCAGGGTGATTTCCATCTTGCGGTGCGGACCGTTCGAGCCGACCGCATAGGGAATGCCAGCCGCGTCCAGCGCATCCAGCACCAGAGGCGCACCGGGGACCAGTTCCACCTCCTCGGCGAGCGCTTCAAAAATCTCTGCATATATATTGTCGACCCAGTCGCCCGGCAGACGCGCGCCCATCCCGCGTGCGGTGTCCGCCACCCCGGCAATCGTACCGCCCAGAAACAGCCCGGATACCTCCTGCACGGTGATCTCCAGGCCGTAATGCGCCAGTGATTTCTGAATGACGCGATCCGAAATCGGCTCGCTGTCCACCAGCACACCATCACAGTCAAAGATCACCATCCCGGGCGGCATGATCATATCGGTATCCTCCGGCTCTTCCCGCCCTGCATGGGGCTACTTCACCGCCCGCGTCAATCCATTGCGGCCCAATTCGTGATCCGGATCGCCAGCAGTTCTGACATTTTTGTTATTTGATCTGAAAAACGGCTCCGGCTTAGCGCGGATCACGTCTCCGTCAAATGGCGTGAGCGATAATCCCCGGTGATCCGTTTTCCTCCCCCATGCGTTTTCCCGTCAATGCCCAAGACGGCAGAAACCATAACATCAGCCAAAGGAAGACCTATGTTTCGCAAGACACTCATCACCCTGACCGCCGCCGCAGCCATCGCAGGCACAGCTGCCATCGCAGGCAGCTACAAAAAGGACATCGTGGACACCGCCGTGAACGCGGGCACCTTTGAGACACTGGTTGCAGCGGTCAGCGCCGCAGATCTGGTGGACACGCTCAAGAGCGAAGGTCCCTTCACCGTTTTCGCCCCCACCGATGAAGCCTTTGCTGCCCTGCCCGAAGGCACCGTGGAAACGCTGCTGAAGCCCGAGAACAAAGACCAGCTGATCGCTGTGCTGACCTATCACGTGGTACCGGGCAAAGTGATGTCCACGGACCTTTCCGATGACATGACCGCTGCCACCGTTCAGGGCTCCGAGATCACCGTTGATCTGGACAACGGCGTGATGATCAACGACGCCTCCGTCGTGACCGCCGACATCGAAACATCAAACGGTGTGATCCACGTGATCGACAGCGTGATCTTGCCGCCGGAGGCGTAAAACCAACAACGCGCCCGGGGGTTGCTCCGGGCGCGCCTGCGCCCAAAAGGCAACACTTGCATCGTGCCCCCTGATCCGCTTCGATAACGTCCAGTGGACACACGGCGGGAACCCATGTTGCAGACCATACCCCTTCACAACGATTTCGGCGTCGAACTTCAGGGCATCGACCTCAAAGAAGCGACACAAGACTTTCTCTACCCCGAGCTGCGCGCGGCCTTCGAGGAACACTCTTTGCTGCTCATCCGCGGACAGGACTGGTCAGACGAGGACATCCTGCGGTTCGGCCGCCTCTTTGGTCCCATAGAAAACCGGACAGATGGTCCGGATTTTGTCTCTGCCGTATCCAACGTCCGGCCGGACGGGTCAGTTCTGCTCCCGGATGCCCTGCGTCTCAAGGATCTGCAGGCCAATATGCTATGGCATACGGATTCCACCTTTTTGCCCATCCCGTCGCTGGCCAATATCATCACAGCCCGCGTTGTTCCGACGAGCGGCGGGACAACGGAACTGGTGTCAACACGCGCGGGACTGGCGCGGTTGCCACAGCATCTGCGGGATGCCCTTGGCGGTGCCTTCGAACACCGCCTCACGCATTCACGCCGAAAAATCGACCCCGATCTGGCTCAGGCGGATCACATCACAAAATGGACGGGCCAGACCTGGCGCGGCATCTGGACAAACCCGGCAAACGGTCAGGACGCAGCCTATATCGCCTCGCATGCCTGTGGGATCGCGGGAATGGATGCCGGGCTGGCCCAGAACCTGATCGACGAGATCATCGACGCCCTGACACCCGAAGACGCCATATATGCGCATCACTGGCAGGTCGGCGATGTCCTGATCTGGGATGAACGCGCCACGCTGCACCGTGCCATGCCCTGGCCTTACGAACAGCCTCGCACGCTCGCCTCAATCTGCGTGTCGGCCAGCGCCGCGGACGGCCTCGATACGCTGCGCCCGTCCGCGTGATCCTCCCGCCCGGCGCATAAGATCCATGGCAGACACTGGTTATTCATCACGTACCGGCGATGGACACCGCTCGTCAGAGCCTCTGTGCGTTCAGCCATGCGCGGGCCTGGCGTTCCGCTTCCCTCACCTCAGCCGGTGTCATGGTCTTTGATACATGATCCAGATGCTTCGCCATCAGGTCTGCCCGGCTTTGCGACGCTATCTTCAGCCATTTATAGGCCTGCACCCTGTCCATCGGCACGCCGCTGCCCTTCAGGTACATGAACGCCAGATCATGCTGCGCGAAAACATGGCCAAGCTGTGCGGCGCGGGTGTACCATGCTGCGGCACCTGCGCGGTTCCGCGGCACGCCCCAGCCGTTATCGAGCAGAACACCAAGCCGGTACTGTGCCTCCGCGTTGTTCTGTGCTGCGGCTTTTTCATACCAGAAAGCGGCCTCCGCATCGTCCCGCGCCAGCCCGTGCCCGTACTCATACATGTGACCCAGCGCGAGCTGCGCGTCCGGATGCCCGGTCCGGGCCAGAGGGTGCCATGCCTCAAAAGCCTGCTGCGTTTCTCCCGCACGAAACGCTTCTATCCCGGTCTCAAAATCGGCAGCTGAAACGGACGGGGGCACGATGATCAGCGCCAGGCCCAGAACCATCGCATAGCTCGCCCGCGTACGCGCAGCCCTGTTGTTCCAGTTCCGAAGCACTTTGAGCATCTCCCCATTTGCAGGCAGGCCAGCGCCGGCCATCACCTCATGCAACGTTACGGCCACAATTGCTTTGTGGGAAATCACGAATGACGGAAGCCCAAATGCCAGCAGAATATGCGGTGCGGGACTAAGCGGTCATTCAGAGTATAATTCGGTTGACCTTGTCGGAAGGTCAATAGTTAGTCTCGTAAACAACTATGGAATGTGCCGATGCACCAAAATGCGCTGAACAAACTACGATCAGATTTCAAAGAGCTTTTCGAGCTTGTTGATGACATCACAACGCCTTTTCTGTTTGTTGAACGTTTCAGAGAGTTTGGCGTGAATAGAATAAATGAGCCAAATAGGTCGGTATCTCATAGCTTTGACGTGCTGACCTACTGCCCTCGAACGGGTAAGAAACTGCCCACCAGCTTGCGAGACAAGTTCTTTGGCGAAATTGAAACGTTAGGTTTCGACAACCCTTCGGACGAAAATCTACCAACCAAATTTAAAAACGGCGATTGGTGGCTTTCTGAATAGCGCTAATGGAAGTTTCAAGTAGTCGCTATGGGCTCAGAGCGCACCACCGACAAAAAAAGGCCCGCCGGAGCGGGCCTTTCCTGGTCTTCAAAACAATCAGTGAATGACCGCATCATCCGGCTTGGGCCGGTTGCTCGCGGATACCCGGTCGCCGATGATCAGACCTTCGCTGCCTGCGCTGACCTCGATGGTCTGCCCGTCCAGCACGTCACCGGCCAGCAGCATTTCAGCCAGCGGGTCCTGCAGCGCGCGCTGGATCACCCGTTTCAGCGGCCGTGCCCCATAGACCGGGTCATAGCCTTCATCGGCCAGCCACCTGCGCGCACCGTCATCCAGCTCCAGCGTGATCTTGCGACCCGCCAGACGTTTCAGCAGACGCGCCATCTGGATGGTGACAATGCCGTCCATATCTGCGCGGCCCAGACGGTCAAAGATGATCGTCTCGTCCAGCCGGTTCAGGAATTCAGGCCGGAAATGCGCATTCACCGCATCCATCACATCACGCCGCGCGTCCGAGGCATCGGCCCCGTCCGGCAGATGGCTCAGCGCCTGCGCCCCAAGGTTCGACGTCAGGATGATCAGCGTCTGTTTGAAATCCACCGTGCGGCCCTGACCATCGGTCAGCATGCCGTCGTCCAGCACCTGCAGCAGCACGTTGAACACATCCGGGTGCGCCTTTTCGACCTCGTCAAACAGCACCACCTGATAGGGCCTGCGCCGCACCGCTTCGGTCAGCACACCGCCCTCGTCATAGCCCACATAGCCCGGAGGCGCGCCGATCAAACGGGCGACCGCGTGTTTCTCCATGAACTCTGACATGTCGATACGCACCATCGCGCTGTCATCATCAAACAGGAACTCGGCCACCGCTTTGGTCAGCTCGGTCTTACCCACACCGGTGGGCCCGAGGAACAGGAACGAGCCCAGCGGCCGGTTCTCGTCGTTCAGACCCGCACGCGCACGGCGCACCGCATTGGCCACTGACCGGACGGCTTTGTCCTGACCGATCACGCGCGTGTGCAGCTGCTCTTCCATGCGGAGCAGCTTGTCGCGCTCGCCTTCCAGCATCCGGCCCGCCGGGATACCCGTCCAGCGTTCGACCACACTGGCGATCTGTTCGGGCCGCACGGCTTCCTCGACCATCACGTCGCTGTCGTCGTGGGATTCTGCCTCTTCCAGCTGTTTTTCCAGCTGCGGGATCACACCATAGCTCAGCTCACCCGCCTTGCCGAGGTTCCCCTCGCGCTTGGCGATCTCCAGCTCGGCCCGCGCCTGATCCAGCAGCGCCTTGATGTCACGCGCGCCTGCCAGCTTGTCCCGCTCGGCCTGCCAGCGCGCCGTCATCGCGGTGCTCTGCTCCATCAGACCACCAAGCTCTTCCTCCAGCCGTTCCAGCCGGTCCTTGGAGGCCGCGTCGTCCTCTTTCTTAAGCGCTTCGGCCTCGATCTGCAGCTGCATGATCTGCCGGTCCAGCGCGTCCAGTTCCTCGGGCTTGCTGTCCACTTCCATGCGCAGACGGCTCGCGGCCTCATCCACCAGGTCAATCGCCTTGTCCGGCAGGAACCGGTCCGTGATGTACCGGTGGCTCAGCGTCGCCGCCGACACCAGTGCGGAATCCGAGATCCGCACCCCGTGGTGCAGCTCGTATTTCTCCTTGATGCCGCGCAGAATACTGACCGTATCCTCTACCGTCGGCTCCAGGATCATCACCGGCTGGAAGCGCCGCGCCAGGGCCGCGTCCTTTTCGACGTATTTGCGGTATTCATCCAGCGTCGTGGCGCCCACACAATGCAGCTCACCCCGCGCCAGCGCCGGTTTGATCAGGTTGGCCGCATCCATCGCGCCATCCGTTTTGCCTGCACCAACCAGTGTGTGCATCTCGTCGATGAACAGGATGATCTCGCCCGCAGCCTCCGTCACTTCCGTCAGCACGGCCTTGAGGCGTTCCTCAAACTCGCCGCGATACTTGGCACCCGCAATCAGTGCGCCCATGTCCAGCGCCAGCAGCTTCTTGTTGCGCAGGCTTTCGGGCACATCGCCGTTCACAATCCGCAGCGCGAGACCCTCGGCAATGGCGGTTTTACCCACACCCGGCTCACCGATGAGCACCGGGTTGTTCTTGGTCCGGCGGCTCAGCACCTGCATCGCGCGGCGGATTTCCTCGTCGCGGCCGATGATCGGGTCAATCTTGCCTGCTTCCGCACGCTCCGTCAGGTCCATCGCGTATTTTTTCAGCGCGTCATAGCCGTCCTCGGCCGTCGCGCTGTCAGCGGTGCGCCCCTTGCGCACATCATTGATCGCAGAATTCAGCGCCTGGGCATTGACGTCACCTGCCTCCATCGCGGTTTTCGCCCCGGACTTCACCATGGCCAGCGCTATCAGCAGACGTTCGGCCGGCACGAAACTGTCGCCAGCCTTTTTGGCCAGGGCCTCCGCTTCGGCCAGAACCTTCTGTGTTGCGTTGTCCAGATAGACCTGGGCGGCATCGCCCGTGACTTTGGGCATCTTGCCCAAGCCCAGCTCCAGCGCATCACGCACCCGCGCAGGCTTACCGCCGGCGGCACTTATCAGGTTTGACGCAAACCCCTGATCGTCATCAAGCAATGCTTTCAGCAGATGTTCCGGTGCCAGCCGCTGGTGGCTGTCACGCGTGGCAATGGTCTGGGCGGCCTGAATGAAACCGCGTGACCGTTCCGTGAACCTGTTCAAGTCCATGGGTATTCTCCTTTTCATAAGCGCCCGTCCCGTCCGGCACCCGGCTAAGCGGCATACCGGCTCCTGAGGCCTTGGATCATATCTGGTGCGCCACACGTCCGGCTTCAAGACCATATTCGCGCAGCACGGGAATACTGTAGCCCCGCGCGCGCGCCTGCACCCTGATCCACATCAATTCAAGATGGGAAACCGTTTCACCCATTCCCCGTTACCCCCTGACCTGCGGCGGCTAAAACAGCGATGTGGGGGCGCAAAACAGGTGACACGCAATGAACACCAGCGCCAGACGCGTAACCAGTGGGCCTGTTTTGCCTGCCTGACATCAGATGGCGCACTGCGTTAATGGAAACCTGACCGCTTCCCCGGACCGTTTCCTGCAGTGTGAAACAGCTGAATGACAGTTTACCCGGGGCACGCCCACCGCGTGTTCCGGGTTTTTACGTCTGCGCATAGACATTCACGCACCACAGGCCTAATCACACGGCAGATTTCCGGGGGATGCAGAATGACTGATGACAGATTGATTGTCGCACTGGACGTGCCGAACGCTGTGGCCGGGCTGGACCTGGCGGGCAAAATCGGGGACGCGGTCAGCTTTTACAAAATCGGTCTTGGCATGCTGACCGGCGGCGGCCTGGCGCTGGCCAATGAGCTCAAACAGGAGCACGGCAAGCGCATCTTTCTGGACATGAAGCTTTTTGACATCGGGGCCACGGTCGAGGCTGCGGTGCGCGGTCTGGCGCAGTTTGATCTGGATTTTCTGACGGTGCACGGCGATCCGCACGTGGTCCGCGCGGCCCGCGAAGGGGCCGGGGGGTCACAGACGAAAATCCTGGCCGTAACGATCCTGACCTCGCTGGACCGTGCTGATCTGGACGCGGGTCTGATCGTGCCCGGCGACATACCGGACCTGGTGCAGACACGGGCCGCGCGCGCGTTTGAGGCCGGGGCGGACGGTGTGATCGCCTCCCCGCAGGAAGCTGCACTTATCCGGTCCCTGCCGGAAGCCGCCGGACGCCTGATCGTGACACCCGGTGTGCGGCCCGCAGGCGCGGATCTGGGCGACCAGAAGCGAGTCGCCACGCCGGCCCAGGCCATTGCGGACGGTGCTGATCATATTGTTGTCGGCCGTCCGGTCTGGACAGCAGAGGACCCGGGCGCGGCGGCACGGGCCATCGTGTCCGAGCTGAACAGCCCTCAGGCACAAAGCCCAAATCGCTGAATTTCAAAGACAATTCATAGTTGTACACAGCCTGTGGATGGATGAGGAATCACCCACTGTTTCACTCAACAAACTGTGGCTCAAGCACAACAGACAACAGCATCCAGGCTAAATCCTGCAAATTGGCCTCGGCGGTTTCACGCTCAGGTGGTAAGTTGACGTAAGGTGATACTCCCCAACGGACCATGTCTTCCTGAGGTTCGTTACCTCCCCCCGCTTCAGGCAGCGGGGGGTTTTTCCTTTCAGCGCATGATGGCAACCCGGAACAGTGCTGGTATACTGTACCCGACCGCCGCCCCTGCCGGATGCTGTGACCGATGCCCGCCCTCTGCCGTGACTGTCTGACCGAATTTGATGCGGGTCGCCGCTGTCCGTCCTGTGGCAGCCCCCGCGTGGTGGCGCACGATGAGTTGCGCGAGCTGTCGATTGCGCACATGGACTGCGACGCCTTTTATGCCTCTGTCGAGAAACGCGATGACCCGTCCCTGCAGGACAAACCGGTCATCATCGGCGGCGGCCGGCGGGGCGTTGTTTCAACCGCCTGTTATGTGGCCCGTATCCGGGGAGTGCGCTCTGCGATGCCGATGTTTCAGGCCCTGAAACTCTGCCCGGATGCGGTGATCATCCGGCCCCGCATGGAGGCTTATGTAGAGGTGTCGCGCGCGATCCGCGCCATGATGGAAGAACTGACGCCGGACATTGAGCCGCTGTCGCTGGACGAGGCCTTTATGGACCTGTCCGGGACCGAACGGCTGCATGGCGCACCGCCTGCGGTGATGCTCGCCCGCCTGATCCGGCGCATGCGTACCGAACTGGGGCTGACGGGCTCAATCGGGCTCAGTCACAACAAATTTCTGGCCAAGGTGGCCTCGGATCTGAACAAGCCGCACGGATTTTCCGTGATCGGGCGCGCGGAAACGGATGATTTCCTGCGCGACAAACCGGTGCGCCTGATCTGGGGCGTGGGTCAGGCCGCCCAGGCATCGCTGGACAAGGCAGGCATCCGTACGTTTTCCGACCTGCTGCGCTGGGAGCGCACGGATCTTGTGGCGCGCTTTGGCTCCATGGGGGACCGGCTGTGGCATCTGGCACGCGGCCAGGACAGCCGCCGGGTTTCGGCGCATGCCCCGATGAAATCGATCTCGAATGAGACAACCTTTTCTGAGGATACTGCTGATCCTGATCTGCTGGACGGACACCTTTGGCGTATGGCCGAAAAAGTGTCCGACCGGGCCAAGGCAAAAGGGCTCGCCGGGCGGGTGGTGACGCTGAAACTCAAACGCGCAGACCATTCCCTGCTCAGCCGGAGGGTCAGCCTGCGGGACGCCACCCAGATGGCCGATACCGTTTACCGCACCGCACGCGGGCTTTTTGATCAGGTCGGAGACGAAGGTCCCTACCGGCTGCTGGGGTGCGGGTTGTCGGACCTGATCGCCGATGCAGACGCGGACCGGTCGGGAGATCTGCTGGACCCCGGTGCCAGAACACGGACTGACGCGGAACGGGCGACCGATCAGATCAGAGCCCGGTTCGGGCCGGATGCTATTCTGAAAGGCCGGGCGCTGCGCTGAGGGCATCAGGCCTGCGCGAAAACATACGGGCGAGCCCCCTCCCCCCGGTTGACGGGGGTCGGGCGCTGTCCGGCGGTGCCCGCCAGACGGCCTGGGAATGAAGGGGCTGTTTTCGCCTCTGAACTAACGCGCAGGAGCAAGAAATTCACATTACTTCGTGTTGGACGTGAAACGCAGGAAGGTACCTCTGCCATTGGTCGAACCCGCCCTGCAGCATGTATCCTCCGGAAAAACCGAAGTGACTTACTCAGCCGCCAGCGGCATCCTGCCCTGCCCGATCTGCGCAATCTCTGCGATGACACCGCGCAGTGCGGCGCGCACGTTATCATAGTTGTCGTTGGGCGTGATTGTACGCTCGTTCATATAGAGCGACCGGTCGATCTCTATCTGGACCGCATGCTGTGCACGGGACGGCCTGCCATAGGCCTGAGCGATATAGGCACCGGCAAAGGGCGCATTGCGCGCCACGGCAAAGCCTGCGGATGCGAATGCTGCCTCGATCCGGTCCACCACGTCACCGGAAGCTGCGGCACCAAACCGGTCGCCCAGGACCACCTCCGGGCGGCAGGAACTTGTACGGGCGATACCGGCAACGGCTTCACGCGGCATGGAATGGCAGTCAATCAGCACTGTCTGGCCAAAACGGCGGTGTGCCCTGTCCAGCAGGTCCTGAAGCGTCGCATGATAGGGATACCAATAGGCATCGAGGCGTTCCCGCGCCTCGCTGAGCGGGATCTTCCCGCGGTAAATCGCCCGCCCATTCGCCACGACCCGGGGAATCACCCCCAACCCGGAGGCCACCCGCGGATTATGCCCCTGACGCCGCACACCGTTGATCAGTGCCGGGTCAAGCTCATCCGGGCTGCGGTTGAGATCGACAAAGGCGCGGGGGGCACCTGCGCGCAGAAACGGCGCTCCGAAATCTGTAGCTGCCTCAAACAGGCAGTCCACAAAGGCATCCTCTGACGAGCGGATCACATGGCTGTCCAGCACCGACCGGCGCATCATCGCAGACGGGTAGTCCCGCCCGCTGTGCGGCGAGGCAAAGACAACGCAGGAGCTCAGATACTCTGGTTCGGTTATGTCAAATGCATCGGGTGTCATTCGGTTTCCTTCCGCTCAGAGCATAGCGCATAAAATATGAAAGCCAAAAGCTCTTGATCCCTCTGGCGACTCCTTTTATAGACCCCGCTACCGGCGCGTTTTTTCGCGCCCCATTTTTGTTTGGGGCAACAGAATCCGCATCAACATAGTGGGTGATTAGCTCAGCGGTAGAGCACTTCGTTGACATCGAAGGGGTCACTGGTTCGATCCCAGTATCGCCCACCACCTGTTTCACTGGTCCGCTGCGGCGGGCCGCCCGCAACCCGGCGCTGGCCCGCGCCACAACATGAGGAGATGACCATGAAGGTTCGCAACTCGCTCCGCTCGCTCAAGAACCGGCACCGCGACTGCCGTGTTGTGCGCAGAAAAGGCCGCGTTTACGTGATCAACAAAACGCAGCGCCGGTTCAAAGCCCGCCAAGGCTAATCTGCAGCGCAGCAAAGTAACGAAAAGCCGCTCCTTCGGGGCGGCTTTTTTCTGTGTCAGCCCAGAAATTTCTGTATCTGTGATGATGTGACAGGCCGCACCAGTACAGGAGAACCCAATGACACAGCGCAGCGAAGTGGCGGCAGCGTCCGCAGGCAACAACCCACGGCCACCCGGCCGGCTGGGCCTGCGCTATGGTCCCGACGGGTTCCTGCACGAGCCGGGCAATACCGTCGTCTGCCATCTCGACCGCAGCGACCCCGCCCACACCGCCGTGCTGGAGGCGCGCCACGCCATTCAGGCGCTGCCCGGCGCGGAGTGTCTGCTCTTTACCGCCGAAGACAGCCTGCACATGACCGTGTTCGAAGGCATTATCGAAACGCGCCGGACCGAAGATGCCTGGCCCGCTGGCATGGACCGCACGGCCCCCGTTGATGACATCACGGAAAAGCTCAAGGAGCGCCTGTCTGCCTTTGTACCGCCACCTCCCTTTCAGGTATCGGTCACATCTCTCCGGCCCGGCGGGCTCAACCTCGATGGCGCCACACCACAGGACCGGGCGACGATGCTGGCATGGCGCGAAGCGCTGACAGAACCCTTTGGCTTTCGCCACCGCGAACACGACAGCTACCGGTTTCACATGACTTTCGCCTATTTCCTTGACTGGATTCCGGATGATCTGGTGCCGGTCTGGGAAGCCGGGTTGCGGGACATCCATGCAAAGCTGGCAGCCCAAGCGCCGGTGATCCCGCTGGGTCCGCCTGCCTTTTGCCGGTTCGAAGATATGGACGCTTTTCCGGAACTGCTGGTGCTGGGCACCTGACGCCACAAGGCAACCACGTCCTCAGACCAGGCGGCGTAACAGCCCCAGGACATGGGCGGTCAGCGCAGGCTGAAACGCAATGCCCGCTGCATCCCCCCGTTGCCAGGCCACTTTGCCCGGCAGGCGATGGTTCATCAGCTGCAGCGCAATCATCGCGCCCGCAGGCATCGGCGGGGCCCCGGACAGACGGGCGCCATCCTCACTGATGTTCAGGACAAGCACACGATCCCTGACCTGTCCGCAGACAAGGGTGGCCGGCATCCGCGCGGCAGCCCGCTGTTTTCGCCATTTGTGCATGGTGTTATCCGGCCTGTGCGTCTCGGGAGCCGAGACTGCCACAAATGTGCTTACGACAGATTAACCCTGGCCCTTGTTCTGATCCGAACAAAGCATAGGTCGGTGCAGGAACGGCGACGAGAGGACAACAGGATGACCGATACCACTGAATACACACCGCCCCGCGTATGGACCTGGGACCAGGAAAGCGGCGGGAAATTCGCCAGCATCAACCGCCCCATCGCCGGACCGACGCACGACAAAGACCTGCCTGTCGGGAAACACCCGCTGCAGCTCTATTCGCTGGCCACGCCCAACGGGGTCAAGGTCACGGTTCTGCTCGAAGAACTTCTCGCGCTCGGGATTTCAGAGGCGGAATATGATGCCTGGCTGATCAAAATCGGAGACGGCGATCAGTTCGGCAGCGGCTTTGTGGGCGCCAACCCCAACTCCAAGATCCCGGCACTCGTGGATCACAGCTTTGATGAACCCCAGCGGGTCTTCGAATCCGGCGCGATCCTGCTGCACCTGGCGGAACGTTTCGGAAAATTCATGCCCGAAGGTCCCGCAGCACGGGCTGAAACGCTCTCCTGGCTTTTCTGGCAGATGGGATCGGCACCTTATCTGGGCGGCGGATTCGGCCACTTCTATGCCTATGCGCCCGAGAAATTCGAATATCCGATCAACCGTTTTGCAATGGAAACCAAACGGCAGCTGGACGTGCTGGACCGGCAGCTGGCGGAACATGAGTTCATCGCGGGCGCAGAGTACACAATCGCGGATATCGCCATCTGGTCCTGGTACGGGCAGCTGGTTCTGGGCCGGCTCTATGATGCGGCGGAATTCCTCGATGTCGACAGCTATGAGCACGTGATGCGCTGGGCGAAGGCCATCGACGCCCGCCCCGCAGTCCAGCGGGGCCGGATGGTCAACCGGACCTTTGGCGAGCCGGAAATGCAGCTGCATGAACGCCACGATGCAGGTGATTTCGACACGCAGACCCAGGACAAAACGGGCGAGCCTGCCTGATCCGGCACCGCCTTCATCCGCGTCTGCAAAGGGCAGCGCGACAGGTACAGGGTGAAACCGGGCGCAATCGCGCTAAATCAGGGATAACAGTGCGCAGGGTCGTCGGAGAAATCCGGCGGCCCTCATCTTTTGCGCTGCCGTCCCACCTGACGGCAGATCAGGATCACGGGCAGCACACCAATGGCCACAATCACCAGACTGGGCACCGCTGCCCCCTCCAGGCGCTCGTCACTGGCCAGGCGGTACGCCTGCACCGCCAGCGTATCAAAATTGAAGGGCCGCATGATCAGCGTCGCGGGCAGTTCTTTCATCACATCGACAAAAACGATCAGCAGTGCAGTCAGCAGGCTGGGCGCCAGGATCGGCAGATGCACGCGCCGCAGCGTACCGCCCGGCGTCTGGCCCAGCGACCGCGCAGCGGCATCCATATTGGCCGGTACAAGCGCCTGGCCGCCTTCGTATGCACCAAGCGCCGCTGCCAGAAACCGCACCATATAGGCCGCGACCAGCAGCCAGATGGACCCGGTGATCAGCAGCCCGGTGCTGAAATCAAACTGCGCCCGCATGAACGCGTCGAGCGCATTGTCAAAGGCCGCAAACGGCACCAGCAGTCCCACTGCAATCACCCCGCCCGGCACCGCATAGCCCAGCCGGGCGACATAGGCCGCGGTCCGCGCCTGCCTGCCCGGGCGCAACCGCAGGAAAAAGCCCACGCAGATCGCCGCCAGAACGGTCACACCCGCTGCGACCGATGCGAGGATCAGCGAGTTGCTGATGAACCCGATGTAGCGCGGGCTGAGCAGGTTCTGCTCTGAGCCCAGGGCCATCGAAAAGAGGATAATGATCGGCAGCACGGCCCCCAGCAGCACAGGCACCGCACACAGCGCCATCGCAAATGCGGCCTGCCGGCCCCGCAGCCGCGCGGGCTCCATCGGTTGCTGGCGGCGCGCGGGGTCATAGAACTGCGCGCGCCCGCGCTGCGCCCGTTCCAGCATCGCCAGCAGCAGCGCAAAGCTCAGCAGGCAGAGCGCCAGCTGCGCGGCCCCCGCCCGGTCGCCCATGGAAAACCAGCTGGTATAGATGCCCGTCGCAAAGGTCTGGACCCCGAAATAGGCCACGGTGCCGAAATCCGCGATTGTCTCCATCACTGCCAGGAGCACGCCGCCCGCAATGGCCGGACGGGCCAGCGGCAGGCTGATCCGGAAAAACGCAGACCAGGCGCTGGACCCCAGCGCACGGGCCGCCAGAAAGGTGGTCGCCGACTGCTGCAGAAAGGCCGCGCGCGCCAGCAGATACACATAAGGATAAAGCACCAGCACCAGCATCGCCGCCGCCCCGCCAACCGACCGGACCTCAGGGAACCAGTAGTCCCGCGCGCCCCACCCGGTCACATCCCGCAGAAGCGACTGCACAATGCCCGGATGATCCAGCACATGCGTATAGGCATAGGCCAGAACATAGGCTGGAAAGGCCAGCGGCAGCACCAGCGCCACCTCAAAGAAGCGCACGCCGGGAAAGCGTGTCATGGTCACCAGCCAGGCCGCACCGACGCCGATGGCAAAGGTGCCCGAAGAGACCAGCACCACCAGAATAAGCGTTGTCAGGCTGTACCGGCCAAGCACGGTACCGGCCAGATGCGCCACCGTGTCCGTACCCCCGCTGAGGGCCGCAATGGCCACGGCCACCATGGGCAGCGCACAGACCATGGCCACCACAAAGGCCATGCCACCCAGGGCCCGCAGGCTGTCTGTGGCGCGGCGCAGCCGGAAAGGCGCACCAGGGCTGGTATGTGTCTGATCGGACATGCCCCGTTTTTGACTGTTTCAGTCGGAATTACCAGCCCCGACCGCATGACCCGCGCCTGAGCGGAACGGCCTGTCCTCGAAAAAGTCGAGAACATCGTCGAAAACGCGCGGCTCCGTCAGGAAAAGCAGGTGTCCGTGACCGGGATACCCGGTGATCGCCACACCCCCCAGTTTCTGCGCCAGGGCCTGCGTCTGTGCCAGCGAAAACACCGGGTCCTCAAGGCCCACAAACAGGTGGCTGTTTGCCGCCGCATCAAAGCCCGTGGGGTCCGGCAGGGTCCACCGGCGCAGGTCATCCGTATGGGCGCGGGGTTTGCCTTCATCCGGCATCACGATCTCGTCGAGGCGGTCGTCGATATAGCGCGTTGCGGCCGGGTTTTCACGGTCCGCGCGCCCGAAGAGCAGCGTCCGGTAGTACTCCAGCCAGACCCTGCGCACATCCACAGACCGCGCCCGCAGGGCCGCACCGGCCACGTCAACCGCGCCGCGCAGCCCGGTCTGCAGCCCGCCGCCCCGCTCCACCGCTGATGACATCAGCGCCACGCGCAGGTCCCCGACGATCAGGGCGGCGGCGTCCAGGACAATCGCCCCACCGGTCGAATATCCCAGCAATCTCAGCTCTTTGCCCGGATACCGGATCGCAAAATCCGCAATCTCGCGCGCAGCTTCTGCAATATCGAGTGCGGGGTGCACCGGGCGCCCGTCGAGCCCCGGAAAGCGGTAACGCACCAGCGCATAGCCTTCCCGCGTCCAGGCTTCCGCCGGGTCGAAAATGGAAACAGCCGCATGCGCGCCGGGCACCAGCACGGCAACCTTACCGGCCGCTGCAACCGCATCGGCATCAAACAGCAGGTGCCCCTGTTCCGTCACCTCAGTCGTAGGACCGCTGGTCTTCGATCACGACGCCGTCGCGCGGCAGACTGCCGGGCGCGACCACTTCAATAACGCCCTTCATCTTCAGCACCGCCGCCACGCTGTCCGCATAGGCAGCCGGATCACCGCCCGCCGCCTCCAGCCTGACCGTCATCGTGTCCTGCGCACCATCCCGGCCCGCGATCACCCGCGCGCGTTCCACTTCCGGGTGACGGGCCGCCAGGGCCGCCACCTGTTCCGGGCGCACGAACATTCCCTTGATCTTGGTGGTCTGATCCGCGCGGCCCATCCAGCCTTTGATCCGCATGTTCGTCCGCCCGCAGGGGCTCTCACCCGGCAGCACTGCTGACAGATCACCGGTGGCAAAACGAATGAGCGGATAATCCGGGTTCAGCGATGTGACCACCACTTCGCCCACCTCGCCCGCCGGGACCGGATCGCCCGTGCCCGGGGTCACGATCTCCACGATCACGCCCTCATCGACGATCATCCCCTCCATCGCGGGGCTCTCATAGGCGATGTTGCCCAGATCGGCGGTCGCATAGCATTGCAGACAGGTGATCCCCCGGTCCGCATAATCCTGCCGCATCGCCGGGAAGAGCGCGCCACCACTGACAGCCGCCTTTGTGATGCCTAAGGAAACCCCCATCTCGGCGGCCTTATCGAGGATCACCTTCAGGTAATCGGGCGTGCCCGCATAGGCCGTGGTGCCCACATCCGCCGCCGCCTGCACCTGCAGTTCGGTCTGGCCCGTGCCCGCCGGCAGCACAGCCGCCCCCACCGCCCGTGCACCGTTCTCGAAAATCATACCCGCCGGGGTCAGGTGATAGCCGAAACAATTCTGCACAATGTCATCCGAACCGATCCCCAGCGCATGCAGAAACCGCCCCAGACGCCACCAGTTGTGCGTCACACCACCGGGTTCATAGATCGGCCCGGGCGACTGAAACACATGCGCCACGTTCTGCACCGGAATACCACCAAACGGCGGCTTTTCCTTCTGCCAGGACGCCAGCGCGGATTTGCGCAGCACCGGCAGCGATGCCAGATCGCTCAGGGCATTCAGCGCCACACCGTCGGGCAGACAGTTGTCCTGCGCCGCATGCACCGCCGCCACCTGCCCGCGCAGGGCCTCCAGCTGTACCGCCTCGCGCGCATCCCCGCTGCGGGTTTCCAGATCGTCAAAAAATGTCATGTCTTTCCGCCTTCCGCCTCACAGTCAGACCAGAGTATTGTTTCACGCAGAGGCCTGTCGGCCTTCAGTTTTTCTGCCAGCAGCACTGGATAACCTGCAAGAATTGTTTCCATCATCGTTTCATAGGGCCAGATCTTGTCGCACACAAAAGCGCGGCTGGTCTCTTTGTCACACAGGCCCTCATCATAACAGAATGCGAAGCTTTCGAGGTACTGTGTGTATGGCGTCAACCGGATAATTGTCTGCGTCAGGTGGGTCTCGCTTCTGGCCTCCGCAGGTGTCAGAGCCGACGACCGGGCAGCAGCTGTCAGTAATTCGGTTGCCCCTGAAACCACCGTCTCAGAACCGGACTGCTCGACAAAATGCAGAACTGCGCGCTTCTGTTCACGGACAGACAGATCTTCTCTCAGAAAAAGCTCGTTTACAGCCAGCCCAAGACCGCACAACACCGCCGCAGTCTGAATCCAGTCTGTCCAGGCTGACACTTCAGCTCAACCACCGCTTGCGGCGGCGATAGCTGCGCACATCGCGGAAGGACTTGCGCCCCTCTTCGGACATACCAAGGTAAAATTCCTTCACATCCGGGTTCTCGCGCAGCTCTGCAGCAGGACCGTCCATCACCACACGGCCCGATTCCAGGATGTAGCCGTAATGCGCAAACCGCAGCGCTACGTTGGTGTTCTGCTCAGCCAGCAGAATTGTCACCCCCTGCTCTTCATTGATCGACTTCACGATCTCGAAAATCTGCTCCACCAGCTGCGGGGCCAGCCCCATAGACGGCTCATCCAGCAACACAGTCTCGGGCCGCGACATCAGCGCGCGACCAATCGCCGTCATCTGCTGCTCGCCACCGCTGGTATACCCCGCCTGGCTTTTGCGCCGCTCTTTCAGGCGCGGGAAATAGGTATAGACCATCTCAAGGTCCTGCTGGATGGCGGCATTGCCATCCTTGCGCGTGTAGGCGCCGGTCAGCAGGTTTTCCTCTACCGTCAGGTGCTCGAAACAGTGACGGCCCTCCATCACCTGAACCACGCCCGCGCGAACCGTTTCCGCCGGATCGGCGTGATGGATTTCCTGGCCCCGGTACCGCACAGACCCTTTGGTCACCTCGCCCCGCTCCGAGGCCAGCAGCCCGGAAATGGCTTTGAGTGTCGTTGTCTTGCCCGCGCCGTTACCGCCCAGCAATGCGGTGATGCCGCCCTTGGGCACATTCAGCGAAACACCCTTCAGCACGAGGATCACGTGATTGTAGATCACCTCGATATTGTTGACCTCCAGCACCGTTTCGGCGGCGGCCTCTGCCTGATGTTGCGCGTCCAGCATGGGGTTTACCCTTCCCGAAATAACTCATGTCTCCGGCGGCAGCATGTGCCGCCGCCGGAGGTAACTGCGATCAGTTGCAGTTGCTTGCGATGTTGTTCTCTGCCTTGAACGCGGCAGAGTCCTCGTCGATCAGCGGCTGGATGACGCTCATGTCGGTCGGCGCAAAATCCGCGATTTTCACGAACTCGCCTGCACCGGCATCCCACTGCGTGACGGCAACCATGCCCTCACCACCGTGGTTTTCGCAGGACACCGAGAAGGTCGGACCAAAGTTCGGCAGACCTGCCGCGACCATCACGTCCTCGGTAATTTCCAGAGCTTCCATGCCGTCGCGCATCTGACCGCTGGTGATGTCTGCGACGCCGTGGATCTCCTGCGCCTTTTTCACGGCCTCAGCCGCCAGCATCGCTGCATAGATCCCGCGGTTGTAAGGCACGGTACCCAGCTGATCGCCCGCACCGGCGGCTTTGCCCGTGTCCACAACGTATTTCTGCAGATCGTCGTAAAGCGGGAAGTCATCGCCCACAGCCGTCAGCGCCAGCGCTTTGTAGCCATTGGCCTTGTCGCCCGCCGGGGTCACGTCGATCTCGGCACCGGACCACCAGATACCGATGAAGTTCTCCATCGGGAAACGGATGTTCGCGGCTTCCTGAACGGCCACCTGGTTCATCACGCCCCAGCCGTACATGATCACATTGTCCGGCTTTTCACGGCGGATCTGCAGCCACTGCGACTTCTGCTCCTGGCCCGGGTGATCCACCGCCAGCAGTGTCAGCTCAAAACCATGCTTCTCGCTCAGCTTCTCCAGCGTCCGGATCGGCTCCTTACCATAGGCGGAGTTGTGATAGACCAGCGCGATTTTCTTGCCGGAGATGTCACCGTTGTTCATGTCGAGGATGTGGTTCACCGCCGCCGACGCGCCATTCCAGTAGTTGGCCGGATAGTTGAAGACGTGGCTGAACACATCACCGTTCGCGGCCGACGTCCGGCCATAGCCCATCGAGTGGATCGGGATGTCATCCGCTGTCGCTTTGGGGATCAGCTGATACGTGATGCCAGTGGACAGAGGCTGATAAACCAGCGCGCCTTCGCCCTTGGTGCTCTCGTAGCATTCCACACCTTTTTCGGTGTTGTACCCGGTCTCACATTCCAGAACGCGGGTCATTACGCCGCCGATGCCACCATCGCGCTCATTGAGCAGCGTGAAGTAATCCGCATAGCCATCCGCAAACGGGATGCCACCCGCCGCATAGGGACCCGTGCGGTAGCTCAGCGACGGGAACACCAGGTCCGCCATCACCGGGCTTGCTGCCATCAGACCCGCAACGGCCATTGTGCCTAACTTGTATTTCATCGGTAAATCCTCCCTTGGGTTACATCCGATAGTGCCGGTTTTCCGGCTTGTTCCGGCGGGTATTTTCCCGCCTGTCGTTTCGCGGCCCGCCCTAGTGCGGGAAGGGCCACAGTCTCAGTTTCTCTTTCGCCAGCCGCCACAGCTGCGCCAGCCCGTGCGGCTCCACGATCAGAAAGATCACAATCAGTCCGCCCACGATAACCAGATTGAGGTGCGCCACAATATCCGTGGGCCAGCCCAGCCAGTCGACGCCGATGATCTTCAGCAGAACCGGCAGCAGCACCAGGAACGCCGCCCCCGCAAAAGAGCCGAAAATCGACCCCAGCCCGCCGATGATGATCATAAAGAGCACCAGGAACGACTTGGTGATGCCAAAGGCCTCGCCCACTTCCACGGCCCCCAGATAGACCGCAAAGAACAACGCGCCCGAAATACCCACAAAGAACGAACTCACCGCAAAAGCCGTCAGCTTGGCACGCAGCGGGTTCACCCCGATGATCTCGGCGGCAATGTCCATATCCCGGATCGCCATCCACTCACGCCCCACAGACCCGCGCGTCAGGTTGCGCGCAATGACCGCACTGGCAATCGTGAAGATCAGACAGAACAGATAGGTGGCCCAGGCTTCAGTGTTCGGCCCGGTGATCAGAATGCCGAATGTGTCGCGCTCGGGCGCGTTGATCTGACCCGAGGCCGAATAGTTGTAGAACCAGGACACCCGGTTGAACATCCACACCAGGAAAAACTGCGCCGCCAGCGTCGCCACTGCCAGATAAAACCCCTTAATCCGCAAAGAGGGCAGACCAAACAGCACACCCACCGCCGCCGTGATCCCGCCCGCCAGGATCACATGAATGAACATGCTCACCTCCGGAAAGGCGGTCATCAACTTGTAACAGGCATAGGCGCCCACCGCCATAAACCCGCCCGTCCCAAGGCTCACCTGACCACAGTATCCCACCAGAATGTTCAGCCCGATCGCCGCAATCGAATAGATCAGAAACGGCATGAAAATCGAATTGACCCAGTAATCATTGATCATGAACGGAATGACAAACACGGCCACAAACAGCACCGCATAATACCGCCAGCGGTCAAACCTTATGGGAAAGGTCTGACTGTCCTGGGGATAGGTGGTGCTGAAATCACCGGCCTCACGATACAGCATGTCTTACGCCCTCCCGCCGGGGCCCACTGCGGCCCCATGTTTCTTCTGGTCCGAAATATCCCGGGGTGCGGGGCAGCGCCCCGCGAAAATCCACCGGCCAGCGCCCCGCATTAACCATTTCACAGGAAATCACATGATTTCCCAATTCTGCCCCATTTGCTCCGGCACTCATGTCTGCACGAACCGGAGTGGGATGAGTGACGGCAGTACTGAACGAAATAAGGGGCCTTGAGGCACGCCTGGAGCGCGGAGAACTGACACATGCGCAGTTCCTGACCAAACGCGCGGCACTTCTCGACAGTATCGAAGTCGCGGAGACGGAATTCACCGGCACGCCCACTCCCGAAGAACACAGACCCGTACAAACAGGCTCCTCTGCCCTGGTGCTCAGCATCGTGGTCTGCCTTGCGGTCATGACCCTCTGCATCGGCTTCACCCTGCTCTTCCTGCCGGACCTCAACCTGGCACTCACGCTGGGCGTGACGATCCTGGCCGCGCTCAGCGTAACGCTGCTGGTCGCGCCCGAAGACTGATCCGCGCTACACACGTTCAATGATCTTCTCCCCGAAAAGCCCCTGCGGACGGAACACCAGAAAGACCAGCGCCAGCATGTAAGCAAACCAGTTCTCTGTGGCACCGCCCAGATAGGGCGCACCGATCAGGAACTCGAACAGCTTCTCGCCCACGCCGATGATCAGCCCGCCGACAATCGCCCCGGGGATCGACGTGAAACCGCCCAGCATCAGCACCGGCAGCGCTTTGAGCGCGATCAGCGACAGCGAGAACTGCACGCCCGATTTCGCGCCCCACATGATGCCGGCGACCAGGGCGACAAACCCGGCCAGCGACCACACCAGAATCCAGATGAAATTCAGTGACACACCCACCGACAGCGCCGCCTGGTGGTCATCGGCCACCGCGCGCATGGCGCGGCCCTGTTTGGTGTACTGCGCGAAAATCACCAGCCCCGCCACCAGCAGCGCGGCCACGATGCTCGCCACGATATCCAGGTTGTCGATAAAGAACCCATAGCCGAAAGCGTTATAAGTGGTCTCGTCGATCCAGAGGTTGATGCCCTGCGGCAGCCCGACCTCCAGCGTCTTGATGTCGGACCCCCACATCAGATCGCCCACCCCTTCGAGGAAATAGGCCAGACCAATGGTCGCCATGAACAGAATGATGGGCTCCTGCCCCACGAGGTATCGGAATATGAACCGCTGCACGAGCCAGGCCAGCAGCACCATCGCCGCCATGGTCAGAAGGATCGACAGCACCGCGGGCAGGTTCCAGCCGAAATAATGCACCTCGGTGCCGAACACCGCGTTGATCAGATGCGCAAACGGCACCTGCCCGTTCATGATCCCATAGAGCGTCATCGCCGCAAAAAGCGCCATCACGCCCTGGGCAAAGTTGAAAATACCGCTGGCCTTGTAGATCAGCACGAACCCCAGCGCCACGAGCGCATAAAGCACCCCGGCCATCAGCCCGTTGAGAAACACTTCAATGGTCCAGAGAAACTGTTCGGGCATATCAGGCCTCCTTATCCGTTTCGCGCACTTCAATCATTGGTCCGCGTGTTTCGTTGCCGGGCGCAAAACGTATCTCGATACGCGGCTCATGGGTCAGGCTCTCCAGTGTGCCGCCCAGCGCCTCCCACGTCCCGGCTGCAAGCTGCCGTTTGCTCCAGGCTTCAAAACCCGCACTCAGATCCGTACCCGCACCGGCGGCTGCTACGATCCGGCAGGCCCGACGTCCGTCCACCGTCTGTACGACAAAGACATGTCTGCGCGGCCCGGCAAAAGCGGCGCCCTCAGCACCAGCCCAGTCCGGTGTCTCTATGCCCGCAAGCCCGCTCACGGCGGCAGGGCGGAAGTCCGACAGAGGCTTAAGACAAACATCGACAAACCGGTCAAACGCCAGTCCACCGGCCTGAACGGCTCCGGCGGTCAGCAAACAAACCGCTAACGCAGCGTTCGCCACGCACCGACGTAATACCGACGTTAAACCGACGTGATACCGACGCCCCACCGACGCCCCGAAATCAGTCATGCGAGACCCCCAGATAGGCGTCGATCACGTCCTGATTATTGCGCACCTCGTCGGGCGTCCCGTCGCCGATCTTTTTGCCATAATCCATCACGACCACGCGGTCGCTGAGGTCCATGACAACGCCCATGTCGTGCTCGATCAGCGCAATGGTCGTACCGAACTCGTCATTCACATCCAGAATAAAGCGGCTCATGTCCTCTTTTTCCTCGACGTTCATGCCCGCCATCGGCTCGTCCAGCAGCAACAGCGACGGCTCTGCCGCCAGCGCGCGCGCCAGTTCCACCCGCTTTTTCAGACCGTAAGGCAGACGCGACACAGGCGTCTTGCGGATCGCCTGGATTTCGAGAAAATCAATAATCTTTTCAGCGACTTCCCGGTTCTCGGTCTCTTCGGTCTCCGCCGCACCTTTCCACAGCGCCTGACGCCACAACCCGGTTTTCATCTTGGTCAGCCGCCCGGTCATCACGTTGTCGAGCACCGACATACCCTCAAACAGGGCGATGTTCTGAAAGGTCCGCGCAATGCCCTGCCGCGCCACCTGATAGGGCTTCATCGCCGGGCGCGGCGCGCCCTTGTACCAGACCTCGCCCTCCTGCGGGACGTAGAAGCCCGAGATGACGTTGAGCATCGAGGATTTACCCGCACCGTTGGGTCCGATGATCGCCCGGATCTCGCCCTCACGGATATCAAAGGAGATATCCTTGATCGCCTCAACCCCCCCGAATCTAAGGGTAATATTGCGCATCTCCATCACGACGCCGCCGATTTTGCGACCGTCGGCTGTGGTGTATCCTTCGGACTGATCAAGCATATCCGCCCCCCTGCGCGCGCAGCCTGCGCGAAATATTAACACTCATCTGCCTATGGTGGTGACGGGAGCAGCCGGAAGGAACAGCACCATGCAGACAGACTGGGAAAGTAACTGTCTCGTGTCCATGGCCACCAGACGCCACCGCCGTGGTCTCAGCCGCGCGGAAGCCATCCGCGATATCGACATTGCCCTGCGCGGGTTTTCGACCCGTTTCCGCATCGGCCAGGCCGTCCGCAGCGTATACGACCGGCGGGACCGCTTTATCTGAACGGGCCGCAGACCTGCCGCCGGACTGGATCATCGACCTCATTCCGCGGCCATCCGCGTCCCCACCGGGACCACCTTCGCACTACGCACTTCCAGCGTCGCTGAAATCGACCCCTTGCGACCGTCCTCATAAGTCACTTCCGTGACCGTACTGACCTCCGCCGACCCGTCATAAAGTGCTGCGATGATATCATCGTATTTCTCTTCAATGATCCGCCGCCGCACCTTGCGGGTCCGTGTCAGCTCGCCGTCATCTGCATCAAGCTCTTTGTGCAGAACGACAAACCGGTGCACCTGGCATCCCGACAGCATTTCGTCCTGCGCCACAGAGGCGTTCACCTCCTCCACATGGGCCTGGATCGTATCCATGACCTGGCTGTGGCGCGCCAGTTCCTGATAGGACGCATAGCCGATGTTGTTGCGTTCCGCCCAGTTGCCCACCGCCGTCAGATCAATATTGATGAACGCCGTGCATTCGTCCCGCGCGTTGCCGAAAACCACTGCTTCCAGAATATTGGGGAAGAATTTCAGTTTGTTTTCAACATACTTCGGCGCAAAGAGCGACCCGTCCGCCATCTGACCCACATCCTTGGCGCGGTCGATGATCCGCAGATGGCCTGAGCCTTCCTCGATGAACCCCGCATCGCCCGTCGCGACCCAGCCTTCGGGATCTTTGGTGTCCGCCGTGCTCTCCGCGTTTTTGTAGTACTCCACGAAAACGCCCGGCGAGCGATAGAAGACCTCGCCGTTCTCTGCGATCTTCAGTTCCACGCCCGGGCAGGTTACCCCCACCGTGTCGCTGCGCACCTCGCCATCGGGCTGCGCAGTGATGAACACGGTCGCCTCGGTCTGACCATAAAGCTGTTTCAGGTTGATCCCCAGCGACCGGTAGAAATCAAAGATCTCCGGCCCGATGGCCTCACCGGCGGTATAGCCGACCCGCACCCGGCTGAAGCCAAGCGTATTTTTCAGCGGCCCATAGATGAACAGCTCACCGAGGTTATACTTGAATCGGTCCCACTGGCTGACCGGATTGCCGTCCAGGATGTCCGCGCCCACCTTGCGCGCCTGGGCCATGCAGACGTCAAACAGCCAGCGTTTGAACCGTCCGGCATCTTCCATCCGGATCATCACATTTGTCAGCTGCGTCTCGAAAACGCGCGGTGGCGCGAAATAATAGGTCGGCCCGATCTCGCGCAGGTCCGTGTGCATCGTGTCGGCGCTTTCCGGACAGTTCGTACAGAAACCTGTCCACATGGCCTGCCCCACGGAAAAGATGAAATCACCCACCCAAGCCATCGGCAGATAGGCCAGAATATCATCCGTCTGACGCAGGTCGTCGAATTCCGAGGACGAGCGCGACGTCTCGATCACATTACGGTTGCTCAGCACCACGCCCTTGGGCTTGCCCGTCGTCCCGGACGTGTAAAGCATCACGCAGGTGCTGTTGTATTCCAGCTTTTCCTCGCGACGGCTGATCTCGGGCAGCAGTTCATCGCGTTTGGCACGGCCGGCATCCTGTACGTGGGTATACTGGTGCAGTTTGGAATGGTCGTATTTGCGCAGCCCGCGCGGATCGAGATAGATCATCTGCTCGAACTGCGGCAGCTCGGCCTGCACTTCGATCACCTTGTCCACCTGCTCCTGATCGCCGGCGATGACAAAACGCGCGCCGCAATGCCCCAGCACATAGGCCATCTCTTCGGCCACAGCATCCTGATAGAGCGGCACCGGAATGGCGCCGCACATCTGTGCCGCGACCATCGACCAGTACAGGCGTGGCCGGTTCCGTCCGATGATGGCGACGAAATCCCCTTCGGCCACGCCGAGGTCGATCATCCCGAGCGCCAGCGCCTCGACCTCTTCAAGCGTTTCCGCCCAGGTCCACGACTGCCAGATGCCGTATTCTTTTTCACGATAGGCGGGTGCGGCCTGAAACGCCTCAGCGTTTCGGCGCAAAAGAGCAGGAACAGACCCGATCCCACCCGGCTTGCCGGCTGTTTGCTGCACTTCTTGTCCTCCCTGGCGGCCCATTTTTACGGATCTCACCGTAAAGACAGGCCAGCGCAGTCAGCACGCGCAAACCTCTCTTCCTGCCAGGGAGTTTGGCGCGTGAAACGCTGTCTGTCCAGTAGAGCGGCGAAATTTATTTAACGCCCGTTCAATTAAAAAATACCGGATCCATCAGATCACAGCGCATTTTTAAAACAATGTGTTAGCCCCGGGTCCCACCAGCGGAATTCCGAACGGCGGCATCCAGCACGCGCAGACCGGCCACCAGATCCACTTCTGCGGTGTCTTCCTCAAAGGCATGACTGATTCCCCCGATCGACGGCACGAAGAGCATCGCGACGGGCATCAGGCGCGAAACATTCGTCGCATCATGCAGCGCGCCTGACGGCATTCTGCGCCAGCGGTCCGGCGCAACTGTTCCGGCGGCCTGTTCCAGTGCGCCACGCAGCGCGCTGTCCATTGCTACAGGATCAAGCCCGAGCAGCCGGCCAAACGACACCTGCATGCCAAGGTCACCGGCGGTGGCCTGCGCGGTGTCACGGATAATCTCTTCCATCCGCGCCAGACGATCCTGATCTGCATCCCGCCATTGCATGGAGAACACGGCGCGGCCGGGCACAATGGACGATGCGTTGGGATGCAGGCTGATATGCCCGATGGTCCAGACTGTCTGCGGTGTGACCACATTGCGGAACCGGTCGTTCAGCGTGGTGTTGAACGCAGACACAGCCTGGAACGCATCCTGGCGCAGGTGCATTGGCGTCGTTCCGGCATGGTTCTGCTGGCCGGTGAAGGTGATATTCATATCGCGGATGCCGACGATGTCCGTGACCACCCCGATCTGTTCGCCTGCTGCGTCAAGCGCCGGGCCCTGCTCGATATGCATCTCGATAAACCCGCGGAACTGCGCAGAATCCACCGGGCCGGTCACCAGATGCCGCATCGTACCGCGCGCCTCTGCCAGCGGCATACCGCTGTGATCCTGCAACCCGTCCGCGTCCGCCTGACTGAGCTGACCGGACCAGACCGCGCTGCCGGTGGTCACGCCAAAACGGCCCTCCTCGTCCTGGAACGAGACGACAGAGACCGGCGGGCCACCGCTTGCCTGTGCGGCCCGCGCAACTTCGAGCGCGGAGATCACCCCCAGCGCTCCGTCGAGCCATCCACCTTCGGGCTGGCTGTCACTGTGCGACCCCAGCAACAGTGACGGCCCGTCCGCAAGACCGAAGAGATTTCCCATTTCATCGCAGGCAACCCGCAGACCAGCATCGCGCATGCGCCCGGCAAGCCATGTGCGGGCGGCAACGTCCGCGTCGGAATAAGCAGGCCGCACAACACCTTTGCCGACACCGCTGGCGCCGAAGCTCCGCAGGTGGTGGAGGTCAGCCAGAAATCTTTCGGGGTTCAGCATATGTACGTCACGGAGCGCAGTTACCGCCAGTTCCTGTCAGCAGAATTGAACCAGAAGAGTGCAGGAGGAACCCGGAATGATCAAATACTATTACCCGGACGGCACACATTGCTACCGCGCACTGCATACCACACACGCCGTTTTCCAGAACGCGGAAGGCAAGCTTATTGCCCGCGCGGAAAGGCCCGACCGGAACGGCATGTACGAATTCGAGATTACCGGCTTCGAACTGGTGGAACCGGGTCAGCTCTGTACATAAGACACCGCGGACCTGCTATTCTGCGGCGACCTGTTTTTCCGCTTTCTCGACCCGCACGGCAGAGAATTTGAACTCAGGGATCTTTCCGAAGGGGTCAATCGCGGAGTTGGTCAGAATGTTCGCCGCCGCCTCGACATAGGCGAACGGTACAAAGACCATATCAGGGGCAACGGCACGGTCCTCGCGCGCCATAATCGTGATGCTGCCCCGTTTTGTCGTCAGGGTGACATGGCCGCCGGGGGCAACCCCAAGTTTGCGCAGCGTAGACGGATGCAGCGAGCAGTTGGCCTCCGGCTCCAGCCCGTCCAGCACAGAGGACCGCCGGGTCATGGACCCGGTATGCCAGTGTTCAAGCTGGCGGCCGGTGGTCATGATCATCGGGTATTCGGCGTCCGGCACATCGTCGGGTGCGATTACCGAGGCAGGTGTAAAGCGCGCACGGCCCTCCGGGCGCGGGAAGCCATCGCCGAAGACAACGGCCTGACCCGGATCTTCAGGCGAGAGCGACGGATAGGTAACGGCCGTACCCTGCAGCCGGTCCCAGGTGATATTGTCGAGACTGCGCATGTTGACCGCCATCTCGGCGAAGACGTCACTGGGGTGCGTGTAGGTCCAGTTGAGCCCACAGCGTTTCGCCAGCTCCGCCTCAATCCACCAGTCTTCGCGCGCCTCGCCCGGCGGTGCCACCGCGGGCCGCACCATCTGCACCTGACGATTGGTGTTGGACACCGTTCCGGACTTTTCATAAAGCGCCGACGCCGGCAGGATCACATCCGCATAGTTCGCGGTTTCCGTGATGAAAATGTCCTGGACGACCAGGTGATCCAGCTTCGCCAGCGCATCGCGGGCGTGTTCGACATCGGGGTCGGACATTGCGGGGTTTTCGCCCAGCACATACATTGCTTTGATATTGCCGGCGTGCACATCGTCCATGATCTCGGTGACCGTCAAACCTTTCTCGTTCGAGAAATCACCGCTGCCCCAGACTTCGGTAAAGGCGGAACGCACACCATCATCGGTGACCGTCTGATAATCCGGCAGGAACATCGGGATCAGGCCCGCGTCCGAAGCCCCCTGCACGTTGTTCTGGCCCCGCAGCGGATGAAGCCCGGTACCGGGCCGCCCGACATGGCCACACATCAGTGCGAGGCTGATCAGGCAGCGGGAATTGTCCGTGCCGTGAATGTGCTGGCTCACACCCATGCCCCAGAAAATCATAGCGGACTTCGCACCCGCAAACTCACGGGCCACCACGCGCAGGGTTTCCGCATCGATGCCGCAGATCTCGCTCATGGCTTCGGGTGAGAAATCCGCAAGATGCTCTTTCTCGGCGTCCCAGTTCTCGGTGTAGGCGCTGATATACTGCTCGTCGTAGAGCCCTTCCTCGACGATCACATGCATGATCGCGTTCAGCATCGAAACATCAGCGCCCGGGCGGAACTGCAGCATATGGCTGGCAAAGCGGCGCAGCGCCTGGCCACGCGGATCCATGACAATGAGTTTACCGCCCCGCTTGGTGAACTGCTTGAAGAACGTCGCGGCGACCGGGTGGTTTTCGATCGGGTTGGCTCCGATCACAATCGCCACATCTGCGTTCTCAATCTCGTTGAACGTCGCGGTGACCGCACCGGAGCCTACGTTCTCCATCAGCGCGGCAACAGAAGAAGCGTGGCACAGGCGGGTGCAGTGATCCACGTTGTTGTGTCCGAACCCCTGCCGGATGAACTTCTGGAAGAGGTAAGCTTCCTCGTTGGTGCATTTGGCAGAACCAAAGCCCGCCACTTCGCGCCCGCGGCCTTTCAGGCCTGCGGCCGCTGCATCCAGCGCCTCGTCCCAGGTTGCTTCGCGGAAATGCGTCTGCCAGTTGTCCGGGTCCACATTCAGCCCCTTTTCCGGCGCATCCTCGCGGCGGATCAGCGGTTTTGTCAGGCGGTGCTGGTGATGAATGTAGTCGTAGCCAAAGCGCCCCTTGACGCAAAGACGCCCCTCGTTTGCGGGCCCGTTGATCCCTTCGACGTATTTAACTTTGCCGTCCTTGACCTTGATCGAAATCTGACAGCCGACACCGCAGAAAGCGCAGACACTCTCGACTTCTTCGTCGTAGTCGCGGCTGTCGCCTGCGCCGGCACCTGGTGTTACCGATGCAGGCATCAGCGCACCCGTCGGGCAGGCCTGCACACATTCACCGCAGGCAACGCAGGTCGACGCCCCCATCGGATCGGCCATATCGAAGGTCGGGTACGCATCATGCCCGCGCCCGGACATACCGATCACATCGTTGACCTGTACCTCGCGGCAGGCACGTACGCAGAGGCCGCACTGGATACAGGCATCGAGATTGACCGACATCGCCACATGGCTGTCGTCGAGCAGCGGAATCCGGCCCTCTTCCAGTTTGGGAAACCGGCTTTCGCTTACGCCGTTCAGCTCGGCCATGTCCCAAAGGTGGCTGGATTTATCGTGGGCTTCGTCCCGTTCGGGCTGGTCCGCGACAAGCATCTCAACAACCATTTTGCGGGCGTTTTCGGCGCGCGCGGAGTTGGTCGTTACAACCATCCCTTCAGAAGGCTCGCGGATGCAGGAGGCTGCAAGCGTACGCTCGCCCTCTATCTCAACCATGCAGGCGCGACAGTTGCCGTCTGGCCGGTACCCCGGAGCTGGCTTGTGGCACAGATGCGGGATCACCAGACCACGCCCGTTCGCCACTTCCCAGATCGTCATGCCGGCTTCCGCCGTCACTTCTTCTCCGTCCAGGGTAAACTTTACACCGTCCGCCATTGCGCACACCTCCAGCCTCGTTGCGGCGAGCATACCGCGCAGGTACAGCCCGCGGGAGGGTCAATCCCGACATATCCGCCCTGAATCCCGGCAGATGTGTTTCCCATGCGAAATCCGCGACACAAATGCGCCCCGCGCGACCCGACCGGCGGAAACAGCCGGGCACGGGCCGGAACACCTTTTCAGCCGCCGGTCTCTCCCCTACTAAGGAGGCAAAACACAGGTATTCATGTCCCAGATCACACTGATACGTCACGGCCAGGCCAATTCCGGTGCCACGGATGAGGCGAGTTACGACCGGCTCAGCCCGCTCGGCCACCAGCAGGCGGCCTGGCTGGGCGATCATATGCGGCGCCACCAGCAGCACCATGTGCGGCTCTATACGGGAACGCTCCGGCGGCATGTCGAGACGGCGACCTCTATGGATACCGGGCTGGAGGCAGTGCGTGATCCGCGGCTGAATGAACTGGAATACCTGACCCTTGCGAGCGCAATGGAGAAGGAGCATGGCGTCCCGTTTCCCATGGATCAGGCCGCGTTCACCGCTCATCTGCCACAGCTCTTCACGGCCTGGCAGAACGATGAAATCAGCGCGGCACCGGAGCGGTTTGCCGATTTTGAAAACAGGGTCGGGACAGCCCTGGCCGAGATCGCTGCGGGCGACGGTCCCGCCCTGGTGGTCACGTCCGGGGGACTGATCTCGATGGTTATGCGCCAGGTGCTCGGGCTTGATGTGGGGGCCATGGCGCATATGGCGCTGGCCATTTACAACACCTCCCAGCACCAGCTTTTTCCCATTGGCGGCAGGCTCTCGCCGGTGATGTTCAATGCCATTCCTCATCTGGAAGACCCCGGGCGCCATCATGCCCGCACCCACGTTTGAAAGGATCTGACCATGCGTCTGTGGTACGCCCCCCGAACCATCTCTGTCGCCGCCGCAATTGCGCTCAAAGAAGCCGGCCTCGCGCACGAACTGGTCCCGGTCGACACGGCAGGGGGCGAGCAGCATTCTGAAAGCTATCTGAAGCTTAATCCCAAAGGCCGCGTGCCGCTTCTTGCAACAGACAATGGCACGCTGCTCACAGAAACCGGCGCTATTCTGGAATATATCGCGGCCTGCGCGCCCGATGCCGGTCTGGTCCCGGCGGATCCGGTTGCCGCCGCTCAGATGCGCAGCGTGATGTATTACATGGCCTCCACCATGCACGTGAATCACGCCCACAACCGGCGGGGACACAGATGGGCGCGCAAGCCCGAAAGCTTTGCCGATATGACGGCAATGGTGCCGGAAACAATGGCCGCCAGCGCGGCATTCTTCCAGAAAGACTGCCTGCAGGGTGACTGGGTCCTGGGTGATACTTTCTCGCTGGCGGATGTCTACGCCTTTGTCGTCTGCAGCTGGCTGGAAAGCGATGGTGTTTCGCTTGATGACTTTCCGGGTATCGCTGCGTTCATCGAACGGATGAGGTCACGCGCTTCTGTCCAGGCCGTTGCCGACAAAGGGCTGATCTGATCATGACGCATCTGTGGGTCCGTGCGGAACAGCGGGACAATGAAACCCGGGTCGGCGTAACACCGGCCGGTGTCGAAAAGCTCCTGCGTGCCGGTCTGAAAGTCACAGTCGAGCGCAGCCCGTCGAGGGTCATCCCTGATGACGCCTACGCTCAGACCGGGTGCGACATGGCAGAGACCAGCAGCTGGCCCGACGCCCCCGCCGATGCGGTGGTGTTCGGCCTCAAGGAACTGCCCGACGATGGCTCCCCCCTGCCACACCGGCACATTATGTTCGGCCATGCTTTCAAGGGACAGCCTGCAGGGCTGCGCCTGCTCCGGCGGTTCAAAGCGGGTGGTGGCACCCTGCTGGACCTGGAATACCTGACGGACGACAAGGGCGCGCGCGTTGCCGCTTTCGGATACTGGGCGGGCTACGCGGGCGCTGCCGTTGCGCTGAAGTGCTGGGCTGCGCAGAAAAAGGGGGGCTCTGCCGGCCCGGTGGGCGCATACGACAGTTCAACCCATCTGTTGTCCGAATTGCAGGCGGACCTGATCTCCACCGGGACGCACCGCCCCGACGCGCTGATCATCGGCGCGCTGGGACGTGTCGGACAGGGTGCTGCCGATCTCTGCACAGCCATGGGCGTTGCCTGTACCCGCTGGGACATGGCCGAAACGGCGCATGGCGGGCCGTTCCCGGAAGTTCTGGCGCATGACATCTTTTTCAACTGCATTCTGGCGCGTCCCGGCACGCCGGTTTTCGTCCCGGAAACCGCGCTGGATGCGCCGCGCAGGCTGAGTGTCATCGGTGATATCGCCTGCGACCCTGACAGCGATTTTTCACCGGTCCGGGTTTATGACCGCACGACAACCTGGGAAAACCCCGCGCTGAGGGTTTGCGATGATCCGGTGCTGGATGTGACGGCAATTGATAACCTGCCCTCGATGCTGCCGCGCGAGAGCAGCGAGGATTATGCCGAACAGCTGCTGCCTGCACTGCTGACCCTGGGTGATGCGGATGATCCTGTCTGGACCCGTGCCGCCGCCACGTACAACGCGCACGCGGCGCGGCTCTGAGGCGTCAGGAGAAAATCCTGAAATACAGCCAGTCCGGCAACAGCTGGCTGCCCCGGAACAGCCACGAAAAGAGGCGCGGGTAACTCAGCTTGAAACGCTGGGTCTGCATGTGGCGGAACATGTAGTCCGCCGCCTCTTCAGGCGTCATCAGAAAGGGCATTCTGAAGCTGTTTTTGTCCGTCAGGCGCGTCTTGATGAAGCCGGGATTGGCCACCTGGACCTGAACACCGGTTTTGCGCAGATCGGCATACATGCATTCCGCCAGCGACATCGTCCCGGCCTTGGAGGCGGTATAACCAATGGAACCCGGCAGGCCACGGAAACCCGAAAGACTGCCCGTGATGACGATATGACCACTGTCGCGCGCGACCATGGCCGGGACCACCTGGCCCATCACCCGCATCAGCCCGGTAAAGTTGATGTCCGCCATTGCGGTCGCCTTTTCGGCATCCCACTCTGCGGCGCTGAACGGCCAGTAGACACCCGCGAGGAACACGACACCGTCGATGTCGCCCACCGCCTCGGCGGCTGCTGCAACGCTTGCGTCATCCGAGACATCTACCGTCTGAAATGACCCCTCGCCCGGCAGGTCATCCACCAGCGCTTTCAGGCTGTCCTCGGACCGGGCGGAGACAATCACATGCGCGCCTGCCGCGCTCATACGGCGCGCCAGTGCCGCACCGAGCCCGTCGCTGGCGCCCACCAGCCAGTAGCGTTTGTCCTGAAGGTCGCGCATCAGGCCTCCCGGGGACGCATCGTCGCCACCAGTTCAGCAACCTTGATCCCGAATTTACGGAACTGGGACCGGTTCATGATGGTGCCGTTCGGGGTCAGATACATCCAGTCCACGGTGTTCAGGACGTGCCCGCCCGAATTCTCCGGCAAGCGGATGTTGTAGCGCAGCAGAACGGTCGACCCTGACTGCCGGCCGCGCCCCTCTCCGACCACGTCCGGCGCGGTTGCGGCGATCGCCCCGTCCGGGCGCAGTTCGAGATGCCATTCGCGGTTCTGAACACTGCCGTCATCATAGACAAACCGCTCTTTCATCAGCCCCCGATCGCCCTCCCAGGAGGCATCGAAATCCGCGACAAAGCGGCTGCTGACACGTCCCAGCGGGCCGTAAATCACGCCTTCACAGACGATCGGTCCGTTCAGGTGCTGGCGGATGTCAAAGGTCGGGTGGTCATCTTCATAGTCTTCCGGTCTCTGCGCGGCGAAACCGGCGAACAGGTCCTTGAGCCAGAACAGGGCCAGCGCCAGCAGGGCACCAGTGAGGATATAGATCCAGACGGTCATTTCTCAGGCCTCTTTCAGGTTGGTCACAGACAACAGAAGTATGGCGACCAGTTTCAGAACACAGGGCACAGCGGCATACAGAAACGTGAGCAGCGCCAGCGCCTCGGGTGGATTGTCGGTTGCACCACTCCGGAAACCTGCGTTTTCCAGAAGCGGCAAAAGGGATACGGCGGCAAACGCCAGGGTCAGTTTGGACACGAACGACCACAGCCCGAACCCCTCGGATGCAGAGGGTGAGATATGGGCCATCCGGGTGGCAAAAATGGCAGGCAGCAGGGTCAGGTCCGCACCAAGTGCCGCGCCGGACGCGACGCAGATCACGGCAAAGAGCACCCAGTCGCCCGGACCCAGCGTGAGCGCGGACCCGAACGAAATGATCGCGAGCACCATAGCCAGCAGCAACACGTCGCGGGCACCGATGCGTTCAGCCAGAGCCCCCCAGAGTGGTGCTGCCAGTGCAGCGCACAAAAAGAAAATGAGCAGCAGCGGCCCTTCGAAACCCGGCGCTTCCAGCCGGCTTTCCACAAAGAACAGGAAGAGTGTCGAACTGACTGCAACGGGGGCGGCATTGACGAGAGCAATCAGCAGCAGGCGCCGCGCCAGCGGATCCGCGAGCACAGCACCAAACCCTGTCGACTGACCAAGGCCCGCAGTGCTCCACTCATTTCGCATCAGAAACCAGGCCACCACGGCCAGCAGGGCAAACCCGATGGCAAAACCGGCAAAGGGGGCCGGGAAGACTGCGCCAAGTGCCACCGGTGCGACCGCCGCTACACAGACGCCAACCAGCGCACCGCTTTCACGCCAGCGGGCCAGACGCAGATGCCCCTGCCCTTTCATCGCGGTACCTTTGACCACGCCCTGCGCGTAAAAATTGATGGTCAGAAAGCTGAACGCGGAAAATACCAGCGTCAGACACAGGCCGAACCAGACAAGCGCCGGCATCATCGGCGGCACCGCAAAAAGCAGAATCATTGCCCCCGCGATCACCGCGCAGCCACCCGCGACAGCCACACCGCGCCGGTCTCGCAGGAACTCGGAGAGCCGGCCCAGAAGCGGGTCCTGGACCACATCAAGTAGCCTCAGTCCGAATAGAACGGCCCCCAGCGCGGCCAGGGACACGCCGTATTCGTCCACGTAGAACTTTGGTGCGTGGATATAGATCGGCAGACCTGCGGCTGACAGAAGAGCCGCAAAGACCGAATAAGCGGGGAGTCGTTCGGCGGTCTGCATTATCGCGAGACCTCCTTGTCGGGCGGCTCAGGGCGGGCGCGGTAAAGAGCACCGCGCAGCCAGAGTTTCAGCGCCTGCCAGTGAATAAGGGCCAGCACCCGGCGTGAACCGAACGGGCGGCGCAGCGCAGAGGCGAGGATGATCCGGTTGCTCAGACTGCGCCGCTTGCCTGTCAGGGTCGCGATCAGCCCGCCATCCGGACGGGCATAGTCGATCCAGATACCGATGCGTTCGGCGGTGATGTCAAAACGGAAGGTGTATCCCCCCTCGACTGGCTGAAATGGTGACACGTGGAATATCTTGCGGGCCTTCAGCGTGTCAGAGGGTTTGATTTCGCTGAGATCGCTGTGATGACACAGATAACTGTGCCGGTCGCCAAAGGTGTTGCTGACCTCGGCAATCACCGTGATCAGCGCGCCGTCAGACGCACGGCACAGCCAGAAACTGACCGGGTTGAAGACATGACCCAGCAGACGCGGCTGTGCCAGAAGCTCAATTGTAGCGACGCCGGTGATCTGGTGCTGTTGCAGCACATCACGCACCCAGGTGGCCCCGCGGCCCAGACCCGGCGCGCCGCCATGGTCGCGGTCCTGCAGCGACGTCAGCCCCCGGCGGTTTCTGCCAAAAAGCCAGGGCGTGCGCACCTTTGCCTCAGCATCCAGCAGCACATAGTCCACCGAGTAACGGAAGGCGTTGGCGACCGCCCCCTTGCGACCGTGGTAGGTCAGGCCCGCGATATGATCCACGGTTTCGGTCATTCGGCGGCAAGCCTCGCATAGTTCTGAGCGCGGAGCGCGCGCACGACATCAACCGCGCTGGACAGACCGTCCTCGTGAAAACCGTTTTTCATCCAGGCCCCACAGAACCAGGTGTTGTGCGCTCCGTTAAACGCACGCACTTTTTCCTGTGCTGCGAGGGCGGCCAGATCGTAGACCGGATGGCGCAGGGTCACCTGATCATAAATCAGCTCCTCACGGATTGTCCGCTTGGTGTTCAGGGTGACGAAATGCGGATCATCCTGAGGAATCGGCTGAAGCGAATTCATCCAGTAGGTCAGGTCAATCCGGTCAGACTGTGCATCGCGGTCCTCGGTGTAGACCCAGCTGGCCCAGGTCTTGCGGCGCTTTGGCATAATGTCCGTATCCGCATGCAGCACGATATCGTTCGGCTGGTAGGCAACCGCGCCCAGCGCCTGCTGCTCGTCCGGTGTTGCATCTGCAAGCAGACGCAGCGTGTCATCCGAATGAGTTCCGAAGATCACATGATCGTAAATCTCGGCTTCGCCGCCTGCGGCACGCACCGAGATCTGGCCCCCGATCCGCGAAACGGCTTCAACCGGCGCGCCCGTGCGAAGGCGGACACCGCGATCACAGATCGCAGCCTCAAGGCGGCGGACATATTCGGTTGAACCACCATCGACCGTGTACCACTGGTGCTGCCCGGTCGTGTTGAGCAGCGCGTGGTTCTCAAAAAAGCGGATCATGGCGTGTGCCGGGAAATCCATGATCTTTTCGGTCGGTGTGGACCAGATCGCCCCTGACAGCGGCAGAAGGTAGTAGTCCCGGAACCAGTCACCTGTTCCCAGCTTTGCCAGAAAATCGCGCAGTGTCAGGGACTGATCTGCGGATACCTCCAGCGCGTTTTTGTTGAAATGGAAGATGTCGCGCACCATGCGCAGAAACGCCGGGGTTACCGCATTGCGGCGCTGTGCGAAAAGCGCATCCAGGCTGGTCAGCGCATATTCAAGCGCGCCACCGTTGATAGACGCGCCAAAGCTCATATTGGATTTGACCACCGGCACGTCGAGCTGGTCAAACAGCGCGCTCATGTAGGGGTAGTTAGCATAGTTGAAAACGATAAACCCCGTGTCCACGGGCTGGTCGCCGTTTTTGCCTGCCATGACCGTGCGGGCATGTCCGCCCAGCCGTGGCTCGGCCTCATAAAGTGTTACATGATGGTCACGCCCGAGCATAAAAGCTGCGCCCATGCCAGTGATGCCGCCACCGATGATGGCGATCTTCTGAGGCTGGCCTGCGGGTGATGTGTCGGGAATGTCGCCTGTTGTCAGGGCTTCAAAGGGCATAAGGTCTTGATCCGCTCGGGTAGTTGATCTGTCTTAACTAGTGTTATCTACGGGATCGTCCCGTAAATGGATTTACGGAAGCGCATAAACTTTTTTTTGATCCGGTTGTGCACCTGCAGCGTAGAGAGGATATGTTCGAAAGTGTGGATGTGGGAAAACATGACGGAAACGTGTCGCGCGTTGCGCGTCCTCCAGTGTTTTTGCGCGGGAAAAGTAACGGTTCAGGACGGTCGAAAGTGACGGCGGGTGACAATCCGGCCCGGATGGTCTGGGTCTCTCATATGGTCCGGATCCGGGACAACAAGGACCGTCAGGCTTTTGCCGAGCTGTTTGACCATTTCGCACCGCGGGTAAAAGGCTTCCTGATGCGCTCTGGCGCGGATCCGTCGCTGGCGGAGGAATGCACACAGGATGTGATGGCCGCTCTCTGGCACAAGTCGCATCAGTTTGACCCCGCACGGGCATCCGTGGCGACGTGGATTTTCACGATCGCGCGGAACAGAAAGATAGACATTCTGCGCCGCCAGCGCAGACCCGAGCCGGAGGACCTTGCATGGGGTCCCGAGGCAGAGCCGGATCAGGAAGACGTCCTGAACCTGCAGCAGGAAAGCCAAATACTCGGCGCCGCCCTGGCGGAACTGCCCGAGGCCCAACGGGAACTGATAGAAAAGGCGTATTTCGGGGATCTGACCCACAGCGAAATCGCCGCTGAAACCGGTCTGCCGCTTGGCACGATCAAATCGAGAATACGGTTGGCGCTGGAACGCCTGCGCCATGTAATGAAGTGAAAGCAATGAGTAACAGTATCAACCATCACCTGAACGATGCCATCCTTATGGCATATGCTGCCGGAACGCTGCCGGAAGCGTTCAACCTGATTGTCGCATCGCACCTGTCCATGTGCGACGTGTGCCGCGCCGCCTCGGAAAGCTTCGATGCACTGGGCGGCGAAATCCTGGACCAGTCCGCAGCACCGGACCTGTCGGATGACAGTCTTGCCGCGACACTGGCGCTGATCGACGGTGGCCCTGTTGAGCAGATCCGTGCGCCGAAAACTGCGAAGGCTGTGCTGCCACAGCCCTTGCAGGACTATGTCGGCGGTGATCTTGACGCAATAAAGTGGAAGCCTGTGGGCATGGGCGTGAAACAGGCGATCCTGCCCACCTCGCGCGAAGCCACCGCTCGTCTGCTGTTCATCCCTGCCGGTGCGGCGATGCCGGATCACGGGCATCAGGGCACTGAAATGACCATGGTGCTGCAGGGCGCGTTTCAGGACGATGACGGCTACTTCGCACGGGGCGATGTCGAGATTGCCGACAGCGACCTGCATCACACGCCGGTAGCGGATATCCATGAGGATTGCATCTGCCTTGCCGTGACAGATGCACCGCTGCGGTTTGACAGCTTTATCCCGAGAATAGCGCAGCGTTTCCTGCGCATCTGAGTTTACAGATTGATTTCAAAAGGTTCGAGGCGTGACCAGTCAAAGGTCACGCCTGTACCCGGTTCATCAGACGCCACGGCGCGCCTGTTTTCCACGACCAGCGGCCGCGTCGTATAGCGGTCTATCGGAAAGCTGTGCACCTCAATCCAGCCGGCGTTTTCCCGGGCTGAGACAAGACCTACGTGCAGTTCCTGCATGCCGTGGCTGCACACGGGCACGCCTGCCGTCAGTGACAGCTCCGCGACCTGAAGCCAGCCTGTGACGCCGCCGCAGTTCGAGGCATCCGGCTGTATGAACCCGAGTTCAGACTGCGCCAGCGCCATTTCGAACTCATGGATGGTGTGAAGGTTCTCGCCCTGGGCCACAGCCATCCCGGTCGCGCGCGTGATTGCGGCATACCCCGGATAGTCGTCCGGAATGATCGGCTCTTCAAACCACAGGATATTCTGATCAGATACAGCGTTCGCGAGAGTGATGGCCTCGTCCACCGTCAATGAATAATTGGCATCGATCATAAACGCCGGTTCCGGCCCGATGTGAGCACGGACCGCGCGGATTCTGTCGATGTCTTCCTGCAGATCCGGCTGGCCGATCTTGATCTTTACCCCACCAAGGCCCGCATCCAGATACCCCTGCACATGGCTGAGCAGTTTGGGCAGCGGAAAGGCCAGATCAATCCCGCCACCGTAGGCATCACAGGTTCTGCCAGCGCCACCAGCCATCTGCCACAGCGCCTTGCCCGAGGCTTTGCCACGCAGGTCCCAGAGCGCGATATCCACCGCAGAGATTGCAAAGCTCAGAATGCCGCCGCGCCCGACGTAATGCATATGCCACTGCATCGCGTCATAGAGGGCCTCAACGTCCCCCGCATCCTGCCCCACCAGAAACGGCGCCAGATCATGGGTGATCATGGCAGCGGTCGCATGACCGCCGCGCCCGCCGTTATAGGTATAGCCAGTGCCCTGGCGACCGTCTTTCAGCGTGACGGTCGCTGTGATCAGATGAAAGTGACTGTGCGAGCCATGTTTGGCGTCGACCAGCACCTCATCCAGCGGCACGTTAAAAAGACGGGCTTCAACCGATGCAATCTCTGACACCGGTCACATGTCCGCGCATTCCGGCACCGGGCTGATGACCGTGCCGTCTTCGAGGTGCTGGAGCAGGTTGTCCACTGTCAGCGCGCCCATCGCATCCCGCGTCTCATGCGTTGCACTGCCAACGTGCGGCAGCAGCACAACATTCGCCAGGCCGCGCAGCGCCTCCGGGACCTTTGGTTCCGCTTCAAAAACGTCGAGACCTGCCCAGCCCAGACGGCCGTCCTGCAGCGCAGAGATCATCTCCGGCTCGTCGATGACCGACCCGCGCGAGACGTTGATCAGCGTGCCCTGTGGTCCCAGCGCTTCGATCACATCACGGTTCACGATGCGGTTCGTGGACGGGCCGCCCGGCGTGATGCAGATCAGGCAATCCACATCGCGCGCCATCTCTGTCAGATCGCCGTAATACTTATACGGCACGTCCTTGGCGCTGCGGGAGTGATAGACCACCGTGGTTCCGAACGGCGCAAGTTTGTCAGCGATGGCCTGACCAATCCGGCCAAGTCCCAGAATGCCGACAGTCTGATTGTCCACAGAGCGGGTCAGCGGCGCATTGCCTTTGGCTTCCCAGTTGCCGGAGCGTACCCATGCGTCATCGCGCAGCAATTCGCGGTAACAGGCCATCATCAGCATCACTGCTGTGGTCGCCACCTCGGCGTTCAGAACGTTTGGCGTATGGGTAACCACCACACCTTTTTCGCGGGCTGCGTTTGTGTCGATGGCGTCATAGCCCACACCATAACAGCTGATCGCTTTGAGGTTGGGCATCGCAGCCATGTATTCGGGTTTCACACCGTCATGGCCGTTTGTAGCGACATAACCAACGGACGCACCGTTCTCGTTCAGCCACGCCTGGGGGTCATCCATTTCGGACGCCCTGTGGAGGGTGAATTTCGCCCCAAGGCGTTCCAGCATTACCGGTGTGGCGCTTCCGATCATGAAAAGATCAGCCATGTTTATTCGTCCTCTTTAACGTTCTGACACTGTTTGCCGAGACCACTGATCTCAAGTTCCATCACATCCCCACCTTTCAGGTACTGCGGGTCTGGCTTCATGCCATCGCCCACGCCCGGCGGGGTACCCGTGCTGATCACGTCGCCCGGATGCAGGGTGAACAGATGGCTCAGGTGTTCAATGATCTCGGCCACGGTGAAAATCATGGTCGAGGTATTGCCTGTCTGCATAACATTGCCGTTCAGCTTCAGGGACATATCCAGCGCCTGGGGATCCGGCACTTCGTCCTTTGTTACCATCCACGGCCCGGTGGGGCCGAACGTGTCGCAGGATTTGCCCTTGGTCCAGGTGCCGGTCAGCTGCGTCTGGAAATGCCGCTCACTGACATCGTTGCAGACGCAGTAGCCCGCGACGTAATCCAGCGCATCTTCTTTGCTGACATATTTCGCAGCTTTGCCGATCACAACACCCAGCTCGATTTCCCAGTCGGACCGCTTTGACCCCCGGGGCAGGACAACATCATCATCGGGACCGACGATCGCGGAGTTTGCTTTCATGAACAGGATGGGATGCTCCGGGATCGGCAGGCCCTGCTCTTCGGCATGGTCGCGGTAGTTCAGACCGATGCACATGAACTTGCCGATATCACCCACGCAGGGGCCCATCCGTGGCGACCCGTCAACAACCGGCAGGCTCGCAGGATCAATCGCGCGCATTTTGTCCAGGCCAGCGTCTGACAACACCTCGCCGTTGATATCGTCCACATGAGCCGACAGATCCCGCAGTGCGCCGTCTGCGTCCAGCATTCCGGGTTTTTCGGCGCCGGGCGCGCCGTAACGTACAAGTTTCATGATAGTCTCCCTATGCGGCGTTCAGATAGCCGATCAACAATGATAAAAAGGCGCCCACGTGGACGACCATAATGGCCTTGTCCTTCCACATGGCGCCCACGGCGAACCAGAGGATAATCCCGGCAAAAAAGGCCCAGATGTTCCAGGGTGTCAGACCCAGCCCGGTCAGCGCGTAGCCGACAAGCTGGACCACAGTCGCAATCCATTTGACAACGTCGACTGGTTTCCAGCCGCCGGTACCCGGTGTTTCAGTGGTTGTCACGCGGCAACCCTTTGCGCGAGATGTCCTTGTATTTGTCCGCGTCCCTCAGGATCATACCCTCGTCAAAACGGCCGACTTTTTCGCGGAAATACTGCTGCCAGGGCGACTGGCTTTCCGGAGCATCATATCCGCCGGCCGTCTCAAAGGCGCGCGCCCGTTCTGCCAGTTCATCCAGCGGCACGAGTATGTCCGCTGTGCATTTGTTCAGATCAATCCGCACCCGGTCGCCGTTTTGCAGCAGAGCCAGACCACCGCCATCAGCTGCTTCAGGCGACGCGTTCAGGATGGACGGGCTGCCTGACGTGCCGGACTGACGCCCGTCACCGACGCAGGGCAGCGCCTCGACCCCCTGTTTCAGCAGGTACGACGGCGGACGCATGTTCACCACCTCTGCCCCGCCGGGATAGCCTTTCGGCCCCGCACCGCGCATGAACAATACGCAATCCTCGTCTATGTTCTCCGCCGGATCGTCGATCCTGTGGTGAAAGTCTTCGGGGCCGTCAAACACAACCGCGCGTCCCTCAAAGGCGTTCAGATCATCCGGGTTGGACAGATATTTCGCCCGGAAGCTGTCACTGATCACGCTGGTTTTCATGATCGCGCTGTCAAAGAGATTGCCCGTCAGATTGATGAAACCCGCCTGAGGTTTGAGAGGATCCGAGACAGACTTGATCACATCCGGATCTTCGCTGCGCAGGTGCCCACAGTTTTCGGCCATGGTCCGGCCGTTTGCCGTGATCACATCCGGATGCGGCAGCAGTCCCGCTGCGATCAGTTCGCCCACAACCGCCGGTACACCGCCCGCGCGCTGGTAATCCTCGCCCAGATATTCTCCCGCGGGCTGCAGGTTTACCAGCAGCGGGACATCATGGCCGACATTCTGCCAGTCGTTGTTGTCTAGAGGCACACCAAGGTGCCGCGCGATGCCGTTGAGGTGGATCGGGGCGTTGGTTGACCCCCCGATCGCCGAGTTGATCACAATGGTGTTCTCAAATGCCTCTCGGGTCATGATGTCCGAAGGGCGCAGGTCCTCCCACACCATATCGACAATACGCCGGCCGGTTTCATAGCTGATCTGTCCCCGCTCGCGGTACGGGGCCGGAATTGCCGCAGAGCCGGGCAGCTGCATACCCAGTGCTTCGGCCAGCGAATTCATGGTCGTGGCGGTTCCCATCGTATTGCAGTAGCCCACCGACGGGGCCGATGAGGCCACGAGTTCCATGAACCCTTCGTTGTCAATTTCGCCCGCCGCATGCATCTCGCGTGCTTTCCACACAATGGTGCCCGAGCCGGTACGCTGCCCGCGGAACCAGCCGTTCAGCATGGGCCCCACAGACAGGGCCACTGCCGGGATGTTGACGGTTGCCGCCGCCATCAGAAGCGCAGGCGTGGTTTTGTCACAGCCGATGTTCAGCACAACGCCATCCAGCGGATAGCCAAACAGCGTTTCCACAAGGCTCAGGTAGGCAAGGTTGCGGTCGAGCATTGCTGTCGGTCGCTTGCCCGTTTCCTGGATCGGGTGCACCGGCACTTCGATGCAGGTCCCGCCTGCCGCGATGATGCCATCCCGCACGCGTTTGGTCAGTTCGAGGTGGTGGCGGTTACACGGGCTCAGATCGCTGCCCGTCTGGGCGATGCCGATGATCGGTTTGCCCGACTGCAGCTCTTCGCGCGTCAGTCCGTAGTTCAGGTACCGTTCCAGATAGAGCGCTGTCATTTCCGGGTTGTCCGGATTCATGAACCATTTGCGCGACCGCAGATCTTCGATTCCGATTTTTCTGGTCATTGGCCTGACCATCCTCCGTCAATGATATGGGGGTGCCCGGTGGTAAAGGCGCTTTCATCGCTCGCCAGATAGACAATCAGCGCCGCAATTTCCTCGGCTGTGGCCACGCGGCCCATGGGCTGACGGGACACAAACTGCTTCAGGGCTTCTTCCTTGCTGCCAAGCTGTTCGCCCAGGGCTTCGACGCGTTCATGCCAGCTGGGGCTTTCGACAGTGCCCGGGCAGATGCAGTTACAGCGGATACCCTTGTCCACAAAGTCCACGGCGACGGACTTGGTCAGTCCGATCACGGCAGCTTTGGTCGTGCCATAGATAAAACGGTTCGGCGCACCAATTACGCTCGAACAGGCGGACGACATATTGATGATGGAACCGGTCCCACGTTCCAGCATGCCAGGCAGCGCCGCACGGATGGTGCGCAGCATGGAGCGTACATTCAGATCGAATGCAAAGTCCCATTCGGCGTCATCTGCTTCCAGAACTGAACCGTGATGTACGAAGCCTGCGCAGTTGAAAAGAATGTCCGGTGCGGCGCGCTCAACACCCGCTTTCACGCTGTCATCGCTGCGTGCATCAAGTTCGAAAATTTCCAGATTTTCGTGATTCGCATCGCGAATCGTAGATAGCGCTTCCATGTTTACATCGGTTGCAAAGACCTGCGCGCCTTCGGCTGCCATGGACAGCGCGGTGGCACGTCCGATCCCCTGACCCGCGGCTGTAACAAGCGCGCGCTTTCCCTTAAGTCTCTGAGAAGTCAATGCTTTCCCCCCGGCAGGATCATTCCCCTGGTGCGCCGTGCCCTCCGGCACGGACAGTGGACTGACCTGCATTCTCTTTGCTGTTGTCGTCAAAAAAGCCGTCAACCGGGCTGGTTCATCGGCTGGTTTCCGTTAGCGTATGACACAGTATTAACTTTGGCTACAGCCTTGTCTGAAGCGATAAGAGGATAACCGCACCCATGACACAATCCCGCAAGGTGACACTCATCGGCACAGGCCTGATGGGCTTTCCGATGTCACAGAACCTGCTGCGCGCCGGTCACGCGCTGACCGTATGGAACCGCAGCATTGCGCGTGCAGAGCCGCTCGCTGCCGAGGGTGCAACCGTGGCGTCGAGCCCGGTTGAGGCTGTCCGCGACGCGGAATTCATCATCACCATGTTGTCGGACGGTTTTGCGTCCGGCGCACTGATCAATGACCCGGAGATCCAGGCAGCACTGTCGCCCGGAGCAGTCTGGATCGATATGTCGTCGGCCAAACCCGAGCACGCCCGCGAGCAGGCCGGTGTTCTGAAACCCTTGGGATTTGGTCATCTGGATGCTCCCGTTTCGGGCGGCACAAAGGGCGCCGAAGCCGCGAGCCTTGCGATCATGGTTGGCGGCGACGCTGAGACCTTCGCAAAGGCCGAACCCGTTTTCGCGGCGATGGGTCGTCCTGTGCATGTGGGGCCTTCGGGTGCCGGTCAGTTATCCAAGCTGGCCAATCAGACAATCGTGGCCGTCACGATTTCCGCTGTCGCGGAGGCTATTCTGCTGGCCGAACAGGGGGGCGCGGACCCGGCGGCGTTGCGCGCGGCCCTGAAAGGCGGATTTGCGGACAGCGTTATCCTGCAGCAGCATGGTGAGCGGATGTCGGAGCGGAATTTTGAACCGGGCGGGCTCACCAAGTTCCAGGTCAAGGACCTGAATAACACACTGGACGAAGCCGCCTCGCTGGGCCTTTCGCTGCCCGCGACAGAGAGCGTGCGCGACAGGTTTCAGCATTTTATTGATGCGATGGACGGCGGCGAAAGGGACCATTCCGGTCTCTACCTTGAACTCAGAGCAAGAAACGGATTGCCGGTATGACAAAGATTCTGATCCTTGGCGGCGGCGGCATGGTCGGCCAGAAACTGGCGGCACGCCTGGTGAATGAAGGCCTTGGCGGCGATGCGGCTCCGGAGATCACACTGTTTGACGTGGCTTTCCCACCTGCTGGTGTTGGCGGCCCGGCACAGATGACAGGCGACCTGAAAGACCCGGAAACCGCCGTGCGTCTGGCTGCGATGAAACCCGACGTGATCTTTCACCTTGCGGCCATTGTCTCCGGCGAGTCGGAAACCAATTTCGAGAAGGGCTGGGCGATCAACATGATGTCCATGTGGCATCTGCTGGAAGCGCTGCGGCAGGAACACGACAAAAGCGGTGGCAGCTATGTACCGCGAATGGTGTTTACGTCGTCCATCGCTGTTTTTGGCGCGCCGTATCCCGACAAAATCGACGATGAATTCCTCTCTGCGCCGCAGACAAGCTACGGGGCACAGAAGGCCATCTGTGAACTGATGGTCACAGATTTCAGCCGCAAGGGCTTCATCGACGGTATGTCGCTGCGGCTGCCGACCATCTGTGTCCGGCCCGGCAAGGCCAACCTGGCGGCGTCCTCTTTCTTTTCGGGCATTATCCGCGAACCACTGAACGGTGTGGAAGCGTTGCTGCCGGTGCCCGACACCGTGCGCCACTGGCACGCGTCACCCCGGTCGGCGGCTGGCTTTCTGATACATGCGGCCGGTCTGGATACTGACAGGCTGGAGGGCCGCCGGGCGCTGAGCCTGCCCGGCGTCAGCTGCACCGTGGCCGAGCAGATTGAAGCCCTGCGCCGTGCAGCAGGCCAGAAGGCAGTTGATCTGATCCGGCAGGCACCTGACGAGGCGATCATGAAAATTGTTCAGGGCTGGCCGCGAGACTTCGATCCGCAGCGCGCGATTTCACTGGGCTTCCGCGCAGAGAGCAGCTTCGACGAGATCGTCGATGTTTACATCAAAGAGGATTTGCCGAACGCAACCGCCTGATGCCTGCCGGGTAGCGGGTGGGTCAGATTGCGCGCCAGATGATCGTGGATGCGTTTGCGCACCAGTTCTTCGTTCCGGTCCAGCGCGGCATCAAGAATCGCCTGATGCTCCGGAATGTTCTCCGCAAAGTAGCCGTAGTTGGTCTCGGCAGAGACCAGTTGCTGGCGGAACTGTTCGTAGATCACCAGATGCGTCCGAATCAGCAATGCCGATCCGCAGGCCTCGATCAGCGTCTCGTGGAATTCCTGTTCCGCCCTGCTCCAGAGGTTGAGCAGCGGCGACACATCCCCCGAAGACCGGACCCGCATTTCAATATGGGACAGCTTGTGATGCGCGGCAGACAGACGGGATTCCCACTCGACACCGCCAAGACGGATCGACAGGCAGGCCCCCTCGGATTCCAGCATGATCCGCATATGCGTAAGGTCATGCTGCCGTTCACGCGACTGATATGGCGAGCGAAATCCGCGCTGTTCCTGAAAATCCACCAGCCCGACGGTAGACAGTCGGAAGAGGACCTCGCGCACTGTACTGGCGGAACAATTGTAATCCGAACGTAGCTTTTCGGCACGCAGTTTGGTACCGTAACCGAACTCGCCGGTGATCAGGCGATGACGCATATCATCAAAAATGTCCGCGTCCTGCGTACTCATCAAGCTCCTCCCTTGGCCTTTTGGTGTACGATCAAAAACGCGAAATTCAAACAAAATATCAAAATTCACCCAAAATAAAATTATTTCTTGCGCGATGCGCCGCGCTCGGCCTAACGTTTCTTCAGCGTAATCAAAAAGGGCCACAGGCCTTCTAACCAAGTGCGCTCAACGTCTGGGAGGACAACATGACAATCATGAAGAAGGCGGCCACGGTTGCCGTCGCAGCAGCACTTGCTGCTTCGACAGCGTTCACCGCGTCGGCCGATACAACCAAACTGCGGATTCAGACGCACTATGCGCCTGAGACCGTTTCCGGCAAACTGGCGGCTCAGTACATCGACGACATCCAGTCCATGTCCAACGGCGAGATCGAAGTAGAAATGTTCTACTCCTCCTCCGTTGTGAAATCGGTGGAAACGTTTGATGCGGCATCCACAGGCATTCTCGACTGCGACATGACCGGTGGCGGCTACCAGACCGGCAAAAACTCTGCGTTCCAGTTCGTCGGCGACATCATGGGCGGCTACGACACGCCGTACCAGCAGCTGAGCTGGCTGTATTTTGGTGGCGGCAAGGAAGCCGCAGCACCGCTTTACAACAAGTACGGCATGGAGCTGATCGGCTGGTGGGTCTACGGCCAGGAGAGCTTTGCCTCGTCCAAGCCGATCGCCAAGGTCGAAGACTTCAAAGACTGGAAGTTCCGTTCGCCCCCCGGCATGGAAACAAAGATCTTTGAAAAGCTGGGCGCTTCGCCCATCGTGATGGACTTCACCGAGATCTTTACCGCTCTTGAAACAGGCATCATCGACGGTGCAGACGCATCGGGCCTCGCCAACAACGTGGGCCTGGGTCTGTATGACATAGTGAAATACGCAAACTTCCCCGGCTTCCACTCGATGCCGTCGGATCACCTGGCGTGCAACAAGGCCGTGTTTGACGAGATGCCTGCGCACCACCAGAAGATCATGAAGGTTGCCATGGAAGCACTGGCACTGCGCACCGCTCTGACGTTCGAGAAAAAGAATGCCGAAGCGGCAGCACAGCTGCGCGAGCAGGGTGTGACACTGTCCCAGTGGGCACCTGAAGAACTGGCGAAATTCCGTGCGGCGGCTCAGGCCACCTGGCCGGAGTTCGCGGACACACCCGAAGCGAAAGCTCTGGTGGAATCGCACCTCGCCTATCTCGATCAGCTGGGCCTCAAGCAATAAGCTGACCTGAAACCGGACCCCGCCTGACAAAGGCGGGGTCTTTTTTGTCCCTGGGCCAGGACAATTCAAAAAACCGGCCAGTGCGAGGGGGACATCATGCAGGACAAATCCGGAAGCCTTATCGAGTGGGTTGTACCGCTGGCATTCATCCTCTGTGCAGGATGGCTGACCTGGCACCTGCCCGCATTCACGCTGTCCTGGGCACCACCCGAAGACGCCTCACAATACGACAAACTGTCCGCGCTTTTCGCCCGTGTCGATGTAACCCCCGGCCTCGGCGGCCTGTTTGGCGGTTACGCGGACGCGGTGGACTGGATTGCTCTGCTGTTGCTGCCTGTTTTCGGCATCATCGGTGTCCGGACCGTACAGCGAGCACCGATGGAATTTGAAAGCTGGAAGCCGCTTGACCGGCTCGCTGTCTTCATCGGCCGCCTGACGATGATGCTGATCGTTCTGCTGTGCTGCGTGATGATTTATGAAGTCATCCTGCGCTATGTGTTCGAAGCGCCCACACTGTGGGCCAATGAAATGTCGCTCTGGCTTGCAGGCTTCGTTTTCCTCTGCGCAGGGCTTTACGCCATGCAACAGCGCAGCCACATCCGCATCTTCCTGCTCTATGACATGCTGCCCAGAACACTGCAGCGGGTCTGCGACTGTATATCGACGACGCTCATCGTGACCTTTGCGTTTTTCCTCGTGTACGGCGGATATGGCGAAGCCTTTGACAAATTTTATCGCTGGGAAACCTTCGGGACTGCCTTTGATCCGCCCATTCCCGCGACACTCAAGCCTATGGTGCTGCTGGTGATCGTCCTTGTCGCCTTTCAGGCTGTCGTGAACCTCTTTTCTGACTGGAATGCAGAACCGGTTATTCACTCTGCCGCTGACGATATCGATCAGGATGAACTGGAACGCCTGAAGGCTGCCGTTGGCAGCGATGGCACCGGCGATCTGGACGTCACACGCGGCTCTGTTCAACAGACGACTCCGGGGAAAAACTGATGGATATCGGAACGATCTCACTGGTCCTGATGCTGGGCCTTGTTCTGCTGCTGGCCATCGGGATGCCGCTGGGCTTTGCCTCGGCGATCCTCGCCGTGCTGGTTCTGGTGATGAAATTTGAACCCGCTCTGCTGCTCAACCCGCTTTCCTTCGGGGATGGTATTCTGACGGGCAGGCCCGGGTCAGGGCCGCTGAATATCCTGGCGCAAAAGATATACGGGCTCTTAACGGACTATGTCCTCATATCCATTCCGCTGTTTATCTTTATGGCGGCCCTGCTGGAACGCTCCGGCATCGCCAAGGACATGTATTCCTCACTGAACGTCTGGCTGAACCGTACCCGTGGCGGTATCGCCATCGTGACATCGATCATGGCCGTAATCATGGCGGCGATGTCAGGTATTATCGGCGGCGAAGTCGTCCTGCTGGGTCTGATCGCTCTGCCGCAGATGCTGCGTCTGGGCTACAACCAGAACCTCGCCATCGGGACAATCTGTGCGTCCGGCTCGCTGGGCACCATGATCCCCCCGTCGATCGTTCTTATCATCTATGGCCTGATCACCGAAACTTCGATCAAAGCTCTGTTCACCGCATCTTTCCTGCCCGGCTTTATGCTGGCGAGCTTTATCATCATCTACATCATCATCCGCACCCAGCTGCGCCCTGATCACGCCCCCCTGCCCGATCCGGTAGAGGGAGAGCCGCGCGGCTTTGAGAAGTTCAAACTCTTCGCAGCCTTCCTGTCGGTGCTGGTTGCCGGTTTCTCAACCGTTCTGTTCCTGCGCGCGCTGTTCTTTGAGCTGTCCGGTCAGAATGCCGCCAATACAGGTGCTGCATTCGCCTATGGCACAGCGGATTACCTGCCGTGGTTCGGCGGTGCGGTTGTTGCGTCTTTCATTCTGATGTTCGGTGTCCTCGGCCGGCAGGCAACCGCGACCGGCTGGTCCATGGGCAAAGGCCTCGTTCCCCCGATCGTTGTGATCGGCGTTGTCATGGGTTCGATCTATGGCGGGATCACCGGGATCACCGAGGCCGCTGGCATGGGCGCCCTCGCCGTTCTGATCATCGCCATTCTGCGCGGCGAAGGATCCTTCGATCTGGTCTGGGACAGCCTGATGCGCACGCTGAAATCCACAGGTACGATTATCTGGGTGACCATCGGTGCGGCCGCACTTGCAGGTGCCTATACCATCGCCGGCGGACCGACATATGTCGCTGACTTCATCGTCGGCTCTGACCTGCCGACCATGGGCATTATCCTGGCGATGATGCTGATCCTGCTCTTTATGGGGGCCTTCATGGACTGGGTCGGGATCGTTCTGCTGATCATCCCGGTGTTCCTGCCCATCGTGCAGCGACTGCCCATAGAAGAGATTGGTGTCTTCGGCGAACTGAACCCGCGTCACGTGGCGATCTGGTTTGGTGTTGTGTTCTGTATGAACATGCAGGTCAGCTTCCTCAGCCCGCCCTTTGGTCCCGCGGCTTTCTACCTGAAATCCGTAGCCCCGCCGCACATCAGCCTGACCGATATCTTCAAAGGTTTCCTGCCCTTCATCGGTATCCAGCTCTGCGCGCTTTCTGTGTTGCTGATCTGGCCACCCATTGTGTCCATTCTGCTCTGAGACAGGAACCGGACCATGCTGACAGCCGGGCAGAAAGACCGATTTGAGCAGGACGGCTATCTGGTTCTGCCCGATGTTGTGCCCGAAGTCACACGGCTGGCCGTTGAGGAAGAATACGCCCTCCTGCTGGACCGGCTCTATCAGGAATGGTTCGACGCGGGAAAGGTGGGCAACGCGCCTCAGGGTCTGACGTTCTGGCAAAAGCTGCAGATCGCTTATGACGCTGGTTGCGACTGGTTCCAGCCGATGGACATCAGCCTGCCCGGTGACACGATCCACGCGGACACACCAATGCATTTCGGGCCTGCGGTTTTCGATCTGCTGCGCTGTGACGAGATCCTTGATGTGGTTGAATCGCTGATCGGGCCGGAGATCACATCCAACCCGATCCAGCATGTGCGCATAAAGCCACCGGCGCGGACGCTGAAAGGTAATGAGGTGCGCGCCCATATCACGTCGACCGACTGGCATCAGGATCGCGGTGTCGGTCTGGAAGAGGCGGATCAGACAGATATGATCACCGTCTGGATCGCCATGACGGATGCAACACCGGACAACGGATGCCTGCAGGTCATGCCGGGTCGCCACAGGGAAATGCTGCCACATTGCCCGAAGACACAGACCGCCATCGCCGATGGTTTCCTGGAGGAAGATCAGGCCGTGCCGCTGCCCGTAGGGGCCGGAGGGATCGTTCTCTTTCATCCGCTGACGCCGCACGCCTCGCGGGTGAATGTAACGGACGGTTTCCGCTGGTCTTTTGACGTTCGCTACAACGTGACAGGTCAGCCGACAGGCCGGGCACATTTTCCGGATTTTGTTGCGCGCAGCGCGGCCGCGCCCCAAACCATGCTGACAGACTGGCGTCAGTGGCGGGTAATGTGGGAAGATACCCGCGCACGTCTTGCGACCGAGGCACATATACCCATCCACCGCTGGCAAAGCGACGCGCCTTTCTGCGCGTAAAGGAGACCACATGGACACCGTACGTCTTGATCCGTCCGACAATGTCGTGACTGCGACCCGCGCGCTGGAAGCAGGCGCGGCCGTCGAAGGCATCACCACCACCACGCTGATCCCAACCGGTCACAAGATCGCGGTCAGTGATATCGCCGCCGGAGCAGCCATCCGCAAATACGCCCAGATCATCGGCTATGCAGCTATGGACATTCAGGCGGGTGAACACGTGCACACCCAGAACGTGGAATTCCGGAACACTGATGCCGATTATGAATTCTCCACGGATCTGCGCCCCGTCACCCCGGTCGCCGAAGAGGCACGGGATACCTTTATGGGGTATCGCCGCGCGAATGGCACGGTGGGCACGCGCAACTATATTGCCATCGTGACTTCGGTGAACTGTTCGGCCACGGCCGCCCGCCAGATTGCCGGTCATTTCACGCCGGAACGGCTGGCGGACTATCCGAATGTAGATGGGGTTGTGGCGTTTGTGCATGGCACGGGCTGCGGCATGGCCGACAGCGGCGACGGGTTCGAAGCGCTGCAGCGTGTCATGTGGGGCTATGCCCGCCATCCGAACCACGCCGCCGTTCTGATGGTTGGCCTTGGCTGCGAGATGAACCAGATCGACTGGCTCCTTGAGGCCTACGGTCTGGAACAGGGGCCCACCTTTCAGGTGATGAATATTCAGAACGTCGCTGGCCTGCGCCGCACCGTCGAGGCGGGTATTGCCAAAATCGAAGCCATGCTGCCCATCGCCAATGAGGCAACCCGGACACCCTGTCCGGCGTCTGAACTCAGGGTTGCCCTGCAATGCGGCGGGTCAGATGCCTGGTCCGGGATCACCGCGAACCCGGCGCTGGGATACGCCTGTGATCTGCTCGCAGCTCAGGGCGGCACAGGTGTACTTGCGGAAACCCCGGAGATTTACGGCGCAGAGCATCTGCTCACCCGCCGGGCCGTTGACCGCGCCACGGGCGACAGGCTCATCGGTCTGATCCGGTGGTGGGAGGATTACACCGCCCGCAACAAAGGATCGATGGATAACAACCCCTCTCCCGGCAACAAAAAGGGCGGTCTGACAACAATCCTTGAAAAGTCGCTGGGTGCTGCGGCCAAGGGGGGCACATCGCCGCTGACCGGGGTCTACAAATACGCGGAACCGGTTACGGCACGTGGTTTCACCTTTATGGACAGCCCCGGTTATGACCCGGCATCCGTGACCGGACAGATCGCAGGCGGATGCAACCTTGTCTGCTTTACCACGGGACGCGGATCGGCCTTTGGCTCAAAACCAGCACCGACCATCAAAGTTGCAACTAATTCCGCCATGGCCAAGCGCATGCACGAGGATATGGACGTGGATGCCGGCACCATCCTGACCGAAGGCGTGAGCGTCGAGGAAAAGGGGCGGGAAATCTATGAACGTTTCCTGCGCGTGGCCTCGGGCGAGGCCAGCAAGTCCGAAGCACAGGGTCTTGGCGATTATGAGTTCGTGCCGTGGCAGATCGGAGCGGTGATGTGAAACGGATCCTGGTGGTCGGAGGCGGGCTGATCGGTGCGCGGCATGTGGACGCCGTGCGCGCGCATCCTGGCTGCACCCTCGCCGGGCTGGTTGATCCGGATCCGGACTGTATGAACGACGGCTCTGTGACGCGCTTCATGGACATGACGGACGCACCGGATGACATCGACGGGGCGATCATCGCCACGCCGACCCACCTGCACAGCGCACATGGCATTTATGCCGCCTCAAGGGGCTGGCACATGCTGATCGAAAAACCTGTTGCCGGTGATATAGCTGGTGCGCAGGCGCTGAAGCAGGCCGTCGTTAAGGCCGGTGTGCAATCGCTGGTGGGTCATCACCGTCGCTATCACCGGCGGGTTGCGCGGCTCAAAGCGCTGATTGCAGGAGGTGCGATTGGCGAGGTCGTGACCGTTTCGCTGATCTGGGCGATGCGTAAACCGGATGGGTATTTTCAGGGCAACTGGCGCACGGCCGGTGGCAGCCCGGTTATGATCAATCTGGTGCATGACATCGACATTCTGCGGCATGTGATCGGCGAAATTGACCGCTGCGTCACGCTGCCCGGCCGGTCGCTGCGCGGTACAGACAGGATCGAAAGCGGAGCCGTTGCCATGGCTTTTGAAAACGGCGCAACGGGCACCATCAGTTTCGCCGATACGGCACCCAGCCCCTGGGGGTTTGAGGCCGGCATCGGCGAAAACCCCAACATCGGGACCACGCACCAGGATATGATGTGGATCACCGGCACCAAGGGCGCGCTCAGTTTCCCCTCGATGACACAGTGGCAGGGCACCGACTGGTCCCAGCCCGCAACTGCCCGCGATCTGTCGGATCCCGGCGACGAGACTGTTCCGCTGGACCGGCAACTGGATCATTTTCTGGACGTCATGGACGGTCGTGCGGTGCCACTGATCGACGTGGCCGACGCTGCGCGCACATTGTCCGTGGCGCTGGATATCGAGGCCCAGCTCTCAACCGGATCAGGAGAACAGCGATATGGCTGAAACGCTGAGTACGGAGCAGATCGCTCATTACGGGGAGCACGGCTATCTCGTGCTGGAAAACCGGATCCCAGCCGATTGGCTGGCCAAGATCTATGCGGAAATAGCACGCTTCGAGGAGGAAGCGGCCACGATGACGGCCAGCAATGACCGCCTCGATCTCGAAGACAGTCACACGGCCGATGACCCGCGCCTGCGGCGGATCAAGCTGCCGCACACCATCTCGGATGTGATGCGCGAGCTGATGTATTCCGACCTGATCCTGGCGCCTGCCCGCGACCTGATCGGCCCAGATCTGCGCTTGCACACGACGAAACTGAACATGAAATCAGCGGGATACGGTGCTGCCGTCGAATGGCATCAGGACTATGCGTTCTATCCGCACACGAACGACGACATCCTGGCCATCGGTGTGATCCTGGATGACATGGCGCCGGAAAACGGCCCGCTGATGGTCTATCCGGGCAGCCACAGGGGGCCTGTGTATGACCATCATGTGGACGGCGTTTTTGCTGGCGCGATGCTGCCGGAGGCAAACGGTCTGAAGCCGGCCGATGTGGTGCAGCTGACCGGTCCTGCAGGATCGGTGAGCATTCATCACGGACGCATCGTGCATGGCTCGGCGCTGAATACATCCGACCGTGCGCGCCGCATTCTGTTTTACGAAATGATGGCCGCGGATGCCTTTCCGATCATGGGGTCCATGACGAAATGGGACGGCATCGAGGATTACGACACGCGGATGCTTTGCGGCCAGAGTACAAAGAACCCGCGGCTCAAAGACATTCCGGTGCGCATTCCACAGCCGCAGCCAGACGTTCCGATTTCCATCTACGAAATTCAGAAGGGCATGAAGAAACGTGCCTTTGATACCATCTGACAGGAGAAAGTTATGACGCAGCCTACAATCGGATTCATCGGCCTCGGCCTTATGGGCGGCGCCATGGTCGGGCGCCTGCAGGACAAGGGGTACGCTCTGACCGTGCTGGGCAATCGCGACCGGACACATATCGACACCGCCATCAGCCGCGGGGCCACAGAGGCGGGCAGTGCCAGAGACGTCGCTGCTGCCTCGGATATTGTCATGCTCTGCATGGGCACGTCAGATCATGTAGAAGGCCGGATGCTGGGTGAGGACGGCGTCATCGCCGGTCTGAAACCGGGCGCCGTCGTCATAGATTTCGGCACGTCCCTGCCGGGCAGTACACGGATGCTGGGCGAGAAAACGGCAGCTGCGGGCGGGACGTATCTGGACGCTCCGCTGGGCCGCACACCTGCACATGCCAAAGACGGACTGCTGAACATCATGGCCTCCGGTGACAAGGCCGCGTTCGACAGGGTCGCACCTGTGCTGAAGGATCTGGGCGAAAACGTCTTTCACCTGGGCGCACTGGGATCGGGCCATACCATCAAACTGATCAACAATTTCTTTGGCATGACAGTGGCGAATGCGATGGCCGAGGCCTTTGCGATGGCGGATGTGGCCGACGTTGACCGCGAACAGCTTTACAGTGTGATGGCGGCCGGACCTTTGCATTCAGGCATGATGGATTTCGTCAAAGGCTACGGCGTTGACGGTGATCCGAACCAGCTGGCCTTTGCGATCAAAAACGCGGCCAAAGATGTGGGCTATTACAAAACAATGGCTGATGATGCCGGGGTGGACAGCATCATGTCGCGCTGCGCGCTGGCCGCTCTGAGCGAAGCGCGCGACAACGGTCAAGCCGACGATATGGTCAGCCAGATGGTGGACTTCTTTGCGGCGCGGTTCGGCAGGTAATGGCTGTCACCGCCCGCGCACAGGAGGACAGACCACAGCTTGGCATCCTGATGATGCTGGCGGCGTGGTTCCTTTTTGCGCTGGTGGATACTTCGGCGAAATGGCTGGTGCTGGCGGGATATCCCGCATTCCAGCTGGCGTTCATGCGGTATGCCGGGCACTTTGCCATTTCGCTGATGGTGACCTTCCGGGACGGTTTCGACAGCGAACGGGTGCGGACAGACCATCTCTGGCAGGTTCTCTTTCGATCATCGCTGCTGATCTCGGCAACGCTTGGGAATTTCTACGCGCTGAACTTCCTGCCACTGACGGTGATTTCAGCCATTATGTTCTCCAGCCCGATCATCGTCTGTTTCCTGTCGATGACCGTGCTGAAAGAACAGATCGGTCCGTGGCGCTGGGGCGCCATTCTGCTGGGGTTCGCAGGGGTTCTTGTTGTCATCCGGCCGTTTGGCGAAACTTTCCACCCGGCGATGATCCTGCCGCTTTATAATGCGACAGCCCTTGCGCTTTATTCCCTGATGACCCGACGCCTTGCCGGGCTGGTCGCGACTGAGACCATGCAGTTCTACATGGGCGCACTGGGTACTGCTGTCCTGCTGCCTTTTGCCGTCTGGGCATGGGTTATGCCGCCTGATCTGCATGGCTGGATCCTGCTGATCGGTCTTGGTGTCGGCGGGTGGACGGGCCATCAGCTGCTGACCACCGCCCATCTTTTCGGGTCCGCGAATACGCTGATGCCCTATACTTACTCCTTCATGATCTACATCGCCGGGCTGAGCTGGCTGGTGTTTGACCACCTGCCGGATCTGTGGACGGTCGCTGGTGCTGCGGTCATTGTGGTGTCGGGTCTGATCATCTGGAAACGGGAGCAGAGATGAGTCTCAGGATTGCATGTGTGGGTGAGGCGATGATCGAACTCGCTATATCCGGGAATACGGCAGGTGTCGGCGTTGCAGGAGACACCCTGAACGCCGCTGTCTACCTGACCCGCGCCAATCCCGATCTGCAGGTCGATTATATTACCTGCCTCGGGGACGATCCCTTTTCTTTGCAGATCCGTGATTTCATCGAAAACCAGAGCATTGGCTGCGACAACATTTCAATACTTCCAGGCCGGACGCCCGGTCTCTATGCGATCACGACAACGCCTGAAGGAGAGCGATCTTTCACGTACTGGCGGGAAACTGCGGCGGCGCGCAGTCTTTTTGCAGGACCCGGAGAGCCCGATTTCTCGGTCCTCGCGGGGTATGACGTTGTGTATCTGTCCGGCATCACCATTGCCATCCTGCCTCATCCGGTACGTCTGGCTCTGATTGACTGGCTGGTCCAGTCGGACATTCGCGTTGTTTTCGACAGTAATTTCCGGCCCAGACTATGGGAAGATACCGCCACCGCGCGGACGATCACGACGCTGCTGTGGGCCTGCGCTGACATAGCATTGCCTTCTGTCGACGATGAAATGGACCTGTTTGGGGAAACCCACGAGGAGGTTCGCCAGCGGTTTGCGGAACTGGGTGTCCGCGGTGCGCTGAAACAGGGTGCTGACGGTCCAGCCAGCCTGGGAGAGCCGGTTTCCCAGAACTATCCGCCCGCCCGAAACGTGGTGGACACGACGGCTGCCGGTGACAGCTTCAACGGCGCATACCTTGGCGCGGTATTGGCGGGCGCCACACAGGCGGACGCGCTGATGGCGGCACATCTCTGCGCATCTGAAGTTGTGGGAATACGGGGCGCGATCACTCCGAGGGTACAGGAATGAAGGCAATCCTCATTGGTCTGGGGATGGTTGCGGACACCCATCTGCTTGCCGTCCGGGACGCGCAGCCCGCAGTGACGCTTTCTGGCGCAATGGGGCGCGATGGCGACCGCACCCGCGCCTTTGCCGCGAAGGCGTCCGAGGCCCTTGGGTACACTGTGCCTCCATTGGCCGATACCGGAGACCCCGCGTTTACAGAGGCAGATTTCGTTATCCTGACAACGCCGCCGGATGCCCGACTGGCGCTGGTCCGCGCGTTGGCTGCGGCGGGAAAACCCATACTGATGGAAAAACCTGTTGAACGGACGCTGGCCAACGCCCGGAAAATTGTGGAGCTGTGTGAGCAAAGCAATATCCCTCTGGGGATCGTTCTGCAGCACCGGGCGCGCGCGGCGTCTCTGCAGCTGCGGGAGTCCCTGAACAAAGGTGCGCTCGGCGATGTGGCGACCGTCGACATCCGCGTGCCCTGGTGGCGCGATCAGGTTTATTACGATGTGCCCGGGCGCGGCACCTATGCACGCGATGGCGGCGGCGTGATGATCAATCAGGCGATCCACACGCTTGATCTTGCATTGTGGCTGCTGGGGCCAGTGCGCAGCCTCCAGGCGCAGATGCACAAAACACCCCTTCACCAGCTTGAGGCCGAGGACTGGGCCAGCGCGCTGCTGACTTTTGAAAGCGGCGCCGTTGGGTCGCTGGCAGCGACGACAGCCGCCTGGCCTGGCACGTCCGAAAGCATCACGATCCAAGGCACAAAGGCGCGCGCCCATCTTGAAGCCGGTGTGCTGGTCATCGACAGTCTCGATGGTCAGACGACACATTATGGCGAAACCTCCGCAACAGGCGGCGGAGCAGATCCGATGGCCTTTACGCATGCATGGCATCAGTCTGTTCTGGAGGACTTTGCCACTACGCTGCGCACTGGCGGTGAACCCCTCGCAACGGGCCGCAGCGCTTTGCCTGCGCAAGCCGTTATTGCAACCATGGAAGAAGCCGCCCGGACCGGGCGCATCACTGAGGTACCCCGACTATGACACTGCGGTTTGTGGCGCTTGGCCTCGATCACCGGCACATCTATGGCATGACCGAATACATGCTGAAGACCGGTGCAGAATGCGTCGGGTTCTGGACCGAAGGCACGCCGGGTACCCTCGACGGTTTCGTCAGGCGTTTTCCCGATATTCCCAGAATTAACGATCTTGAGGACGCTCTGAACTGTGGCGCGGAACTTGCTTTGATTGCAGCGATACCCGCTGACCGCGCTGAACTGGCTGTCGCTTCCATGCGCAACCGTATGGATGTGATGACAGATAAGCCTGGCTGCACGACTCTGGATCAGCTTGCCGCGATTAAGTCCTGTGTGGCTGAAACAGGCCGGATCTGGTCCGTCAATTTTTCCGAACGTTTTGAAGTTCCCGCCGTGACCCTTGCCGACAAGCTGGTCTCCGACGGGGCCATCGGGCGTGTCGTCCACACTGCCGGTCTTGGTCCGCACCGCCTGAACAGAGAAACGAGACCCGACTGGTTTTTCGAAAAGGACCGCTACGGTGGCATTCTGACCGACATCGCCTCCCATCAGATTGACCAGTTTCTGCACTTTACGTCCTCTGCTTCAGCTGAGGTTTCTCATGCGTTTACAGCCAATTACGCGAATCCGGATGTTCCGGGACTGCAGGATTTTGGCGAAATCTCGCTGCGCAGCGAAAACGGCACGGGCTACATTCGCGTCGACTGGTATACCCCCGATGCTTTGCCAACCTGGGGCGACGGTCGCCTGACCATACTGGGCACCGAAGGCTACATTGAACTGCGCAAATATGTGGACGTCGGCGGACGGGATGGCACCGATCACCTGATCCTTGTGAACGGTGAGAAATGTGAGAGCATTGATGCGTCGGCTGCCGGTCTTCCCTATTTCGAGAGGCTCGCAAAAGACATACGGGAGCGTACGGAAACAGCGATGCCCCAGGCACATTGCTTTCTTGTGATGGAACTGGCGTTGCATGCACAGCAGATAGCGGACCGAAAATGACCAGAGTTGCTATATTGGGTGCAGGGATCGGCGGCGAACACCTTACGGCCTACCGTGCACTGCCGGACCATTTTTCAGTCGCGTTGCTGGTGGATCAGGATTCCGCGCGCGCGGAGGCTCTGCGCGCAGGCGATGACTACAGAACGGAAACGGATATCAGCAAGGCCCTCGCAAATCCACAGATCGACCTGATAGATATATGTCTGCCGCCGCATCTGCATGTCCCGGTCACGCTGCAGGCACTTGAGGCCGGCAAACATGTTATATGTGAAAAACCGCTCGCCACGTCCCTGCGGGACGCACATCAGATACGCGATGCAGCATCACGGACCGGGCGCGATGTTTTCCCCGTGTTTCAGTACCGCTGGGGCCCCGCACTCGCGACCCTGCGCAGTCTGATCAGGGAAGGATTCGCCGGCAGGCCTCAGGTCGCATCGATTGAAACGCACTGGTCCCGCGGATCTGACTATTACGCCGTTCCCTGGCGCGGAACCTGGGCCGGGGAGCAGGGCGGTGCCGTTCTCGGCCACGCCATTCACAATCATGACCTCCTGACCCATTTCATGGGGCCTGTGACTGATGTGTCGGCCATGACCGCAACGCGCGTAAACCCCATTGAAACCGAGGATTGCGCAACAGTGGCGTTCCGTCTGGATGGCGGTGCCCTCGCAACCAGTTCGGTCACTCTCGGCGCTGCGACAGACGAAACGCGCATTCGCTTTGTCTTTGAAAACCTGACCGCGACATCGGGCACGGCGCCTTATGCGCCGGGGTCTGTTGACTGGCGGTTTGACGCGCGGGACCCGGCCCGCCAGCAGGAACTGGATGACCTTGTGGCGAAGGCTCCGGAAGAGCCCAATGGCTTTGAGGGTTTTCTGGCAGAAATCGCTGCGGCTCTCATCGACAAAAGCAACAGTGCTGTCACTCTGGCCGAAGGTATCGCCTCTGTGGAACTTGTCACGGCCATCTATCACGCAGCCCGCACGGGGGAGCGGACGTCCCTGCCTTTGACGACAGAACACCCGCTGTATGGAGGATGGCAACCATGAAGCAATGCTGGCGATGGTTCGGACCGCAGGACAAAGTCCCCCTGGCACATCTGCATCAGGTGGGCGTCGAAGGCATTGTGACTGCCCTGCATGATATTCCACCGGGTGAGATCTGGAGTGCGGAAGCCATACGCAAGCGAATGGAGTTGCTGGCTGCTTCGGGCTTCGACTGGGACGTTGTAGAAAGCCTTCCGGTCTCTGAAACGATCAAGACCAAAGGTCCGGACTACCGTGAGCATCTCAACGCGTATCGGGCCAGTCTGACCAACCTTGCTGAAGCAGGCATCAGGACTGTCTGCTACAACTTCATGCCGATCCTTGACTGGACCCGGACGGTTCTGCGCGCGCCGCAGCCCCATGGCGGGAACGCCATGCATTTCTCGCTGCTGGATTTCGCGGTTTTTGATCTGCGCATCCTGAAGCGCGCAACGGCCGCCGACGACTACGACCCGGAGTTGAGGGCACTTGCGGCAGAGCGCTTTGGGAACCTTTCGGACCAGGAAAAACAGACACTTCAGAAGACCGTGATCGCCGGTCTGCCCGGAGCCAATGACTCGTGGTCTCTGACCGAGGTCGCCGCGCGCCTCGCAACCTACGATCACATCGACGCCGACCAGCTTCGCGCGAACCTGATCGATTTCCTCTCAGAGGTTGCGCCCCACGCGCAGGACTGCGGTATACGTCTGTGCTGCCATCCGGATGACCCGCCCTTTCCTCTACTCGGCCTGCCCAGGGTAATGTCATCGACAGAGGACTATGTCACCGTGCTGGAGGCGGTTGATATCCCTGCCAGTGGCGCGACGCTGTGTACAGGGTCGCTGGGTGTAGCCGCTGAATTCGATCCTGTGGAATTTATCCGCCGCACCGGGCCGCGGATCCATTTTGTGCACCTGCGCAACACCCGGCGGGTGCCCGGCCCAGACCCTGCGCGACCCGACTTTTTCGAGGCTCCACATCTTGATGGCGACACCGATATGGTGGCGACGATCCGGGCCCTGACGGAGGAGGAGACGCGCCGCCGGGGCGCAGGACGCGAAGATGCCGAGATCCCGATGCGGCCGGATCACGGACAGGAACTGCTGAGTGATCTGGATACAGACAGCATGCCTGGCTATCCGCTGATCGGCAGAATGCGCGGGCTGGCCGAACTGCGCGGGATCATGGCCGCCTGTCAGCCCTGAGGTTTTGTCAGCGGCACGACCGTGTCGCCATCATCCGCGCTCAGTTCCTCAAAATCGAAATTGTCCAGGCGGGCAGCGCGCTTACCTGCGCGCTCTGCTGCTGTGGAAATACCATCCAGATCCGCGCGCGCTTGTCCGAAATGCGTGTTCAGCTTGCCCACTCGCTCGACAACGATTTCAACATCACGGTGCAGTTGCTTCAGGGTCTTACGGATCGCCCCGGCCTGTTCGCGCATCCGCGCGTCTTTCAGAATAGCCCGCATGGTATTCAGCGTCGCCATGCAGGTCGTCGGTGAAACGATCCAGACCCTGGCGTCAAACCCTTTGCGGACTAGGTCCGGGAAATTGGCATGCAGCTCAGCATAAACCGCTTCTGATGGCAGGAACATCAGCGCGCCATCGGCGGTTTCGCCATCGAGGATGTACTTTTCGGCAATGTCAGTAATGTGTTTGGTCACAGCCGTTTTCATGCTGGCCACGGCCTGTTTCAGGTCATGCTCACTGTCGGCCGCGCGGAGGGCTTCATAGGCCTCCAGTGGGAATTTACTGTCGATCACGATCGGACCGGGCGGGTTCGGCAGGTGGATCAGACAATCTGCGCGCTTGCCGTTGCTCAGGGAGGGTTGCCAGGAATAACTGTCAGCAGGCAGGGCTTTGGAGACGATATCCCGCAGCTGGATTTCACCGAAAGCCCCACGGGTCTGTTTGTTGCTCAGTATGTCCTGCAGGGACAGCACATCGCCGGACAAACGGGTGATATTGTCCTGCGCCTTGTCAATTGCCGCCAGCCTCTCCTGGAGCTGCGTCAGCGAGGTTGTCGTCTGTTTCGAAGACCCGTGCAGGGTTTCCTTCATGCGCTCCTGCATCTCCGTCAGCGCGCGCTGCGACCGCATGGCATTGTCCGCGAGCCTGTCCTGCATCTGCTGCTGAACCGACGCAAGCCGGGTCTCAACGGTCTGAATGACCTGGGTCTGCGCATTGGCCTGCGTGTCCGAAACCGTCTGAAGACCGCCGCGCAACTGCTCCTGGCCTGCGCCCAACTGCTGAACCTGCTGGCCCAGCATGCCGATCTGCTGCGCCAGCGGGGCCGCAATCTGCGCGGACCGGCCAGCGGCGCGTACCGCCATGATCAGCAGGACAAGTACCAGCAGAATGATGGCTGTACCGGCGACAGCAGCAATCATAACAAGATCGCTCATTGCATATGTGGTGCCTGCGATCTCGATCATGTGCGTCCGAAAAGCCGTTCAATATCGCTGAGTTTCAGCTCAACATATGTTGGGCGTCCGTGATTGCACTGACCGGAATGCGGGGTGGCTTCCATCTCGCGGAGCAGCGCGTTCATCTCTTCAGCCCGCATGCGGCGGCCCGAGCGGATTGACCCGTGACAGGCAACCCGGCTGAGAATGGCGTCTATCCGCGTTTTTACGGCATCTGAACTGTTCAGGTCGGCCAGTTCGTCCAGAATATCCATGACCAACGCCCGCGCATTTACAGTTCCCAGAATGGCGGGTGTTTCGCGCACTGCAATGGCGCCTCCACCAAAAGGTTCGAGGACCAGACCCAAAGCAGCCAGGTCCTCTGCGCATGCCATCAGCCGGCTGCAGTCGTCACCCGAAAGGTCGATCACTTCCGGAATGAGCAAAGCCTGAGAGGCGACGCCGTTCTCTGCCATCTGGTTTTTCAGCTTTTCGTACACCAGCCGCTCGTGCGCGGCGTGCTGGTCTACGAGAACCATGCCGGTAGCTGTTTGTGCAATTATGTAGTTCTCGTGCACCTGGCCGCGCGCAGTGCCCAGTGGAAAATCCTGTAAGTCAGCCCCATCGGTTGCAACCGGTTCCGGCGTTTCCTCGATCCGTCCCCAGGGGGCTGATGCTTCCTCAAAATGAGGCGTCTGGACCGGGAACGCGGTGGTCTGCGATCCGCCATAGGGTCGGTCCATCTGGTAGACACCTGCGCCAACGGGTTCGGGTTTCATCGCGCCCAGTGTAGCACCTGCCACTGTTGTTGATGCACGATGCCCGGCTTCGGCCAGCGCATGACGCAGTGCGGAAACAATCAGACCCCGCGCCAGGCCCGGGTCGCGGAACCGCACCTCTGATTTCGCCGGGTGCACGTTCACGTCTACCAGCGTTGGATCACAATCGATGAACAGAGCCGCCGCAGGGTGCCGGTCACGGCTCAGAAAATCCGAGTACGCACCGCGCAGAGCGCCCACCAGCAGTTTATCCCGCACAGGGCGGCCGTTCACAAATAAGTACTGAGCGACTGCGGAGCCCCGCGAATAGGTCGGCAGCGCCGCGAAACCGGTCAGAAGCAGACCTTCGCGTTCGGCGTCGATGCGCAGCGCATTTTCAGCAAATTCACGGCCCAGCACCCGTGCCAGACGACCATGAAGCGCATCAAAAAGATCCCCCTGCCCGGCATCCGCGCGGAAAATCTCGCGAGGCGCGCCATCGCCGGAAACGTCCCTGAGCACAAAGCTGATAAAAGGCTCCGCCATGGCGAGCCGGCGCACCACATCGCCGATGGCCAGTGCCTCTGCCCGGTCAGTGCGCAGAAATTTGAGCCGCGCGGGTGTGGCATAAAACAGGTCCCGCAGCGTTACGGTCGTGCCTGGCTGAGACGCTGCAGGCCGGACCGGCGCAGCGTTCCCGCCAGCCACTGTGATCTCCGCGCCATCGTCCGCGCCGGTACGGCTGGTTATGGTCAGCCGGCCGACCGCAGCAAGCGATGGTAAAGCCTCCCCGCGAAACCCGAAGGTATGGATGTTCAGCAGGTCGGAGCCGTCGATCTTGGACGTTGCGTGCCGTGACAGCGCCAGCGGCAGGTCATCTGCGGTGAGCCCACAGCCATCGTCCTGCACGCGGATCAGTGTCTTGCCGCCATCGGCATATTCAACTGTAATCCTGCGGGCACCGGCGTCGATTGCGTTCTCCACCAGCTCCTTCACTGCAGAGGCCGGGCGCTCCACAACCTCACCGGCCGCGATCCTGTTAACAGCACCTTCGTCGAGCTGCCTGATAACGGGGCGTTTTTCGCCTATGTTGGGGTCTGTCATCGCCATACCGCAAAACTTAGCATACTCAACGGCGATTCTGAACCCGGAAAGCGGTGTGTCAGATGTCAGACGCCGCCTTGTACCACGCAACAATCAGCGCCCGTTCTGCGTCTTCCATCCAGGACAGGTTGGCGGGTGGCATGGCATGGCTGACTCCAGCCTGGAGGTAGATATCCCGCGCGTGCCGCGTGATGTCATAGGCCGTTTCAAGGCGTACCCCCTTTGGTGCCCACAGGAGGCCGTCCCAGACAGGTTCTGCGGCATGACACATGGAGCACCTGCCCAGCACGATATCCTGCACATCATCAAATCCAGGCGCTTCGGCATAGCGGACCGCATCCCCGTGCGCCTCATCGGTTTCTGCACCACTCATCGGAGCGGTTGAAAGCCACATAATGGCGATAAAAATCAGAGCGGTCACCGCCCAGGTCCAGTGCGGATTTCCCTGCCGGGCGTGGATGGAGTTGAAATAGTGCCGGATGGTGACACCCATCAGAAAGACAAGGCTGGCGATGATCCAGGTATTCTGCGTCGCAAACGCCAGCGGGTAGTGGTTAGACAGCATCAGGAAGATCACCGGCAGCGTCAGGTAATTGTTGTGCGTGCTGCGCTGTTTGGCGATTTTCCCGTATTTTGCGTCCGGGGTCCGGCCGGCCATCAGATCGGCCACCACAATTTTCTGGTTGGGGATAATGATCATGAAGACATTGGCGCTCATGATCGTTGCCGTGAACGCCCCAAGGTGCAGCATCGCCGCCCGGCCGGAGAACACCTGGGTATAAAACCAGGACATCGCCACCAGGACCGCAAACAGAGCCACCATCAGAACAGTCTGATCCGCATCAACGAATACGCGGCACAGCGTTGTGTATGCGATCCAGCCAAAAGCCAGCGACACCAGCGAGATGCCGACTGCCTGCCAGGCAGACAAATCCATGACCGCCGGATCAATCAGGTAAAATTCAGCGCCGAGATAATAGACGAGCACCAGAAGGGCAAAACCGCTGATCCACGTCCAATAGCTCTGCCATTTATGCCAGATCAGGCCGTCCGGAATGTTTTCAGGCGCAACAAGGTATTTCTGGATATGATAGAACCCGCCGCCATGCACCTGCCATTCCTCACCATCTGCACCGGAGGAGAGGTTCCTGTCGCGGTGCAGACCAAGATCAAGCGCAATGAAGTAGAACGATGACCCGATCCACGCGATCGCCGTAATGACGTGCAGCCAGCGAACGCCGAATTCGATCCAGGCGGCCATGACAGCAAAGTCATACATGTCGTGTGGTCCTCATCTGTTTCGGGCATGTCGCCGGTGGCACGGTCGGGTGCCTCCGGCGGGGATATTTAAAGCCAGAAGAACCTGGTCAGATCTCTTCCGGCAGGACAAGGTTCAGCACGATCGCAACAAGGGCTGTGGGGGCCACAGCGGATGTTGCGAGGGTTTTGACAACACCTGGCAGATACTGAACGGCCGTTGGCACAAGATTGAGGCCGAGACCCGCAGCAAGTGACACCGCGATGATCACCATGTTCCGGCGGTTCATCTCAATTTCGCTCAGAACATTGAGCCCTGCCGCGGCAACCATGCCGAACATCACGATCACACCGCCGCCAAGCACCGGCAGCGGCATTGAGGCGATGACGGCACCGATCTTTGGCACCAAACCGCAGAGGATCAATACGATGGCACCGATGGTGACAACGTGGCGGCTCATAATGCCGGTCATACCGACGATGCCGACATTCTGGCTGAAGGAGGTGTTCGGCAGGCCCCCAAAGACGCCTGCGACAGCCGTCCCGAGACCGTCTGCATAGGTCGCGCCGGCGATTTCCTCGTCCGTTGCTTCGCGCCCCGCGCCGGCCTTGGTCGTGGCGGACGCATCCCCAACGGTTTCAATCGCCGAGACAATGGACACCAGCGTCACGGCGATCACAGCGCCCAGCGAGAATTCAAATCCGTAGGGCAGTGGCGTGATAGCCGTGAACCAGCTGGCATTCGCGACGGGTGCGAAGTTCACCATACCCATCACGAGAGCCAGCAGATATCCGACGATCAGCCCCACCAGAATGGCGGCATTTGACAGCGTGCCTTTGGTGAAGAACTTCAGGATCAGCGCAACGATGACGACGGAAAGTGCGACAGACCAGTGCATCAGAGAGCCGAAACTTTCAGCCTCCATCTGGAACTTTGCCGCACCACCGGCTGCATATTTGATCGCGACCGGAATCAGATAAAGACCGATTGCGAGGATGACGAGACCCGTGACAAGCGGGGGGAAAAGCCAGCGCAGGTGCCGGATAAACCCGCCAAGAATAAAGTGAACAACGCCGCCGATAATACAGGCACTCAGCGCGACACTGAGGCCTTGCGTGGCGGCAACCCCGGCCAGAACACCAACAAAAGCGAAACTGGTGCCCTGCATGATCGGAAGACGGGCGCCGATCGGGCCTATGCCAACTGTCTGAAACAATGTGGCAATCCCGGCGAACAGCATCGCCATCTGGATGAGGTACACCTGTTCGGGCCCGCCAAACGCAAGGCCCGCGGCACCGGCGACGATAATGGAAGGTGTCACATTGGAGGCAAACATCGCCAGCACGTGCTGCAGTCCGAGCGGAACTGCCTGCGCCAGCGGTGGGGTCTGGTCCGGGTCGCTGTAAACGCCCGCTGTACGATCTGTCATCTTCTGTCCCTGTCGTTTTTTTACGCCCGCTTTTTGCGGGTCCCGCCCGTTATGAAACCACAACAACCGGCGGATCAAGCAAAACCTCATCAAGGTTGGGCGTATCGCCGATACGGTCTACAACTGCGAAAATTCCGGGCGCTGCCAGCGGGGTGAGCACACCATGCCAGGTGCCTGCGTAAAAATTCACGCCCTGATGCGGTGCCGTCAGGAATGCAGAAGGTGTGCCGGGACGGCCATTTTCATCGGGCGCGACGATCACCAGAAACGGGTTGGACGTCATCGGCAGAAAGGCCTGGCTGCCTTCGGGATGACGTTCGAGCAGGTTGAATTCGTAAGGTAAGCTGCGCGGTTCGGCATTGAACAGGCTGATACCCGCGCGCCCCCTCTCTCCGAAAGACAGGCGCGCCCGGTCGTGGTGGCGCCCGCACAGACCGGCGTTGATCATCCGGTCCGGTGCATCTGAGCAGTCGAGCACATCGCCAAAGGGCGCAAAGGCCTGTGCCGTAAGCGGCTGGGTATGGATGCGGAGGATCACAGGCGCGCGTGACGGTTGACGTCTTTGTAAAGCAGGTAGCGGAATGGCTCCGACCCGGTCGCGATGCAGGCCTGGGGGCAAAAGGCGCGCAACCAGAGGAAGTCTCCCGGCCCGACAGACACCCAGTCCTTGTTCAGAAGGTATTCGGCGGTGCCCTGCAGAACATAGAGACCGTGTTCCATCACATGCGTTTCGGCGAATGGGATGCGGCCACCGGGCTGGAACGTGACGATGTTCACATGAAAATCATAATTGATATCAAGAGGATCCAGAAAACGCTGGGTTGCCCACTTACCTTCGCTGTGTGGCATTGCGACGGCGGGTACTTCATTGTCGTGGGTCACCAGCGCCTCCGGCACGCTGATGCCGTCGGCAGGTTCGAACTTCTTTCGGATCCAGTGGAACCGGCAGGGCGTGCTGCCCGTGTTCCAGAGCGTCCAGACCGCACTGGGCGGAATGTATGCATAGCTGCCAGGGCGCAGATCATAAAAGTCCTGGCCCAGTGTCAGCCGTGCGGTGCCCTCGGCCACAAAGATGACCGCCTGGGCGTGTACATCGGGTTCCGGTGTCGCACTGCCCCCTTCGGGGTCCATTTCAACCGCATACTGAGAGAACGTTTCAGCGAAGCCCGAAAGAGGCCGCGCCAGAACCCAGACCCGCGTATTCTGCCACCCCGGCAGAAAGCTTGTCACGATATCGCGCTGTGTGATGGCGGGCAGAACCGCGTAGCTCTCCGTGAAAACGGCGGTGCCTTCCGGGTTGTGTGTCTGATCCGGCAGGCCGCCGGGGGGGAACGCGTAGCTCACAGAATTGCCTCCAGCCGCAGTCGCGCAATCCGTTCGACCTGGCGGCAGGCCTCGTCAAACTCTTCGCCGGTGTCATGTTCAATCCGGCGGTGAAAGGCCTTCAGAATGCCCGCCTTGTCGTGATCTCGTACGGCAATGATGAAAGGAAAACCGTGTTTTGCCACATAATCCGCGTTCAGTTTTTCAAACTGCGTGCGTTCCGCGTCTGTGAGCGCATCCAGCCCGGCGCTTGCCTGTTCCTGCGTGCTGTCAGCGGTCAGACGGCGTGCAGCTGCGAGTTTTCCGGCAAGGTCAGGGTGCGCTTGCAGGACCGCCAGACGTTCTGCATCCGACGCGCTGCGGAAGACGCGTGCCATGGCTGAATGCAGCCCCGCCGCACTGTCATGTGCGGGACCCAGCTCCAGCGCAAAGGCCCGTTCGGCGATCCAGGCGGAATGCTCAAAGATGCCGCCGAACCGATCAACAAAAAGCCCTTTGTCCATCTGCGAGGGACGGCTGCGGTCCACGGGCGGATGCTGCGCGGCCCAGTGTTCGGCGATATCGATCCGCCGCGGACACCAGACGCCCTCAAACGTCTGAATATACCCGATGAACTTCTGCAGCGCCCGGATGCGCCCTGGTCGCCCGATCAGCCGGCAGTGCAGGCCAACCGACATCATTTTTGCGGAACCTTCCGCGCCTTCGGCATAGAGCGCATCGAAGGTGTCCCGCAGATAAGCAAAGAACTGGTCCCCGGAATTAAACCCCTGGGGCGTAGCAAAGCGCATGTCGTTGCAGTCGAGCGTATAGGGAATGATAAGCTGATCGCGCGATCCGATCCTGGTCCAGTACGGCAGGTCATCGTCATAGGTGTCCGAGATGTAGTCGAACTGCCCGGTTTCGGCGGCCAGTGCGACGGTATTCTCCGAACACCGGCCTGTGTACCAGCCGCGCGGTGCGGCACCTGTAACTTCGGTATGCAGCCGGATGGCCTCGGCCATGTCAGCCGTTTCAGCTTCGGGCGAGTGGTCTTTATAGTCGATCCACTTCAGCCCATGGCTTGCAATTTCCCAGCCTGCCTGCTGCATCGCCTCGACCTGTTCGGGCGCACGCGCAAGTGCAGAGGCGACGCCATAGACTGTGACCGGAATGCGCGCACCGGTGAAAAGACGGTGCAGACGCCAGAAACCCGCACGCGCGCCGTAATCATAGATAGATTCCATGTTCCAGTGACGCTGGCCGGGCCAGGGCTGTGCGCCCACGATTTCGGACAGGAACGCTTCGGAGGCGGCGTCCCCATGCAGCAGGCAGTTCTCGCCGCCTTCTTCATAGTTCACCACGAACTGAACGGCGATCCTGGCACCACCGGGCCATGCAGCATCCGGTGGGGTTGCGCCGTATCCATTGAAATCACGGGGGTAGCGGTTCACGCGGAAAACTCCTGACAGGTCAGTTCTATTCATTACTGACTACACGGCGCGTTGCAATTCGCAACAGGCAAAGGCAGGGTGCCACAGACAATGATGGAGGCAGGCCAATGCCCGAAGGTTATCTGACAACACATGTTCTGGACACAGCCCGTGGTATGCCCGCGGAAGGCATCCGCATCCTGCTCTATCGTGTGTCTGGCAACAGCCATCGCAAAATCGCCGAAGCCGTCACAAACAGCGATGGCCGGACGGACGCGCCCATTCTGCCGGCCGGTAAATTCAAAGCGGGCAGCTACGAGATGATCTTCGAGACAGGGCCGTATCTCGACGCTGCAGGTGTCCCGCCCGAAGAGCCTCGGTTTCTCGACGGTATTCCGATCCGCTTTGGTATCTCTGACGAAGATGCTCATTATCACGTGCCTCTGCTGCTGTCGCCGTTCGGATATTCAACCTACCGGGGCAGCTGACGCTCCGGCATCCCTGCGCGATATCGGCGGCTGCGCCTTGCCAAGGCGCTTCACGCATGCGATTTTTGACGCAGCTTCCTTAAAGGCACAATCATGCAAAGCCATACAACCGATACGGCCGCTCTGGCCGCTGCACACCAGTTGCCACAGGTCACAGAACCCCGCAATCCGGGTACTGAACTCGACATGGACTGGGTTCTGAGCCTGCAGGCCAACACATCGGCCATTGAACGCCGCGCTGCACAGCTCCCCGCGCGCCGGTCGGTCAAAAAGGCCCATCAGGCCGCCTGGCTGCTGCGGGCGGTGACCTGTATTGATCTGACAACCCTGTCCGGTGATGACACAAGCCGGCGCGTGCAGCGGCTGTGCTCAAAGGCCAGACAACCCGTTGCACAACGCACACTTGATGCATTGGGAATGGGACCGATCACAACCGGGGCGGTCTGCGTCTACCACGATATGATCCCGGCGGCGGTCACGGCACTTCAGGGCACCGGCATTCCGGTCGCAGCGGTCAGCACCGGTTTTCCGGCCGGCCTGTCGCCTTTCCATCTGCGGATTGCAGAGATCGAAGAGAGCGTCAAAGCCGGTGCTGCGGAAATTGATATCGTCATTTCGCGCCGGCATGTTCTGTCCGGAAACTGGCAGGCACTGTATGACGAGATGCGCGCGTTCCGGGCCGCCTGTGGAGAGGCGCATGTCAAAGCCATCCTTGCCACAGGGGAACTGGGATCCCTGCGCAATGTAGCGCGGGCTTCTGTGATCTGCATGATGGCCGGAGCAGATTTCATCAAGACCTCGACCGGCAAGGAAAGCGTGAATGCCACGCTGCCTGTGTCGCTGGTCATGATACGGGCCATCCGCGAATACTTCGGGCGCACAGGCTACCGTGTCGGATACAAGCCTGCGGGCGGCATCTCAAAGGCCAAGGACGCGATCACTTATCTTGCGCTGATGAAAGAAGAACTGGGCGATCGCTGGCTGCAGCCCGATCTGTTCCGCTTTGGGGCCTCGTCCCTGCTGAATGACATCGAGCGTCAGCTCGAACACCACGTGACCGGCACGTATTCCGCCGGCTACCGCCATGCTGCCGGCTGACGACCCGCGGAAAGGACAAGCAATGACTGTCTCTGAAATCTTTGAAACGATGGACTATGGCGAGGCACCCGAAAGTGCCGCTGAGGCGCTGGCCTGGCTGGTCGATCGGGGCGATCGGTTCGGTCACTTTATTGATGGCGCCTTCACACAGCCCGTCGACGGATTTGACAGCCGCAACCCCGCGACCGGAGAGGTGCTGGCGACGCTGACACAGGGCACGCAGGCCGATGTCGATGCCGCCGTTGCCGCAGCCCGTAAGGCTCAGCCCCGGTGGGAAAAACTGGGCGGCCCGGGCCGCGCGCGTTACCTCTATGCCCTTGCGCGGCTGCTGCAGAAACACAGCCGCCTTTTTGCCGTTCTCGAAACGATGGACAATGGCAAGCCCATCCGCGAAAGCCGGGATATCGACATCCCGCTGGCACAGCGGCATTTCTATTTCCACGCGGGCATGGCGCAGCTGATGGAAGAGGAGCTGCCCGATCGCCGCGCCCTTGGTGTCTGCGGGCAGATCATTCCATGGAATTTCCCGCTCCTGATGCTGGCCTGGAAAATTGCTCCGGCCCTCGCGATGGGCAACACGGTGGTGCTGAAACCGGCGGAATACACATCCCTGACCGCCCTGCTATTTGCGGATATCTGCCGTCAGGCGGGTCTGCCCAAAGGGGTGATCAACTTCGTGACAGGCGATGGGTCGGTGGGCGAGATGATCGTTGCGGCAGATGTCGACAAGATTGCCTTTACCGGCTCCACTGCCGTCGGTCGCCGCATTCGTGAAGCCACTGCCGGGAGCGGCAAGGCTCTGACGCTCGAGCTCGGGGGTAAATCCCCTTACATTGTTTTTGATGATGCTGATCTGGACAGTGCCGTCGAGGGTCTGGTGGATGCGATCTGGTTTAACCAGGGACAGGTCTGCTGCGCGGGTTCGCGGCTGCTCGTGCATGAACCGGTTGCCGATGCCTTCCATGCCAAACTGCGCGCCCGCATGGACAAGCTCCGGCTGGGCAGTCCGCTGGACAAAAGCATTGATGTCGGTGCCATCGTCGATCCGGTGCAGCATGCAGCAATCTCTGCGCTGGTAGACGCCAACACAGCAGGCGAAACCCACGTTGCCGCGGTGGACATGCCGGTTGAAGGCTGTTTTTACCCGCCGACCCTGATCACCGGCCTGAATCCCGCCGATACGCTGATGCAGGAAGAAATATTCGGCCCTGTGCTGGTGTCCTGCACCTTCAGAACACCGTCCGAGGCAGTCTCGCTGGCCAACAACACGCGGTATGGCCTGGCGGCATCTGTCTGGAGCGAGAACATCAATCTCGCGCTGGATATGGCGCCGAAGCTTGCTGCAGGGATTGTCTGGGTCAATTGCACCAACATGATGGACGCCGCGGCCGGCTTCGGAGGCGTCCGGGAAAGCGGTTTCGGACGCGAAGGCGGGTGGGAAGGCCTTGCAGGCTATACACGCCCAAAGGAACGCAGCCGCAAACTCCGACAGCCGGTTGCATACACCGGCGATGGTGCACCAGCCGATCCGCTGGACCGGACGGCAAAGCTCTATATCGGCGGCAAACAGGCACGCCCCGACAGCGGTTATTCCCGCGCGGTCTGGTCCAGAAGCGGCGCATTGCTGGGGCACGCCTCCTGTGCCAACCGCAAAGACGTGCGCAATGCGGCAGAGGCGGCAAATGCGGCCGCTTCCTGGTCAAAAACCACCGGGCATCTGCGCGCACAGATCCTCTATTATCTCGCCGAAAACCTCAGTGCGCGCCGCACAGAATTCGTCCGGCGTCTTGATGGAATGCAGGGCGGTAAAACCGGCGCGGCAGAGGTCGACGCCGCAGTCAGCCGTCTCTTTACCTATGCGGCCTGGGCGGACAAGTTTGATGGTCAGGTGCATGGCGTGCCGATGCGCGGCGTTGCTCTTGCGATGCGGGAACCGGTGGGCGTTATCGGTGCTCTCTGCTCCGCCGAAGCGCCCCTCCTGGGCCTCATCTCCTGCATGGCCCCGGCCATGGCAATGGGCAACCGCGTGATCCTGTCCGCTTCGGAGCCCTTCCCACTGGCGGCAACTGATTTCATCCAGGTGCTCGAAACCTCTGACGTTCCCGCAGGTGTGGTGAACATTCTCACCGGCTCGCACACAGATGTCGCGGATACCATGGCAGGCCACCTGGACATCAATGCAGTCTGGAGCTTTGGCGCAGCGGAATTCTCTGCAATCACAGAACGTGCCTCAGCAGGCAACCTGAAACGCACCTGGGTGAACAACGGTATGGCACGCGACTGGATGGGCCCCGCAGGTCAGGGCCGGGAGTTCCTGGACGCAGCAACAGAGGTGAAAAACGTCTGGATCCCTTACGGCGAATAATCAGCCGCCGCCCACACCCGGACCGTTCAGGTCAGGGGACATCGCGTGACGCGACAGCGTCTCATTCTGATAACGGTTCAGTTGGCGGCTGTGGTTTCAACACCTTCCGGCTGTCCCACTACCACAAAGTGCAGCCCTTCCGGGTCCAGCAGTTTGGCGGCCACACGCCGCACATCTTCCAGGGTAACTGCCTCTACTTTGTCATTCCGCGTCGCAATGTAGTCAATCGGCAGTCCCAGCATCTGCATCCCAACAATAATGCGGGCGATCCGGGCGTTTCCGTCAAACCGCAGCGGATATGCCCCCGTCATATACGTTTTAGCATTTGCGAGCTCTTCGGGCGTTACCCCCTCGTCAGCGGCGCGCTGCCATTCCGAACGGATAACACCAATCGCCTCAGCGATCCGGTCATTCGCCGAACTGACGGAGCCCATATACACCTCTCCCAGGTCCTTGGGAGCAAGGTACGAGTACACACCATAAGTCAGACCACGCTTTTCACGCACTTCGTTCATCAGACGGCTTTCGAATGAACCACCACCGAGAATACGGTTCAGCACGGCTGCCGTGAAATAATCCGGATCATCCTGTTTGATGCCCGCCTGTCCAAAAATCGCCACCGACTGTGGAGTTTCGAACGGCACAACGGTGGTGCCGCCGGGAATATCGATCTCGGCACGGGGCGGCATCGGCGCGCCCGCTTCCGGCAGATCACCCAGCAGCGCATCCATGAGGGACGAAAGTTCTTCTTCGGTGATGTCTCCGACCGCACCAATGTAAATCCGGTCACGCGCAAAGATAGCCCGGTGAGCCACCACGAGATCCTCGCGGGTCAGGGCTGCAACGCTTTCCTCAGTACCTTCAAGGGCAGTGGCGTAGGGGTGATCACCCCAGATGATACCGTCCATTGTGCGCCCGGCGATTGCGTTGGGGTCTTTGGCGTCCGATCGGATACCGGAGAGCACCTGTGCACGGACGCGCTCAATCGCGTCCGCATCAAACCGGGGCTCCAGCAGTGCCGAGCGCAGCAATTCCAGAGAGGCCTCGCGGTTCTCCGTCAGAAATCGGGCAGAGACCGAGAGTTCATCATCGCTGATATCAAAACCGAAAGAGGAAGCCAGCGACTCAGAAGCGCGTGCAAAGGCGCGCGCATCGAGATCACCGGCACCCTCGTCCAGCAGATAGGACATCAGGGCGATGGCGCCACGCTTGCCCGGGGCGTCCAAGGATGCCCCCCCGCGGAAACGAATTTCAAGAGCCGCAAAGGGAATGGAATGATCCTCAACGAGCCATGCCGTGAGCCCGCCAGGCGACTTAACTTCCTTAATATCGACGGCCGCAGCAGCCGGAAAGCTCATCACGAGCGCAGTAAACAGCGCGACAACAAAACGGATCATTGGGTCACCTCCTCACGCATCAGCCAGCCTGTGACTGAAGCGCGCCTGTCAAAAAGATCGCGGGCAGCCTGCAGAATGTCTTCTTCGGTCACAGCCTGCAAAATGTCCGGCCATGCCTGCACATCCTCAACCGTCAGACCCGATGTCAGCGCCTGACCATACCGGTTCGCAATCCTGTCGACATCATCCCGCTCATAGATCAGTTCAGCCCGGATCTGCAGTTTGATACGCTCAAGCTGTTCCGGGTCCGGGCCCTCTTCGAGGAATTTGGCAATTGCGGCGTCCATGGCGTCTTCGGCTTCCTGCAAAGACACCGTCGGCGTGGGAACAACGATGACGTTGAAGGTCGTGTCGTCCAGCGAAACACCCCGGTAGAACGCGCCGGAAAACGTGACGATCTGGCTGTTGAACTGAAGTTCTTCAGTCAGAAAGGACGTCTGCCCGCCACCAAGGATTTCGGCCAGCATCGTCAGAGCCGCCGCCGTTTCCTGGTCGCCCGGGTCACGCTCGGGCGCAAGGTAGGACCGGCGCACATATGGCTGTGCCACCCGCGCGTCGCGAAAGATCAGACGCCGCTCAGCGGTCTGTGGCGGCTCCTCGGTCCGTACCCGCTCCGGGAGATCCGGATTGGCCGGAATGACACCATAATATTTCTCTGCCAGCCGTCGCACTTCTTCGGGCGTTACGTCGCCGGACACCACCAGGATCGCATTGTTCGGCGAATAGTAAATGTCATAAAAAGTCAGAGCATCCTGCATATCGAGCGTCTGCATTTCGTGCATCCATCCGATAATCGGTTGGCCGTACCGGTGGTTCAGAAACTGCGCTGCACCGACCTGCTCGCCAAAGAGTGCCCCCGCGCTGTTTTCGGTGCGCTGATTGCGTTCTTCAATGATCACATCCCGTTCCGTCAGGATGTTTTCTTCAGTCAGGCGGATATTACGCATGCGATCCGCCTCCATCCGCATCATCAGCTCCAGACGATCCGCGGCCACACGCTGAAAATAGGCAGTATAGTCATACGACGTGAACGCATTGTCGCGGCCTCCGTTGCGCGCCACGGTCGCCGAAAGCTCGCCTGCTTCCAGCGTGTCAGTCGCTTTGAACAGCAGGTGTTCGAGGAAATGCGCCACACCCGATGATCCGGGCGGTTCATCCGCCGATCCCGCACGGTACCAGACCATATGCTGCACCACCGGCGCCCGGTGATCTTCGACCACTACAACCTGCATCCCGTTGTCCAGCTCAAACGTGGTCACCGCATCTTCGTTCGCGGCCAGAGAAGCAGGCAGGAGCGCGAGTAAAGCGGCGCGCAGGGCAGTTTTGAACATCAGGGGTCTCCGGTATGTCAGGGCGCGTGGATGGGACACAGGTACGCCGTAACGCGTCCTGTTCAAGTCAGGCTGGCAGGAATGTTACAGCGCGATGGCTGCAACGATCAAAACTGCGGCGGGAAAGAAGGTGTGCGTGCGCCGGCCTGACGCCAGAGTTCAGCTGTTTCATCAGGGTCCAGCGCCTGGCCGCGGTAAGCTTCGTTGTACCGGTCCTGCGGAAAGAGCCTGATCTGGGTGAAGCGCGCCTGCCTGCGGCGGAACTCTTCGTCCTCAGCGGCAAGCTCCGACCGGATGGATGGGGTCACACCAAACCGAGAAGCCGCCGTCACCAGGGCTCCATCCGCTCCGGGAACGCCGGCATTCGGGTCCGTCGGCCGGCCACCCAGGGCAACAATCGCATCGCCCACCGGGTCATTGTCGGTCAGATTGCCCTGCCCCGGTGTCGGCGTCGGCAGTGCTGTCAGATCATCGGGGGTCTGCAGCTCGGCTTTCGGCTCCACCAGAAATTCATCCGGGCCCGTACCGTCCGATCTCAGCTCGCGCAGGCCGGTGTTGGCGCAGGCGCTCAGCAGTGTCGCAATCAGTATCAGGGCCACCGGACGGTGCATGCTGTGTCTCCTCAGTGTAATGCCTTTGATACGACAGGCATGCAGGCAATGTCACTGCCCTTTTTCCGCCTGTTTCTTCTCATCCGGAGCAAAGAAAACCAGCGCAATGGCACCGGCGAAAATAAAGATATCTGCCACATTGAACACGAACGGATTTGTGATGCCGCAACACGACATATTCAGGAAATCCAGCACATAGCCATAGATCAGACGGTCCAGCACATTGGCCAGAGCTCCCCCGACCAGCAACCCCGCACCAATCCGCGCAACACGACCCAGCGATATCCGCGCAGCCCAGATCAGAACACCGCCACAGATAACCACAGCAAGTCCGACCAGAATCCAGCGGCTCGCTTCCGACCCCTCACCAAACAGGCCGAAATTGATGCCCCGGTTTTCGCCGTACCGAAAATTCAGCAGCGGCGGAAAAACATCGACAGACCGGATACGCCACAGCTCCATCACATGGATCACGAGATATTTGCTGATCTGATCCAGCGCGAAAGCCACAAGAGCTGTCAGGGCAATGAGCCGCATCGGCGTCTCCTAGTGGCGGAAATGGCGCATGCCGGTGAAGACCATTGCGAGACCTGCTTCGTCCGCAGCAGCAATAACCTCGTCATCACGCATGGAACCTCCCGGCTGAATGAGCGCGGTGGCCCCGGCACCGGCAGCTGTGATCAGGCCATCGGCAAAAGGAAAGAATGCATCCGAGGCCACAACCGACCCTTCCGTCAGGGGCGCCGGCAAACCCATTGCCTCCGCCATGTCCTGCGCCTTGCGGGCCGCAATCCGTGTGCTGTCCACACGGCTCATCTGCCCTGCGCCGACACCCACAGTCGCGCCATCTTTGACATAAATGATGGCATTGGATTTCACATGTTTGGCCACGGTCCAGGCAAAAAGCAGATCCGCCATTTCCTGCTCCGTCGGCGCGCGTCTGGTAACCACTTTCAGATCATCCGGCATGACTTGACCGGCATCCTTGTCCTGCACCAGATAGCCACCGGAAACCTGACGCACCGCCATAGAAGCCCGTGCCGGGTCGCCGAGCCCGCCGGTTGTGAGCAACCTCAGGTTCTTCTTCTGGCTGAAAATATCCACAGCCTCAGCGTCGGCACCAGGTGCTATCACAACTTCGGTAAAGATACCTGTGATCTCTCGGGCTGTTTCTGCGTCCAGCGGCTGGTTCAGGGCAATGATCCCGCCAAATGCAGAAGTCCGGTCACAGTCGAAGGCACGGGAATAGGCCTCGACCAGTGTTGCGCCACGCGCGACACCGCAAGGGTTGGCGTGTTTGATGATGGCACAGGCCGGCCCGTCTGCCGGGTCGAACTCGCTCACCAGTTCAAAGGCCGCATCGGTGTCATTGATATTGTTGTAGCTCAGTTCCTTGCCCTGGTGCTGTGTCGCGGTCGCAATGCCTGGCCCCGCGGAACCGTCCGTGTAGAAGGCAGCCTGCTGATGCGGGTTTTCCCCATAGCGCAGTGTCTGCGCCAGCTGGCCCCCGAATGTGCGCCGCCGCGGCGTGTCACCGACCTGAGCGGCCATCCATGTGCTGACGGCGGTATCATAGGCTGCGGTCCGCGCATAAGCCGTCTGGGCCAGACGCTGCCGCAGTGCATAGGACGTCCGGCCGTCCTGCGCCTCAAGTTCTTCCATCAGCGGCGCATAATCCTCGACATCCACAACAACGGACACAAACCCATGGTTCTTTGCCGCCGACCGGATCATCGCAGGGCCGCCGATGTCTATGTTTTCGATTACTTCCGCATATTCCGCGCCCTTTGTCACAGTTTCCTCGAACGGGTAGAGGTTCACCACAACCAGATCGATCGCACCGATTCCGTGCTCTGACATGGCTGCCACATGCGCATCGTTGTCGCGCAGGGCCAGCAGGCCGCCATGCACAACCGGGTGCAGGGTTTTGACACGGCCATCCATCATTTCGGGGAATCCGGTGACCTCAGATACGTCCGTCACGGTCAGCCCGGCGTCACGCAGCGCGCGGGCTGTGCCACCCGTCGACAAAAGCTCGACCCCTCTGGCCGCCAGCGCCTGACCCAGTTCGACCAGCCCGGTCTTGTCAGATACTGAAAGCAGCGCGCGGCGCAGCGGTACGAGATCGGTCATAGGTCGGGGTCCTTGTGGCAGCTATTCAGTCAGGTCAGGCGTATCGAGGCTGAGATCCCGCACGCCAATCGCAGTTTCCTGCGCTTTGGACAAGGACCAGCGGATACGCGTCGCATATGACATAGCCCGCCCGGAAAGGACAATCTGATTTGACCCTCTTGGCTTGAGACGGCCGGTTTCGAGATAAACCGAGGGCTCCAACGACAGTTTCTGCGTCCCATCGTGGCGGAAAACCCAGATTTCCCCGCTCTTGAGCGCCATTGAAACCGCAGCCCCCCCAAGATCGATGGTGACATCCACCTCAGGATGCAGGTGGAATCTGATGTCAAAGGCAATACCGCTGAGCCCGGCGGCATCCATTGTCCGGTCAAACCGGCGTTTTTCGCCGTCTTCCAGCGCCAGCAGCATATCTTCACCGGCCAGGCCCCGGCCGTCAAACGTCATTTCCAGCGTACGCGCATGCGTCAGGCCATGCGTCGGCACAAACCCGTTGTGGCCACTCTGAAAGCGCAACCCGTCACTGGCGTGGCCGATTTCTATCGGCACCCGTGTCGGCCCTTCGATGAGGGGTTCGCGCCCGGTGCCGGCATCCTGCTCGCCAAGGCGTGCACTGGAATACCCATCCAGCGACAGCGTCGAATGCGATGGCGTGGCACGGCCCGCCCTGCGCCATTCCGGCCCGAACGTCCGTCCGGAACCACAGTTGACGATCAGTGGTCGGCGCCCCGAGGTCAGCTCAAACGCCAGCGTCGAGGCATGCGCATTATACGACGCAGCACCCGAAGGTGGCACCGAGGCATCAACCACCACACTGGTCCGGCCGGCGGACAAGCGTGCATATCCCATGGACAACCCGTCCGGCTGGCTGTTGCGGACCCGCGCCTGCGCCAGGGCATGATCGAGCCAGCCCTCCGCCCCGCGGCCCCCACCGTGGAACCGCGCAAGCCCGCCATCTGCGTGCCGCAGCGTCCTGAGTGTGGGCGCAATGCGTTCGATTGCGGCGGTATGGTCCTCCGGGATGCCATGACCAGCTTCATCCAGGGCTGCAGCGGTCCAGCTGAGCAGGGTGAAGACCTCCAGCAGTTCCTCGGGATTGCGGGTCGGCAGACCACCCTGTTCATCAATCCGGATCCGGCATTCCCGGGCAAGCGCACGTACCGCAGGCTGCGCCACGGATTCCATTCCTTCCAGCGCAAGCCCAGCATAAATCAACCCACAGAGCGCTTCGATGCGGGGAAGCCCCGGTGCAGCGCCATGCCAGCGTCTGGACAAAAAATGGGTCTGCCGGAACAGGCTGCCGTAAAAGGCGTGGCTTTGGTCAGGTTCCGTCCCGCGTAGCACAAAGATGGCATGGTTGATCCAGCGGATCAGCCGTCTGCCGGTCAGATCGGGCGTCCAGCCCGCCCCACGCCCGCGACCACAGTGCTCAATCCAGCTCCAGAGCCATCTCTGAGCCGCCGTCCTGGCGGGCATATCGCCGACGGCTGCCAGATCATCCAGCCAGGCAAAACCGTGCAGCTCCTGCCCGAACTCGGCATTGGGAAGCGGCAGATCCCAGATTTCCGCGTCTTTCTGCTCGACAAGATGACCCGCAAACAGGAAGTTCCCCGCCATCAGCTGGCGTCCGCGCGCAAAACTGCCGATCGTGCGGGGCTCAGGTGAGGACACAAACCCCACAGCACGCGTTTTCATCCGGCCGGCGCGTGATGCGTGCCAGCGGTTCAGAAACTGCACCTTTCTCGTGGCGAAACTGCGGGTTCCGGACATGTGATACTCTGCCTTGCTGCGCTCTGCCGGCGCGTTGGGGCAATAATAGCCTGCGGCTGTCTGCGAGTCACCGCATTTGTCAGGATGCCGGAATACGGCCTTGTCCTGTCAGGCAGCTTTCCGCAGGCAGGCCATGTAAAATCCGTCCATGCCACCCGCGTCCGCCCAATAGTCGGGACGCAGGCGCAGGCCGCCTTCTTCGGTTTTCCAGGAGGCATCAACCCCTTCTGACAGCGGTGTATCGCACGTCATATCCACGTGCCGCGCCAGCGCTTCCTCGACCTGAACTTCGCCCTCGTCGGGCAACAAGGAGCAGGTACAGAAAACAAGGCGCCCCCCCGGCGGCAGCAAAGACCATGCGTGATCGATCAGTATTTCCTGCTGCTCAATAAGGTCACCAAACTCGGTACCATCTTTGGCATGGGGCAGATCCGGGTGGCGGCGGATCGTACCCGTCGCGGAACACGGGGCATCCAGAAGGATGGCGTCGTAACTGCCGGTCACCTCACGGGCGTCAGCCGTCAGCAATTCGGCAACGAGGCCGGTGCGTGTCAGGTTTTCACGAACACGTTTCATTCTGGTCCCGGAATCGTCCACCGCCGTCACTCTGGCCCCGGATGCTGCGATCTGCATGGTCTTGCCACCGGGGGCTGCACACAGGTCCAGCACATGTTCGCCCGGTGCCGGAGACAGGATTTTTACGGCGAGCGCAGCGGCGGCATCCTGGACCCACCAGTCGCCATCGGCAAAGCCTGGCATGGCAGAGACCTGGCCTGCGTCCCGGACCCTGACCGAGCCTGTCGGCAGCAATTCGCCGCCTGTCGCCGCGGCCACAGCGGCGGCATCAGATTTTGCGGTCAGGTCCAGAGGAGCGCCCGCAAAATGTGCCGTTTCCATCGCGCCGATCGCCTCGGCCCCCCATGCCTCAACCAGCGGGCCGCGCAGCCACTTTGGCAGGCGGGGCGCGCGCAGGGCATTCCAGGCATCAGGCCCATCTGCTGCGACTTTGCGCAGAACCGCATTTGTCAGGCCCTTCAGGTGCCCATATCGCTTATGGCGCGCAACGAGTTCCACCATCGCGTTAACCACACCGTGACCGGCGGCACCGTGACAAAGTTCCGTAGCCCCAACCCGCAAAGCATTGCGCACCGTCAGCGGTGGATATTTTGACAGATGCTTCTGCAGAATGCGGTCAGCACGTTCGAGGCCACGCAGTGTATCCATGGCCAGACGGGCTGCGCGGGCGCGGTCTTCGGGCTCCAGCCTGTCAAGCGCGCCACCGGCGAGCAGTTCGGACATCAGCCGCCCTTCTCCCAGCACCTGATCCAACAGGTAAACAGCGCTTCTGCGCGCGGGGAGGCCGGTCTGGGACATGTCTGAGCTCACAGCTTGGAAATCTGACGGGTTGTCTGGGCCAAAGAGCGGCGTATATCAAGGCCGGTAAGAGGAAGAAGCGCTATGTCCGACGACAAATCAGATCACACAGACGACCTGCCACCCGCAGCAAAGCGCGCTCTGGCTGAAGCCGAAGCACGCCGCAAAGCCGCCGAAGCGCTTGATCTGCCGCCCGAACTGGGCGGTCGCGACGGGCCGGAACCTGTGCGGTTCGGTGACTGGGAAAAGAAGGGCATCGCGGTCGATTTCTGACCGGCACCCGATCAGCGCAGACGGAATTCCGCCGAATCGCCCTGGCCCTGATCTGACGTGAAGCGGATGCGGTTATCCTTGGCCTTCACTTCCTGACAGTTGTAACCGAGCGGATCGCCACCCCAATAAAGATCCCGGCAGAAATACCCGTTTTCCCACGTCCAGTTGCCTGTCACAGGCCAGGCAGCACCACGTCCAGAGATCTGTCCGTCAGCGGTAACTTCAAGGTTCACGAAAGGACGTTTGAGCTCTTTCCCTGTCACCATTTTCACAAATTCCGACTGGTCGTCGATTTTCGCAAACTCGGCCAGTGCCGGTGCGCCGGAAAAGGCGGCGGCGGCAGCAAGGATGTAGAATACAGGGCGCATGGTTCAGGCTCCGGTGATCGATCTTGTGTTATATATACGTTCTGAACCCTGATCCGGTTCAAAAAAGATCACACAGGTGTCAGTCCTCTGAAAGACCGAGCACATCCAGCATGTCATAAGACCCGGGTGCGCGGCCACGTGTCCAGAGCGCGGCCTTCAGCGCGCCACGCGCGAAAACGGAGCGGTCCGAGGCCACATGGCGCAGCGTGATGCGCTCGCCTGTGGCAGCAAACAGCACATCGTGTTCGCCGATGATGTCGCCGCCACGGATCGCCGTAAAACCGATATCACCACGCCGCCGCGCGCCGGTAATCCCGTCCCGTGCCCTGTCTGACGCATCTTTCAGTGACACACCCCGCCCTTCTGCAGCAGCTTCGCCCAGCATAAGCGCCGTGCCCGACGGCGCATCAACCTTGCGGTTATGGTGGGCTTCAATGACTTCAATGTCGAAGTCATCGTCCAGCGCAGCAGCAACACGCTTTGTCAGCTGCACAAGCAGATTCACGCCAAGGCTCATGTTCCCCGCGCGCACCGTTGTACCACCGGCCCCGGCCTTCGCCAGATCGCTGAGCTCATCATCGGTCATGCCAGTCGTGCCAATAACATGCGCCGAGCCGGTGCGCGCCGCTGTGGCTGCGAATGCAATCGTCGCCGCGGGAGCTGTGAAATCGATGACCACATCCGCGGCTTCAAACGCTGCCTGTGCGTCATCGGTAACAGTGACACCCGTTTCCGCACCCCCAAGGCAGAGCCCGAGATCGCGGCCAATCCAGTCATGACCCGGTCGCTCAAGAGCCGAAGCAACGACCACAGCTTCCGAACCGGCAGCAGTTTCAACCAGCATGCGGCCCATCCGGCCGGACACGCCCGTAATTGCAATTTTCAGCTGTTCTGACATGTCTGGCTCCCGGTGGATCTGAGGTGCTCTCATAGCCTGCCCGGCGCGCCTTGGCAAAGGGCAGTGAAGGGCGTACATGGTGCACATGGGAAAGAACAGGTTTCATGACGGCCCGGGTCCGTCACAGCGGCAGCTTCGCGTCGGCGAGCTGATCCGCCGCTCGTTGTCAGAGGTGCTGGCCCGAGGCGATGTGCACGACCCGGACCTCAACCGGATGTCGATCACTGTGGGCGAGGTGCGGACATCGCCCGATCTGCGGATCGCCACGGCCTATGTTTTGCCGCTGGGCGGGACAGGGCGGGATGATGTGATCGGTCTGCTGGCGAGGAACAAGGGGGAGCTGCGGCGTCTGGTGTCAAAGAAACTCGCCCTGAAATTCGCACCTGACCTGCGTTTTCAGCTGGACGAGACCTTTGATCAAATGGATGAGACCCGCCGCATGCTGAACCTGGACGATGTCCGCCGGGATACTGAAACTGCTCCGGAGAGCGGGGAAAGCGGCCAGGAATGATCCGCGCCGCCCTTCTGGCCCTTGCGCTGGGTGTAACCGCCCCTGCAGTTCAGGCCGTCGAGTGCACCAGCACGGAGTTTGAGGGCGCATCTTACACGATCTGCGAGGTTGATGCGGCGCATCAGGATCTGCGGTTGTTCCTGCGCGATGACGAGGGTGCAGTCTATGGTCAGTTCTTCGCCATTGACCGCGTCCTGGAGCAGAGCAATGAGAAACTGCTCTTTGCGATGAACGCCGGGATGTATCATGACGACCGTGCGCCCGTGGGCCACTATGTCGAGGACAGCGTCGAACAGATGCGCGTCATTCCCAATGCGGGCCCGGGCAACTTCGGTCTTTTGCCCAATGGTGTTTTCTGCCTCCGCGACGGTCGCGCTGACGTCATTGAGACGCTGAAGTACCTCGAAGACACCCCAACGTGCCGCTATGCGACGCAGTCCGGCCCGATGCTGGTGATCGACGGCAACCTGCACCCACGGTTTCTCGAAGACAGCACATCCCTCTATGTGCGCAACGGCGTGGGCACATCGGCGGACGGATCCCGGGTGGTTTTTGCCATCTCTGATGAGACCGTCAATTTCCACAGTTTCGGCAGGCTTTTCCGCGATTACATCGGGGTGCCGAACGCGCTGTTTCTGGATGGCAACATTTCAAGACTTTACGCACCCGGGATCGGCCGCAATGATTTCGGGTTCCGGCTGGGTCCGATTGTCGGCGTTGTGGGATCTACCGAATAGGCGCAGAAACCGCATTCCGGGGTCTGGGCAGATGCCTGCACCTGGGGTAAGAGCCGGGCGGCAACTTCATTCGGAGCGAATATGGGACGCAGGCGCAAGGGACGGGACATTTCCGGTTGGCTGGTGGTGGACAAACCCGCAGGCATTACGTCGACGGCCGTTGTGAACAAAGTCCGCTGGGCCCTCGATGCGAAAAAGGCCGGGCACGCCGGCACGCTGGATCCGGAAGCCACGGGCGTTCTCGCTGTCGCTTTGGGCGAGGCCACCAAAACAGTTCCATATGTTACGGATGCGCTCAAAGCTTATGAGTTCACAGTCCGGCTGGGTCAGGCGACCAACACGGATGATGCCGAAGGCGAAGTGATCCGGGAAAGCGACGCGCGTCCGGATGATGACGCGATCAAAGAAGCGCTCAACGCATTTATCGGTGATATCGAACAGGTGCCCCCGCAGTTCTCCGCCGTGAAGATCGACGGAGAACGCGCGTATAAACGCGCACGGGATGGTGAGGCGATGGAGATTGCCGCCAGACCTCTCTTTGTGGAAAGCCTGATCCTGCTCGACCGTCCGGACCCCGACCATGTCACCCTTGAGATGGTTTGTGGCAAAGGCGGATACGTCCGCTCCATTGCACGCGATCTTGGGGCGGCGCTGGGATGTTTCGGGCATGTACGCGAACTGCGCCGCGTCTGGTCGGGCCCGTTCGACGCAGGCGACGGGCTAAGCATTGAGCAGATCGACGCGCTTGCAAAAACGCCTGGTCTGGATGAACACATTGTGCCGCTTGAGGAGGCGCTGAGCGATCTGCCGGAACTGCGCGCCACGGCAGAGGGTGCTGTGAGACTGCGCAACGGCAATCCAGGCATGGTAATGGCAGGGGACGCCGAGTACGGCGACGAGGCCTGGGCGTCGTATGACGGACGCGCGGTGGCGATTGGCCGGTACAAATCAGGGGAGCTGCATCCCTCACGGGTTCTCAACTTAGGGAACTGACCAGTTCCAATTGTTACAGGCCGTTGCAATTCTCGCAGGTTTGTCAGCTGTGACGCAGGGTTTGTTACAGATTTTGTTACCGATCCGGTGCCCGGGGTAAGACCGGCGTGAGCACACTGGCGTGCCGCCCGGCAGGTCTTCATATCGGGGTCAGACGCAACACTGATCCAACACGGAGACCACCGTTATGAAACGCACAGCAATCACGCTCATCACCGCCGGCGCCTTTGCAACGCTTGCCTTTGACACCTTCGGCCAGTCCCTGAGCCCTCTCTTCGGATACGCCAAACTGGCACCTGTCGGCCTCGCAGGTGCAACCTTGAAAAACGTCTTCGGCGCCAATCCGTCAGGCGCTGCGCACCTGCTGCACGTTGTGACCGGGCTCGTCTTTTACGTTGTCGGCTATTATGCCATTGCACGACCGCTGCAACGTGCCGTGCTGCCTCAACTGCACTGGTCGATCACTGCAACCGTTTACGGCGTGGCGCTCTGGGCCTTTGCCCTCTACGGCATGGCGCATCTGGTTGCCGGAATGAAGCCATTCCTTGGCTTCACCGGTATCACCTGGGTCGCGCTGTGGGGCCACATTCTTTATGCGCTCGTCGCGGCCGGTATCCTTGAGGCGCGTGGCGAAGTTCTCGACTACCCCCGCCGCAGCGTCACTGCCACAGCCTCACCGCTCTGAAACATGCACAAAGCCGCCCTTTTCACAGGGCGGCTTTTTCGGTATGCTGCAACCTGTAAAGGTTAACATTTTTATAGGGTTAATCTGTGTTCATCCGGATCCACAACTCTGACACGACGCATTCTGAAGCTGCCTACTCGGACTGCAACAGGTATCGGTACAAGCTGAAACGCACCTGGGACCCGGATGCCCCTAAGGTAAACTTCATCATGCTGAACCCGTCCGTTGCCGACGAAATCCGCAACGACCCCACCGTCGCTCGCTGCGAGGCAAGGGCCCGCGCACTGGGATATGGCGCATTCTGCGTGACCAATATTTTTGCATGGCGCGATACCGATCCGCATAAAATGCGCAAAGCCACGCACCCGATAGGGCCGGAGAATGATGACACGCTTGTTTCAGTGGCCGAATGGGCCGACACGGTCGTCGCAGCCTGGGGCGTGCATGGCGAACACCGCGACCGTGGACCCGAGGTGGTTCACATGCTGAATGAAAAAGGGATCCCGCTGCATCACCTCGGACTGACGCGCCACGGGCATCCGCGGCACCCGCTGTATCTGGCCTACGCCGAGCAGCCCAGACAATGGCAGACCAGGGCCGCTGATTAACAGTCAGGTAGCACTTTCCCGCTAGACATACCGCCGTTGGCGGCCCTGTCGGGCTGTGCTTCGAACAGTCCGGGAAAGTAACGGTATGCTCTGGTTGGCAGGTCTGATGGGAATGGTTGGCGTCGGAGCCGCCGCGTTTGTGGTCACACAGGACGATCTTGACGACGATCTGGATGAAGATATCCAGGACGACGAGAGCCAGTATGTCACCGGGGAGGACCTGACCCGGCAGATTGATGATATCTTTTCCGGCCGTACGGTTGGTGAGGAAGTTCTCGGCTACGGCGAAGACGACAGCGACGATTATCTTTATGATTTCATCTCGGACACAGATCCGGATGATGCATCGGTCACTATTACAGGCTTTCCAGAGGAGGATGGCTTCGGTGACATCGACGGTTTCAGCACCTGGCCCGGGGACGCTGGTTTTTCGGCGGACGGTTACACCGATCTGCCCGAACAGAGCGAGGTGCCCCCGTGGCTCGCGCTGGCCGAGTGGGTCAGCGACGGTGCGGCGTCCGAGCCGATGGATTATGATGCGTCCCGCGACAGTCTTGTGCTGGTCTGGGACGACACAGATGACAGCGCCGCGGAGCCCGAAGTTACGGTTCAGCGCGACGGAAATGACCCGGAAGTTATGCATGTGATGATGAACGGACAGAGCGTTGCCGAGGTGTATGGCGATGCTGATCTGAGCGTCGCGGACCTGACGGTCGTACCACTCAGTTCCGCCATGATCGTAGGTCTGGAACCTGCCTGATCTGGACAGACCCTGCAGATCGCGAAAACAGTGTTTGCCATTTTTCTTTCTGGTGATTATACGCGCCCATCGCAGCAGGGAATCTGTCTGCGATTTCTCCACGGGCCTGTGCTGGACGACATCCCGGCCTGCGCCATTTCTGAAACCCTTTTGCAAAGGAGCCCCCGATGTCGATTACGCTTGAAGAAAAAGCACGCATCATGAAGGAATTCGCGATCAAGGAAGGCGACACCGGTTCGCCCGAAGTTCAGGTCGCAATCCTGAGCTCGCGCATCGCGACACTGACCGAGCACTTCAAAACACACAAAAAAGATAACCACGGCCGTCGTGGTCTGCTGAAGATGGTGGCAAACCGCCGCAAGCTTCTCGACTACGTCAAAGGCAAGGATGAGGCCCGCTACCAGGACCTGATCAAACGCCTCGGCCTGCGCCGCTGATTTCAGCAAGGCCATCCAAAGACTGACAGCAACCGCGCCGGAAACGGCGCGGTTGTTTTCGTTTTGACAGCTTTTTTCGGGTAGAAATCACGCCTCTGATACTACGCAGCGTAACTATCCGTGTTGGTAACCAATACAGATTATTGCGTTGATGGTAGTCACAGAAATGCCTAAAAGGTGTCCAGTTTGTTAACGAGGAACCTATCATGAACAAGTCAATTGCAGCAGGCGTTGCCGCGCTTGCACTTGCAGCCAGCGCCGCGTCCGCGGCCACTATTGAAAATGTATCAGGCGTCGTGCACGAAGGCGGCGTTGCACCAGCAGCAGGATCTCCCGCAGCGGATATCAAACTCGGTGATTTCAATTCCAGCATCGATGACCCGATCCTTGAGATTGTTGGTGATACTTCAATCTACGGCGGCGTCGCACACCGCACGAAGACAAAATATTTCGACAGCTGGAGCATGGACTTCGGCGCTGACTCATACGCTGCGACTTTCAACTGGCAGAAAACCTCCGCAAACTTTGACGGCCGACTGGTTGTGAGCGGAATCCAGTATGACCTTGATGATGCCGGCTCTGTCTCACTTGGCACTCTGACCGGACTTGTGACCTTCAATCTTGATCCGTTGTTCGGCAGATTTGGCCCGAACCCGGACGAAGTTGCCACATGGGACCTGCAGGTCAACGAAGTGCCTTTGCCTGCAGGTATGGTGCTGATGCTGACGGGCATCGCTGGCATTGCAGGTATGCGCAAGCTGAAAAAGTCCTGACTAATCAGGAAGCCAAACTGGTAACGCCAGCCCCTTGCGGCTGGCGTTTTCTTTTTCAGAAACTCGCGCTGTCTCAGCCATGGCTCCTGCCAGCTCTATTGCAACTATCAGCTCTATCAGGTGTTGTGCTGCTATGCTGACGTTTGCTGCCGCTGTCTTTTTTCTTATCATTACGCCTGGACCCGGTGTTTTGTCGACAGCGGGTGTGGGCGCCGCATTCGGTGGGAAGGCTGGGGCCCGCTACGTCCTTGGATTGTTTATCGGCACAAATCTTGTGTGCCTGGCCATCGTCAGCGGGCTGACCGCTGTTTTGCTTGCAGACGAACGACTGCGCACAGTGTTGTTTTTCGCCTCCGTAGCCTATCTGGCGTGGATCGCGTTCACTATCGCTTTCGCCGGCAGTCGCCTTGCCTTTATCGAACGCGCACGGCCGCCTGGCATTACCGGTGGCATCGCACTGCAGGCCATCAATCCCAAGGCATACGCCGTCAATACAACGCTTTTCACAGGTTTCGGATTCTGGCCGTCAAGCATGGCAACCGAGATCGGGCTGAAATTCCTGATCGTGAACGCTATCTGGGTCCCGATCCATTTTGCCTGGTTATGGATGGGTATCTCACTGCAGCGCATGAACCTGCCCGAAAAGGTGCAGCGCAGAATCAACATAGCCATGGCACTTTCAATGATGTTCGTTGTGCTGCTCGCAGCCAGCGCACAGTCCTGAAAGAATGGACTTCCCGGCAGACCGTGAATACACCTGATCCCGGTGTCACGACTGCGGAATTACAATGCCCGTCCTTTTTCAGATCACACTTGGCAGCTGCGTGCTGCTGGCCTGCGCCATGATCCACATTTTGATCATCGCACGAATGATCAGACACCTGCGCGGTCACGACCATTTTGCAGCACACAGATCCGGCAGACGTCAGCTGGTCGCAATCTGTGGTTTGTTCCTCGTCACACTCTTTTCCCACACGATCCAGCTCTATGTCTGCGCTTTTGTGCTCTGGCTCGTAGGTGCGCTGCAGGGCTATGAAGAACCCATCTACTTTGCCCTCGTAACCTACACGACCGTGGGGTATGGCGACGTTGTCCTCAGCACTGATTTCCGCATTCTGGGCGCGATGATTTCAGTCACCGGCATTGTGATGTTCGGGATGACCACAGCGTTTCTCGTTGGATTGTTCGGCCGGATCCTCGGCGAGGACAAATAGCGACAAACGCGAGGCACAGGCAGGCGCATACCTGCTGTGAACAGGATTGTGATTTGCGGTTCCCGTCGCCGGGTTGGAACCTTGTATGCATGAACGACCGACTGCTGCGCCACCTTTTCTGTCTGACCGTCTCTGTTGCGCTGAGTGCCCTTGCAGCAATGCCCGCCGCGGCCTGTGGCGAAAACACCCGGTGTATGATCGGCGACCGCCACTATTACATTGCGATGCCTGATGGGCATGATGGCCGCTCTGATGTGCCCGTGATTATCTTTGCGCACGGCCTGCAGGGTACGGCGGAAGGCACAATGCAGAACCTCCGGCTGCGCCGCATTGCAAATGACCTTGGCGCTGCGTTTGTTGCGGTGAAATCCGCAGGTGCATCATGGTCGCAGGAAAACGCTCCGCGCACGGTTCCCGGTGACGGCCTGAAGGCATTGGCGTACTTTGATGCAGTCAGGCGCGACATGATCAACCGGTTTCCCGTTGATCAGGACAGGATCATTGTCAGCGGCGCTTCCACCGGCGGGATGATGACCTGGGGTCTTGCCTGCCACCGAAGCGACGATTACGCGGCGTTTGTCCCGATGTCAGGCACTTTCTGGTCACCCGGTCCACCGACCTGCAGCGGCAGAACCGCCAGCATCCTGCACTTTCACGGGGACAAGGATCAGACTGTGCCGCTTGACGGGCGTGCTGTTGCCGGAACCCGTCAGGGCAGTGTTCCTGAGGCGCTGGAAATGTACCGCACATTCGGGCGTTTCGGTCCCCGCACCCGGACGCGCTCCGGTGATCTTCGGTGCGAAATCCGGAGCAACCGCAGCGGCAATATCCTCAGCTTCTGTCTCTATGATGGCCGTCACTCTTTCCGGTCTGAAAACCTCCGGACGGCATGGCAGATGCTGCGCGCAGCTGGCCGCATCTGAGCGCGGATCCCGGCGTTCTGCCACCGGTACAGCAGCCTTTCCAAATCACGCCATCTCGTGTATGCCCCCGCAATCTGAAAGCCGGCGCCCGGACCTCAGCGCCTGACAAAGAAGATACCGGGGTCAGGGGGAATTCGCCCCCTATGCAATGGCCAATGGGCCAAAACAGGAAACGTAGATGTTTAACGAAACGAAAAAGTCGATGCAGTGGGGCGAGGAAACGCTCACGCTGGAAACAGGAAAAGTGGCCCGTCAGGCGGATGGGTCGGTGATTGCGACGCTTGGTGAGACCAGCGTCATGGCAAACGTCACCTTTGCCAAAAAACAGAAACCCGGTCAGGATTTCTTTCCGCTGACTGTTCACTATCAGGAAAAATACTATGCCGCGGGTAAAGTGCCCGGCGGTTTCTTCAAGCGCGAGGCGCGCCCGACGGAGAAAGAGACGCTGACCGCGCGTCTGATCGACCGTCCGATCCGCCCGCTGTTTGTCCCCGGCTTCAAAAACGAAGTGTTGGTGATGTGTACCGTGCTGTCGCACGATCTGGTCAATGACCCCGATATGGTCGCGATGATCGCGGCCTCTGCGGCGCTGACTATTTCCGGCGCACCTTTCATGGGCCCGATTGCCGGTGCGCGCGTGGGCTTTGAGGATGGCGACTACATCCTGAACCCGACCGTCGACGACATGCAGGATCTGCGCCTGAACCCTGAGCAGCGCCTCGATCTGGTTGTCGCAGGCACCAAAGATGCCGTGATGATGGTCGAATCCGAAGCTTACGAGCTGACCGAAGATGAAATGCTCGGCGCTGTGAAATTCGCGCATGAGCAAATCCAGCCGGTCATCGATCTGATCATCTCTCTGGCAGAAGAGGCGGCCAAGGAGCCGTTCGACTTCCAGCCTGCAGATTATTCCGATCTGTCCGCAGCGATTGCCGCTGCCGGTGAAGCCGACATGCGCGCAGCCTTTGCCATCTCTGACAAGCAGGAGCGTACCTCAGCCGTCGCCGCCGCCCGTGAGAAAATCATGGAAGCGCTGAGCGAAGAGCAGGCTGAAGATCCGAACCTCGGCTCCGCGATGAAAGGCCTCGAGGCCTCCATCCTGCGCGGCGACGTTGTGAAAACCGGCAAGCGGATTGACGGTCGTGCGACCGACGAAATCCGCGACATCGTGTGCGAAACCGGCATGCTGCCGCGGACACACGGTTCGGCGCTTTTCACGCGCGGTGAGACGCAGGGCCTCGTGGTCACAACACTGGGCACAGGCGATGATGAACAGTTCATCGACGCGCTGCATGGTAACTTCAAATCCAACTTCCTGCTGCACTACAACTTCCCGCCCTATTCGGTCGGCGAAGCGGGTCGCGTTGGCCCTCCGGGACGTCGTGAAATCGGTCACGGTAAACTGGCATGGCGCGCTCTGCAGGCGGTGCTGCCCGCAGCAACTGATTTCCCGTACACCATCCGTGTTGTATCCGAGATCACAGAATCCAACGGCTCGTCCTCGATGGCGTCGGTCTGCGGTGGCTCTCTGTCGATGATGGACGCAGGCGTGCCGCTGAAGTCGGCGGTCGCGGGTGTTGCCATGGGTCTGATCCTCGAAGAAGACGGCTCCTATGCGATCCTGTCGGACATCCTGGGTGACGAAGACCACCTGGGCGACATGGACTTCAAAGTGGCGGGTACCGAAAACGGGATCACCTCGCTGCAGATGGACATCAAGGTTGCAGGCATCACGCCCGAGATCATGGAGAAGGCCCTCGCGCAGGCGAAAGACGGCCGGATGCATATCCTTGGTGAGATGAACAAAGCCATCACAGGTGCCGCGGACTTCTCCGTGCATGCGCCGCGCATTGAAACCATGCAGATTCCCACCGACAAGATCCGCGAAGTCATCGGATCGGGCGGCAAGGTCATCCGCGAGATCGTGGAAGTGTCAGGCGCCAAGGTCGACATCAACGACGAAGGCACCATCAAGATCGCATCCCCGAACGGCGACTCGATCCAGAAAGCCTATGACATGATCCACGCGATCGTGGCGGAGCCAGAAGAAGGCGCGATCTACACCGGTACTGTCGTCAAGATTGTCGACTTTGGTGCATTTGTGAACTTCTTTGGCAAGCGCGACGGTCTGGTGCACGTGTCCCAGATCGAAAACCGCCGCCTGAACCACCCCAGCGATGTGCTGAAGGAAGGTCAGGAAGTGAAGGTCAAACTGCTGGGCTTTGACGACCGCGGTAAGGTTCGCCTGTCGATGAAAGTTGTCGACCAGGAAACCGGCGAAGAAGTCAAAAAGGAACAGGCGCCTGCAGAAGAGTAAGTCTCTGACGCAACTGCTGATTCGGGCCCCGGGAGCAATTCCGGGGCCTTTTTCGTGCCAGGGCTGTGTTTTTGCGACCTGCCGTCGGGTCAACCGGTTAACTGTCGCTACGTCACGATCCGAAAGATCGCGCAAACCGTTACGGTTGCGCGACATCTTTGGGAGGAGAGTAAAAATGATCAGGACGCTTGCCGTCACTTTCAGCATTGGCGTGGCATCCGTCGCGGCGGCTGACCCCGGTCTGGAACCGTTTACCAGTTACTACGCCTTTGGCGACAGCCTGAGCGACGACGGGAAGCTGGGCACGCTGACGCCACCCAGTCTCGAAGGACGTTTCTCTACGGGCCGCGTCTGGACGGAACTGCTGGCCGACCGCTTTTCATCTGTGGGGCTGGAAACCGACAACTTTGCGCTTGGTGGCGCGACCGCAGGTCCGGTGAACACAACGAATTACCGGGCACAACTTCCGGAGAACCCAACGGCGGATGATCTGGCAGCTATCGAAAGGATCGAGGCCAATGCAACGTTCGACCGACAGGTTTTGGATGCTCAGGTGGCTATAACTGATCCCGGTGAGAACCCGCTGGTTTCAGTCCTGTTTGGCGCGAATGATCTGTTTCAGCAATTACCCGCACTTGTCGGCGGTGTCTTTGGCACGTCAGAACCGGCTGACCTGTTCCCTAAACTGCAGCAGACAGTGAAGGATCTGGCGGACCGGACAGCGGCAGCTATTGCGGACAACATCACGGCTCTGAATGCCGGCAACAGCAGCTTTGACGATTTTCTGGTCGTGAACCTCGCAGATTTCAGCCAGACGCCCGCCTTCGGGCCATGGGGTGTTGGTGTAGCAGATGCACAGCTGAACGCGCTTCTCGCGCAGGTGTCGGACCCCGATAATATTCCCCAGGAGCTCGCAGAGCAGATCGCTCTCGCAGAGTTTCAGCGGCTGTATCTGACCTTTGATCCGACACCCGGAGTTGACGGGGCGGACAGTTTTGCTCAGCTTGCCACGCTTGAATTCAACAGAGCACTGGAAAGTGAGCTGGCCATGCTCGGCGACGGAATTAACACAACACTGTTCCGTCAGGATCTCTTTTTTGAGGAGCTCCTCGCCTCAGCGGCGGCGGACGGTATCAATATCTTCGAACCCTGCACCCCGTCTTTTACCACCAATACCGGCATCAGCTGTGCTTTTGTCCGGAACGACGCAGGTCAGATAATTGGCGTGGACCCATCCATCGCTGACGGATTTTTCTTTGGTGACAGCGTGCATCCGACAGGTTTTGTCCAGCGTGCTTTTGGTGAGAGCGTGATCGAAACACTTGAAGATCAGCTCCCCCCTGTACCTGTGCCTGCGGGCTTTCCGCTGCTGGCCGCAGGTCTTGGCGCTCTCGGGATCGTTGCCAGACGCAAAAAGCGTCAGGCCTGACATGAAAGAAAGCCCCGGGAATTCCCGGGGCTTTCTTAGAAACGGCTGGTTTCGGGTATTATCAGCCCGGCGCTTTTGTTTTGCGCAGGTACGGCAGAACTGTTTCGAATTCTCCGAATTTGGCAGCAGCGTCTTCATTGGAAACCGTCGGCGGGATAATCACATCCTCACCCGGCATCCAGTTGGCCGGTGTCGCGACGCCGTTACCCACCGACATCTGCAATCCATCCAGCGCGCGCAGAACTTCTGCAAAGTTGCGCCCCACGGTCATCGGATAGGTCATCGACAGTTTCAGCTGTTTGTCCGGTCCGATGATAAAGACAGAGCGCACTGTGGCGCTGTCGGCAGGTGTACGGCCATCGGGCAGATAAGCTTCTGCGGGCAGCATATCGAAGGCTTTGGAGACCTCGAGACCTTCATCGGCGATGATCGGGAAACCAGCTGCGGCACCGGCAACCTGTTCGATGTCACCCTTCCACTTTTTGTGGTCTTCCACGCCATCCACGGAAACACCGATTACCTTGGTGCCGCGTTTCTCCCACTCTTCCGCCAATTGTGCGACGGCTCCGAATTCTGTGGTGCAGACAGGCGTGAAGTCTTTCGGGTGTGAAAACAGAATGGCCCAGCTGTCGCCAATCCAGTCATGAAAACTGATGGGGCCGTGGTCTGTTTCGGCGGAAAAGTCGGGGACAGTGTCGTTGATGCGCAAGCCCATAGTTCACTCCTGAGCGATCCTGATTGAGATTCGGATAAACCTTAACGATTAACGCGCCCGGTGACATCCCCTCTCTTGTTCGCCTTCGCGGCTGATGACACATTGCGCCCAAAGGCACGACACGCGCACAAACCATACGGAGATACCAAATGCTCGAGCACCGCAATTTCTATATCAACGGGCAATGGGTCAGCCCCACAACCGCCAATGATTTCCCGGTCATTGATCCGTCGACCGAAGAACAGTGCGCTGTCATTTCGCTTGGCGGACAAGCGGATACCGACGCTGCGGTAGCTGCCGCACGTGCCGCCTTTGAAGGATGGTCGCAGACCCCGCGCGAGGAGCGCGTCGCACTGATTGAAAAACTGCTCGAAGTTTACACCGCGCGGGCCGGCGAAATGGCGCAGGCAATCTCGCTCGAAATGGGCGCGCCGGTCGAGCTGAGCAATGCACAGCAGGTAGGTGCCGGGACATGGCACATGAATGGCTTTCTGAAAGCTTTCAAGGACTTCTCCTTTGAACGCGATTTCACGGCGACGGAGAAAACTCTGCTGGAACCAATCGGCGTTTGCGCGCTGATCACCCCCTGGAACTGGCCGATGAACCAGATCATCCTCAAAGTCATTCCGGCGATTGCCACAGGGTGCACTGTCATTCTGAAACCCTCGGAAATTGCGCCGCTGTCAGGACTGCTCTTTGCCGACTTCATGCATGAGGCGGGCTTCCCGGCGGGCGTTTTCAACATGGTGAACGGGGATGGCGCCGGTGTTGGCAGCCAGCTCTCTGCGCATCCGGACGTGGATATGATCAGCTTTACCGGGTCGACCCGGGCTGGCATCGCAATCTCCAAAGCGGCTGCAGATACACTGAAACGGGTGAGCCTGGAACTTGGGGGTAAAGGCGCAAATATTATCTTTGAGGATGCCCACCCCAAAGCCGCAAAAGCAGGAGCAATCCGCTGTTTCCGGAATTCCGGTCAGTCATGCAATGCCCCGACGCGCATGCTAGTGCACCGTTCCCGCTATGACGAAGCTGTCGCGATGGCAGCGGAAACTGCGAACAACACGCATGTGGGGCCGGCCTCTGAGGAGGGCAAACATATTGGCCCGGTCGTCTCGGAAGTGCAGTTCAACAAGATCCAGAATCTTATCGAAGTTGGCATGGGCGAAGCCCGGCTTGTAGCAGGCGGTACCGGCCGCCCGGACGGGCTCAACCGCGGATACTATGTGAAGCCGACTGTTTTTGCAGATGTGACCAACGACATGACTATTGCGCGCGAGGAAATCTTTGGCCCCGTGTTGTCAATTCTGCCGTTCGATACCGAAGAAGAAGCCATCGCGATCGCCAATGACACGCCCTACGGCCTGACAAACTATGTGCAGACCGAGGATGATGAAAAACGCCGCCGCGTGGCCCGGCGTTTGCGGTCCGGCATGGTGGAAACCAATGGCCAGGGCTTTGCAATGGGCTCACCCTTTGGCGGCTACAAACAGTCCGGCAACGGCCGCGAAGGTGGCGTGTTCGGCATCGAGGAATTCCTCGAAATCAAAGCTGTATCCGGTTGGGCGGCGGAATAACCGTTACATAAAACGCGCAGCCACCCGGTGATCTCCGGGTGGCCGCTCTCTGAACCCGCTGCGCTTATGCGGGGACAGGGTCGTGCAGGGCTTCACGCATCTGCATAAAGTGATTGTCCCAGCCTTTGTCGAGCGCCAGCAACAGGTCGAAGCCTTCTGCGTCGGCAGTCAGCCCACTGTGTTCCAGGGCCAGTTCAGTGCCGCCCGCGACTTCGGTCAGACGCCATCTTACAACGCTTTTGGCATCGCCCATCGGCTTCACTGTAAAGGTGTATTCGAGGTATTCCGGTGCCCGGGCCTCGATGACATCCCCCCAAATCAGCAGGTCACCACTCGTCGTGCCATACATTTTGAGCGCACCGCCGGTCGTCAGTGTGGATTTTGGTGCGTGGAACCATTCACCCAGCCGGTCCGGTTCCGTCAGGTACTCCCAGACTTTCTGGCGGGATGCCTTCAGGAAAATCGTCTTCTTCAGTGTACGTCCTGTCATTCTGTATCCTTTTCTATTGCCGCTTTCAGAGCAGCGAGGCGCGTGTCCCAGAAGCCATCAAAGAAAGCGAACCAGTCATAGACTGGCGCGATGCCTTGGGGATTCAGGCTGCTGATCCGTTCGCGTCCCCGCGTTTCTGTAGTGATCAGGCCTCCGTCCGAGAGGACGGTGAGATGTTTTTTCACCGCAGCCCGTGTCATGTCGAAATTCTCTGCAACTTCCCCGATGGACAGATCGCGGCCACGGAGCATCAGAAGAATGTCCCGTCGTGTCGGATCAGCCAGAGCACGGAAAGCAGATTGCGGTGTGTGCATAGTCGCTCCTTATAATACCATTTGGTATCTCTTTTATGAAACCTTATGGTATCATGTCAAGCGTAACATGCGGGATTTACTGCGGGCTGCTTTCAGAAGGGTGCGCGGGCGCGTACTTTCATCGACCGGCCACCCTGTGGGTGCTTGAAACGCAGTTCCTCACTGTGCAGCATCAGGCGCGGGAAATCGCGCGCAGGACCGGTGGCGTAAAACGGATCGCCCAGTATGGGATGCCCCAGTTCAAGCATATGCACACGTAACTGGTGACTGCGCCCGGTCCGGGGCTGCAGACGCATCCGGGACGTTTGTCCATCTGATTTCAGCAAACGCCAGTCCGTCTGTGCGGGCTTGCCGTTCTCATGATCCACCATCTGCCGTGGCCGGTTCGGCCAGTCCACAATGAGCGGCAGGTCTATGGTGCCCGTTTTCTCCGCGGGCACGCCCCACACCCGCGCAACATAGGTTTTCTGAGTCATACGTTTTTCAAACTGCAGACCCAGGTGTCGCTGCGCATGCGGGGTCAGAGCAAAAATCATCACGCCGGATGTGTCCCGGTCCAGACGATGCACCAGAAGCGCATCCGGGAAAGCCGACTGCACCCGGCTCAGCAGACAGTCGGCAAGATGCGCGCCCTTGCCCGGAACCGACAGAAGGCCGGAAGGCTTTTCGACAAGCAGCACTTCTGCATCCTCATGCAGAATGACCAGAGGATCATGGGGCGGTTGGTAGTCGGTCTCCATGCGCCCACGTGGCAGATGCCCGCCCGGGTTTCAAGCCGGGCGGTGCAGATCTCAGGCCTTAACGCGCTCGGATGTCGGATCGTACATCGGCTTAAGCGATGCTTCTGCTTTGACCCGCGTGCCCATCACGTCGATCTCGTAGGAAGAGGCCAGGACCTCAGCCGCTTTCTCACCGGCACAGGGAACGTAACCAAGCCCCATCGCGCCGCCGAGGTGGTGACCATAAGCGCCGGAACTCAGATACCCTACCAGTTCGCCGTCCCTCAGGATCGGTTCATTGTGATAAAGCAGTGGCTCCGGATCTGTCAGCCGGAACTGCAGCATACGGTTCATGGGACCGGTTTCCTTGCGGCGCAGCACAGCGTCCCGCCCTATAAAGTCGGGCTTGTCTGTTTTCACAGCGAACCCGATGCCTGCGTCAATCACATGGTCCTCGCAGGTGATGTCGTGGCCGAAGTGGCGGAAGCCTTTTTCGATCCGGCAGGTATCCATCATGTGCATGCCACAGAGCTTCAGCCCCATGTCCTGCCCCGCCTCATAGAGCGTTTCAAACACGTGCCCGGCCATGTCCGAAGAGATATAGACTTCCCAGCCGAGCTCACCCACGTAAGTTACGCGGTGCACCCGTGCCAGCCCCATCCCGATCTCAATGTCCTGTGCCGTCCCGAAAGGGTTCACATCATTCGAGAAATCGTTTGGCGACACCGCTTCGAGCAGGGCGCGCGACCGGGGACCCATGACCGCAAGTGTTGCTTCAGCAGCGGTCACATCGGTGATGGTGACGTTGAAATCACCTTTGTGCCGCTCCATCCAGACCTGATCGTTGTACCGGGTCGCCGCCGGTGTCACGACCAGATAAGTGTTGGTAGAAATACGCGTGATCGTGACATCTGCCTCAATGCCGCCGTTCCGGTTCAGGAACTGAGAATAGACGATCTTGCCGTGCGGCACGTCATACTGACCACCGGCGATGTAGTTGAGGTACCGCGTTGCATCCGGCCCCTCGACACGCAGTTTGCCGAACGATGACATGTCATACATCCCAACGTTCTGGCGGATGGCCATGTGCTCTTCGCGCACGTTGTCAAAGAAGTTCTGGCGTTTCCACGAATACTGATACTCTGCCTCCTGGTTCTCACGGGCAAACCAGTTCGCACGTTCCCATCCCGCAAATTCACCAAAGACCGCGCCGCGTTCTGTCAGGTGATAGTGGAAGGGCGACCGGCGGATGCCCCGCGCCGTTTCTTTTTGTTTGAACGGGAAGTGATCCTTGTAGAGCAGGCCGAGCGTTTCAGTAGAGCGCTCGTAGAGGTATTTTTTGTTGCCCTGGAAGGGCTGCATCCGGCTGATGTCCACATCACCCAGATCAAAGGGTTTGTCACCTGTGTCCATCCATTGCGCCAGCGCCATCCCGGCACCACCGGCAGACTGGATGCCGATGGAGTTGAAGCCCGCGGCGACCCAGAAGTTGTTCAGTTCAGGGGCCAGACCAAGGTGGTAGGCATCGTCGGGCGTAAAGCTTTCAGGGCCGTTGAAGAAGGTGTGAATACCTGCTTCCGCCAGCAGAGGTACGCGTTCGACGGCTTTTTCCAGGATCGGCTCGAAGTGGTCAAAATCCTCCGGCAGCTGATCAAACTCAAAATCCTTCGGGATACCGTCATTCGCCCAGGGCTTTGCTTCAGGCTCAAATGCGCCCAGCAGGATCTTGCCCGCGTCTTCTTTGTAGTAAGCATATTCGTCCGGGACCCGCAAAACCGGCAGCTGGGTCATGCCGTCGATGTTCTCGGTCACGATATAGAAGTGTTCACAGGCCTGGAGCGGCACGCTGACGCCGGCCATCTGTCCGACTTCGTGGCCCCACATACCGCCACAGTTTACGACCATATCGCAGGTGATGTGACCGGATGCAGAGCCGTCGTCAGCTTCCCAGTCCACACCGGTGACGGTACGGCCCTCTTTGGCGATGCGGGTGACTTTCGTGCGTTCGATGACCTGTGCGCCGCGCTGGCGTGCGCCTTTAGCGAGCGCCAGTGCAATGTTGGCCGGATCGCCCTGACCATCGAGCGGCAGATACACAGCGCCCGTGACGCCTTCGAGATTGATATGAGGATAAAGCTCCTGCACACGCTCGTTGGAAATTTCTTCCACCTCGACGCCAAACGCACGTGCCATGGCTGCCTGGCGGTAGATCTCTTCCTTGCGCTCGTCGGTAAGGGCAACGGTGATCGAGCCACAGCGCTTGAACCCGGTGGCAACACCGGTTTCTGCCTCCAGTTCGCCGTAGAGTTCCTGGCTGTATTTCGCCAGCTTGGTCATATTGGCCGTTGCCCGCAGCTGGGCGATCAGACCAGCCGCGTGCCAGGTCGTGCCGGAGGTCAGTTGCTTGCGTTCAAGCAGAACGACGTCTTTCCACCCCAGCTTCGTCAGGTGGTAGGCGACCGAACAGCCAATGACACCGCCACCGATGATGACGACGCGCGCGTGGGAGGGAGGCACAGCCATGTGAGGATTCCTTTAAACGATGTTATGACCAGCGGCTGTCAGCCGCCGCGATATTTCTGCAATATGTCCGGGACTCACTTCGCAGCAGCCGCCGACGATGGTGGCGCCTTTGCCAACCCATTCCATGACGTATCCGGCATAGGCACGGGGACCCATGTCCCGCCGCATACGCAGGGCATCGACCGTGGGTTTCGACTTCAGAAAGTCATCGGTGATCTGCTCAAACGCATTGGCATAGCCGCCAAATGGCTTGCCGAACTCCTGAACGATCCCCAGACCAAGTGTCACCGCCTCGGGCGCAGAGCAGTTGATCAGCACCGCATCGGCACCAGCCGCAACCTCTGCAGCTTCCCGGAGTGGTTCGCCCGAGCGCAGGCACGTTCCGTCGGTGTCGGACACGGTCAGTGAGAGCCAGACCGGCAGGTCCGTTGTACGTGCTGCTGCCAGGGCATCCCGGGCGTGTGCAACACTCGCGACAGTTTCCAGGATGATCAGATCACAGCTGTCCTGCAGTTGCTGCACCACTTCTGTAAAAAGCGGCACGGCAATATCAGCGGCCGGGTGCAGGTCCGGGCGGTAGCTCGCGCCCAGCGGCCCGACAGATCCGGCAATACGCCCGGTACAGTGCGCGGTCCGCGCAGTTGTGGCCTCCGAGATTGCCGCTGCATGCAGCTCAGCAAACCTGCCTTCCATACCTGTGCCTTCCAGCCTGTCACGGTGAATGGCATAGGTGTTTGTGGTCGCAACAGTCGCACCCGCGTCAAAAAAGTCCGCGTGTACGCGCCCCACCAGACCGGGATGGTCGACCATGACCTGAGTGGACCACAGCGGCGTGGGGCGGTCGCCGGCGCGGTGCACCAGCTCCTGTCCCATACCACCATCCAGCAGGGTGACATCCATCAGGCACGGATCCGTTCGTTGGCCGGATCCCAAAGCGGCTGGTCTGGCTGGACGGTTGCTTTGCAGCGCTTGCCGTAGATCTCGACTTCGACTTCCGTACCCGGCTCTGTCAGGTCCTTGCGAAGCATGCCCAGTGCGATGGACTTGTTGACGCGGTATCCCCAGTCCCCGCTTGTCGTTTCGCCCACAACCTCATCACCAACAAAGAGTGGCGACATATAAGGGGCGTCCTGATCACCGGCATCGACCACCAGTGTGACAAACTGCTTTTTGCTGCCCTGCTGCTTTTCGCTCAGCAGTGCTGCTTTGCCGATGAAGTCCTGCGGTTTATCGAAGCGGATGAACCGTTCCATACCGCCTTCGAGCAGCGAATAATCTGTCGACAGATCGCCTTTCCAGCTCCGGTAGCCCTTTTCGATACGCATCGAATTCAGGGCATACATGCCAAACGGCTTTGCCCCGGCGTCGCGCAGTGCGGTGTATACGGGCGCGCTGTCCTCAAAAGACGTATGAACTTCCCAGCCCAGCTCGCCTGCAAAAGAAATACGGAAGAGCTTGGCTGGTTTGCCTGCGACAGTTGCGTCCTGAATGGTCAGCCACCCGGTCGACAGATCCGCATCATCGGTCATCCCGGAAAGAATGTCGCGCGACGCAGGACCGGTCAGCAAAAGGGTGGACCAGTCGCGTGTGATGTCTGTCATCGTCAGCGAGCCATCTGCAGGCAGGCGGTTTTGCAGGAACTCAAAGTCGTGCCACTGCGCCACAGCTGCCGTCATCAGCCAGAATTCATCCTCGCCCCAGCGGATGATGGTGACCTCGGTTACGATTTTGCCGCGGCTGTCGGTGAAATAGCCAAGGTTCATGCGGCCCGCTTTGGGCAGGGCGCCTGCAATCTGGCCGCGCAGCCATTCTGCGGCACCGGTCCCCGACAGTGTGTATCGCGAGAAACCCGGCATATCGAGTACACCTGCGCTGTCGCGCACGGCCTCGACCTCTTCCTTCACGCGCACCGCCCAGGGGCCGTTGCGGTCCCAGGAATGCGTAGCTTCCTCGGATGTGTCATCGCCGTCCTGTGCGAACCAGTTCGCGCGCTCCCAGCCGTTATAGGCACCCATCTGGCCGCCATCTGCCAGCAGCCGTTCGTGGTTCGGTGACAGTTTCTTGTCACGCCCCGCAGGCCATTCGTGATGCGGGAAATGCATGGCGTATTCGTGGCCATAAGTTTCGAGCGCCTTGGACAGACAATAGTCGTGATCGGCATAATCGGTGTAGCGGCGCGGATCGACTGCCCACATGTCCAGTTCAGTCTCGCCGTGCATGATCCATTCGCTGAGGCATTTACCGGCCCCACCACCCTGCGCGATCCCGAAGGTAAAGGAATGCGCTTCAAAGGCGTTCTTTACACCCGGCATCGGGCCGATCATCGGCAGACCGTCGGGCGCGTAAGGGATGGGTCCGTTGATATTGCGGCCCACACCCGCGGTGCCCAGCGCCGGCACCCGCTCCATCGCGTCCTCAATATAGAACTCCAGCCGCTCCAGGTCATCCGGGTAAAGCTGGAAAGAGAAGTCTTCCGGCATCGGATCATCCGGCGTGACCCAGTGCGCCTTACAGTTGCGCTCATAAGGTCCCAGGTTCAGGCCGTTCTTGTCCTGGCGCAGGTAATAGCTGATGTCCACGTCGCGGATCATCGGCATCTTGTGACCTTTCTCAGCGGTCCATTCTGCCAGTTCGGGGATCTCATCTGTCAGGAAATACTGGTGGGACATCACAACCATCGGCACAGTGCGCCCGCCAAACGGTTTGAACATCTCGCCCACACGCTGAGCGTAATAGCCCGCACAGTTGGCGACATATTCGCAGCGGATCTCGCCCTTTTCAGTTTTGACGATCCATTCGTCCCCATCCCGGTCGATCCCGATGACGGGGCAGAACCGTTCGATCCGCCCGCCCGCGTCACGTGCGCCTTTGGCCAGCGCCTGCGTCAGCTGTGCAGGGTCAATGTCACCATCGAGCGGGTCCCAGAGGCCCCCGGCAAGGTCATGGGTTTCCATGAAGGGGTTGAGGTCTTTCAGTTCGTCGGGTGTGCAGATGTCCATCTGCAGCCCCTGGTAACGGCCCATCGACGCAACCTTTTCGAACTCCATCATCCGCTCTTTGGAATGCGCCAGACGAATGGCCCCGGTGACGTGGTAGTTCATCGGATAATCGACGTCCTGCGCCAGCGTCCGGTACATCGACAGCGAATACCGCTGCATGTTCATCACGGCCCAGGACCCGGCAAAGTTCGGGCAGTTACCCGCTGCGTGCCATGTCGATCCGGCGGTCAGTTCGTTTTTCTCAAGCAGCACACAGTCTGTCCAGCCGGCCTTGGCCAGGTGATAGAGTGTGGACGTGCCCACCACGCCTCCGCCAATGATGACAACGCGCGCTGTCGTTGGAAAATCTGCCATGCTCATGTCTCCCTTTGCGGCTCGCTGGCCGCGATTTCGTAGTAATCGCCCTTGTCGGCGGTAAAGATGTGGCCGCGCAGGCGCAGCCCGGTCGGCCCGTCGATCGAGCCGGTTGAAAAGCAGGTGAAGCCGTCATCCTCGTGCTCCCAGAACAGGGCTGAGCCACAGGTCGGGCAGAACCCGCGTTTTGCTTTGTCGGACGACTGGTACCAACGCACGTCGCCTTTTATTTCGAGTGATCCGTCCTCGACATACGACGAGGCCCAGGCATGACCGGACTGTTTGCGGCACTGGTTGCAGTGACAGACAGCAGGCGCCCCGGGTTCTCCTGTCGCCTGCCACGTCACCGCGCCACAAAGACAACTGCCTTTCAGCATCTCAGGTCCTCCCCGGCGTTGAAGACGCGCCAAGCAGCACGCCGTAGACGATAAAACAAAGCGCCAGGACGCGGCGGACCCAGACATTGAACACAGCTCCCAGCGCTGCCCCTCCAAGACCCGCGCCAAGTGCCGTGAAACCCACATAGCTGAGCGCTGTCAGGGTCAGTGCAGTTGGCACAATGACCACCATTTGCTGCATGAGGGGCACGTCGGGTTGCACAAACTGCGAAAATGCAGCGAGATAGCCCGCCACGCTTTTGGGATTGATCGTAGCCACTGCAAGCGCATGCAGATACACAGAACGCGCCGGACGCGGTTCGAACGTGACGGGCTTTGACGCATTCATCCAGCCGCGCACGCCCATCCAGATCAGAAACCCGGCACCCACCAGTTTGGCGACAAAGAAACCCGTTGGGGACGCGGCAATGAGCGCTGTGACACCCAGCGCGGACAGCACCAGAAACAGGCTGGCCTGGGTCAGGATGGCCAGCACGCCCACGAGCGACCGGCGGATCCCAAGAGTCATGCCGTTATTAATACAGTTCACGGCGTTCGGCCCCGGTGTCGTCACAAAGACGATCCAGAACAACGCGAATATGGTCCAGGCCTCAAAACTCATCGTCAGTAAACCGGTGGTGCGATGACCCAGATCGCTTCTGCGGGTTCTGTATAGGGGTTTGACCAGCGGAAAGGCTCACCGCGGATACGAAAGCTGTCACCCGGGCCGACCGTATGGTTTTGCCCTGCAATCCAAAGATCCAGTTTGCCGGAAATCATATAGCCCACTTCCTGGGTCGGGCGTGTCACGGTTTCCGAAATGCCGCTTGATGGCTGAAACGTCGAATGGACCATTTCAAAGTCGTCCGTCAGATCCGGAGAGAGCAGTTCTTCCACGAGCCCCGCAACCGACGACCCGATAGGTCTGCGTGCCGTCTGGCGCACGATATGCCCGGCTTCGTGTGCTGGCGCGGCCGAATGCCGGAAAAGCATGGACACAGAGACATCCAGCACCGCTGCAATCAACCGCAGATCGGAAATCGAGGGTTCAGATTTGTCGCGTTCCACCTGGCTGAGCCAGCCAACCGAGCGCCCGAGAGCACCCGCCAGATCGACGAGCGTCATACCACGGGACTTGCGCAGGGCCCTAAGATCGGCGCCCAGAGTATCCGGTTGTGTTGGCAGACTGTGGTGCATGCGTGATTCATGAAATTCTGTTGGCTTTTTTCATGATGTCGCATCAAAATGAAAAAAGCCAGAAAAATTTCACGGATTTTTCACGAATATCCGTGCGCTACAGCCGATCAAAAACACTGCGCAGAATTGCCTCAAGTGCCGTGGCATCTTCTGATGAGAATGCATCCGGCTGATCACTGTCGATGTCGAAGACAGCGATGATCGTCCCCGCTCCGTTGCGAACCGGCAGAACCAGCTCGGAACGGGTCGAAGAGGCACAGGCGATGTGCCCTGCAAAAGCATCGACATCCGGCACCAGCTGCACTTCACCTGTCCGTGCAGCTGCGCCACAGACACCGCGGGAAAACGGAATAACCAGGCACCCGTGCCCGCCCTGATAAGGCCCTACTTTCAGGACTTCCGGTTCGGTGACCCGGTAAAAACCCGTCCAGTCGAACCGCGCGTCCGAATGGTGCACTTCGCAGGCAACCGTGGCCATCAGCGCAATTTCGTCCGTCTCGCCTTCGGTCAGCGCCAGAACGGATTGTGACAAAGCATCATAGTCGGCGCGTGCTCCGGTCACATCAGCCACCTTGTTCACGTTCACACCCTCTCGATCGCAATGGCCGTGCCTTCACCGCCGCCAATACAGATTGCGGCGACACCCCGTCTGAGATCGCGTTTTTCCAGCGCATTCAGAAGGGTCACGATTATCCGCGCACCGGACGCACCAATCGGGTGCCCTAGGGCGCAGGCGCCGCCGTTCACGTTCACGATGTCGTGGCTGAGGCCCATTTCGCGCATGAAAGCCAGCGGCACCACGGCAAAGGCCTCGTTCACCTCCCACAGATCCACGCTGTCAGCATTCCAGCCGATACGCTCCAGCAGACGTTGCGCTGCAGGAACCGGCGCGGTCGTGAACAGACCAGGATGCTGTGCATGGCTGGCATGGCCAACAACACGTGCGCGGACATTCAGGCCCTTGTCAGCGGCAACAGCCTCTGATGCCATGATCAGAGCCGCAGCACCGTCCGAAATTGACGACGAATTGGCCGCTGTGACGGTGCCACCTTCGCGGAAGGCTGGTTTCAGATGCGGGATTTTTTCGGGACGCGCAGTGCCAGGCTGTTCATCAGCCGAAACCGTCACCGACCCTTTGCGGGTTTTCACTTCCACCGCAGCGATTTCGCCATCGAACGCACCGTTTTCAGCCGCCGTCAGCGCACGCGACAGTGATGCCAGCGCATATTCGTCCTGAATGTCCCGGGTGAACTGGAACGTTTCGGCGCAGTCTTCGGCAAAGGTGCCCATCAGTCTGCCCTTGTCGTAGGCGTCCTCGAGACCGTCGAGGAACATGTGGTCGACGACCTGCCCATGCCCCAGCCGCGCGCCACCGCGCATTTTGGGCAGGACATAGGGAGCGTTTGTCATGCTTTCCATCCCACCGGCGACGATCACATCGCTCTGTCCAAGAGCAATCTGGTCAAATGCCACCATTGCAGCCTTCATGCCGGACCCACACATTTTGTTTAGTGTCGTCGCAGGAACCTCTTCCCCCAAACCGGCGGCAAAGCCAGTCTGACGCGCCGGAGCCTGACCCTGACCGGCAGGCAGGACACACCCCATAAGCACCTCATCTGCCGAAGCAGTGCCTGCGTCTTTCAGGGCGGCCCGGACAGCAGTGCCACCAAGTTCTGCTGCTGTCATATCAGACAGCGCGCCCTGAAAACCGCCCATCGGTGTTCGTGCGGCCCCCGCTATCACCACATCGCGCATGCCCTGTCCTCCTGACATCCTAAAGGGTTTCGTAAGACTTCACCGGTACAAAACCGGTCGATCAATATTCCGGTGACTTTACTATGGAACTATCGACAAAAACAGAAGAGCAGTTGCGCATTGTGTCCGTAGAGGACACGAGGATCGATGCGGCTGTAGCACTTGAGTTCAAAGACGCGATGCGCTCTGAGACTGACAATGGGCCCGACCTTGTCGTGCTGGATCTGAGCAAAGTTGAGTTCATCGATTCCAGCGGTCTTGGCGCAATTGTGGCTGCTATGAAAAACATGGGCGCTGAACGCAAACTGGCGCTTGCCGGGCTGACACCGACCGTACAGCGCGTTTTCCAGCTGACCAGAATGGATTCTGTTTTCAGCGTTTTTCCAACCCTCGATGGCGCCCTGGCCGAACTGCGTAACTGACGAGCCCGAAAGAAGGACCGAGCCAATGGCTGCGGCAATCCTCCCACCCTTTGAAGTGTCGATCATGAGCAGTGAACTGGCTGTGCGCGACGCTCTGAGCCAGTTTCTCGCAGCTCTTGGTCCGATCGCTCTGGACGTGGAAGAGGCGGGAACCATTGAACTGGTGCTCGCGGAAGTGCTGAACAATATCGTGGAACACGCATACCCGGCAGGCAGTGCATCCGGCCCCATCGATATCAGATGCACGCATCGCAAAGACGGACTGCATGTAAGCATCACCGATTCCGGGCTGGCGATGCCGGATGGTCAGCTGCCGCTTGGGAATCAGGTGTCCGTTGATGTCGATCTGGATGACCTTCCGGAAGGCGGCTTTGGGTGGTTCCTCATTCAGGATCTCGCAAAGGACGTCCACTATGCCCGTAACGGCAGGAAAAACAGACTGACCCTGCGGCTGCCGGTCGGGATAGTGATGTAAAGGGAAATTTAAGACCTGAGGCATCCGGTCTTACTTTCTTCCCAATTATTCCTCAAACAAACAAATTCGCTTCATAATGCGGCCTTGTTCAGAAGGCATAACTGATCCTGTAGCTGCATATAGCTTCCCTCGGCGCCGCGTCTAATAGCCCCCACCCAGTGCGCGGCGTCGAGGACTTCCTCCCCTCACATCTTCGCTACTTCCGTGCTGTGGACATCCCGCTGCCGCGCACTAATGTGCAACGGGCCTGCAAAAGAGGGGACATCATGCGCGATTTTCATTTTCCGGGACGCTCTCCCGTTCTTGCCACCAACGGTATGTGCGCAACTTCCCACCCCCTTGCGGCGAAAACCGCCATCGACGTTCTTGAACGTGGCGGCAACGCAATGGATGCCGCCATCTCTGCTGCGGTACTGCTTGGGATCTGTGAACCCCAGATGACCGGTATTGGCGGAGACTGTTTTGTTCTCTGGGCCGACACAGCAGACGGCGAAGTGAAAGCACTGAACGGGTCAGGCAGAGCGCCCGCTGGTGTCGATGCAGCTGAACTCAGAGATGCCGGCTACAGCAAAATTCCCGTCGACAGCCCGCATGCGGTGACCATCCCGGGCGCAATTGACGCATTCTGTTACCTGTCAGACAAATTGGGCCGCATCGGCCTTGATGCCCTTCTGGAACCGGCGATCCGTTATGCAGACAGCGGCGTTCCGGTCGCGGACCGGGTCGCGTTCGACTGGGAACGCGATGCCTGGGTTCTGCAGGGGCGGGCAAAAGACTACTATATGATCAATGGGGCCCTGCCAAAGGGCGGCGAAATCTTTGCGGCCCCCGGTCAGGCCGAAGTCCTGCGCCGGATCGCACAGAAAGGACGCGACGCCTTCTACGAGGGTGAGATTGCCGAGGACATGATCAGCGCGCTGACGGCCCTTGGCGGTAAACATACGACAGATGATTTTGCCAGTGTTTCCTGCACACCAACGACACCGGTATCGGGCACCTACAAGGATCTGGAGGTGGTAGAGCATCCGCCAAACGGACACGGCGCAACTGCTATCCTGATGATGAACATCCTTGCTCAGTTCGATATTGCCGCAATGGATCCGTTTGGCACTGAACGCACGCATATCGAAGCCGAGGCGGCGAAGCTCGCCTATGATGCCCGGAACCGGTTTGTGGCGGATGCCGACTATATGACCCGTCTGGACCACATGCTCAGCATGGATACCGCGAAACAGCTGGCCGCGCTGATTGACCCGCGCCTTGCTATGGCATCGGCAACATCGCTCAGCGAAACTGTGCACAAGGAAACGATTTACATAACGGTTGTGGACCGGGATGGCATGTCGGTTTCCCTGATTTATTCTGTATTCAATGGCTTCGGTTCCGGAATTGCCTCCGACAAATTCGGTATCCTGCTGCAGAACCGCGGCGCCGGGTTCACGCTCGAAGAAGGCCATCCGAATGAGATGAAAGGCGGCAAGCGCCCGCTGCATACGATCATTCCGGGGATGATCCGCAAGAACGGCAGGATCATCATGCCATTCGGTGTTATGGGCGGCGCCTACCAGCCGCACGGTCATGCGCGTTTTGCATCAAACCTCGCCGACTTTGGCATGAACCCGCAGGCCGCCATCGACGCGCCCCGCTCCTTCCCGGATCAGGGGAACATGAAAGTCGAACGCGGTTATTCGGACGCTGTCCGGCAGGAGCTGGCAGACAAGGGTCACGATGTTTCGATACCGGACACGGCCATCGGTGGGGCACAGGCCATCCTGATGCGCGATGATGGTGTGCTTGAAGGCGCCAGTGATCCGCGCAAAGACGGCTGCGCCCTAGGGTACTGATCCTTCCGGATCAGTTCATCTGGAAATGCAGAGGATATGCGCCGTCCTGGAACGGCCCAAAAAGGTCGCCGATGTCCGGGTGGTCCACGGGTTCGCCCGAGTAATCCGCCACAAGGTTCTGCTCCGAGACATAGGCCACGTAATAGCTTTGCTCATTTTCGGCCAGCAGGTGATAGAACGGCTGCTCTTTGGCGGGGCGGCTATCCTCGGGAATCGCTTCGTACCATTCCTCGGTGTTTGCAAACTCCGGATCGACGTCAAAAATGACGCCCCGGAACGGATGTTTCCGGTGCCTGACTACCTGACCAAGGTGGTATTTCGCGCGTGTACCAATCATAACAATGCAGACCTACCGACCGTACCTAACCGGTTCAATAGCCATTTGTCCATTTCGGGGACCTCAATTCCAGGAAACAGATTGTGAACCTTGCGCTGACAGTGCTCGAAATCGTGTCGCCGGTTTTTCTGCTGGCGGCTATCGGTTTTGCGTGGGTGCGGTGCGGGCTGGAATACCGGCTGCAGTTTGTCACGCAACTGGCCATGACCCTGTCGTTGCCCTGTCTGATTTTCGTTTCGCTGATGGAAACGGAAATTGACCCGGACGCGCTGACAGCACTGTCGCTTGCCTCAGCGGTCGCTTATGGAGCGGTGACGGCAGCCGTGCTCTTTCTGGTGAAAGCCCTGCGCCTTGACAGCCGCACGTTCACAAGCCCGCTGATCTTCGGAAATACCGGCAATCTTGGCCTGCCTCTGGCGTTGTTCGCGTTCGGGAATGAAGGCCTGAGCTATGCAATCATCGTTTTTGCAGTGATGCTGATCTGGAATTTTACGTTTGGTATCTGGACGGTAGCGGGCCGGGGATCGGGCATGAGGATCCTGCGTGAGCCACTCTTTGGCGGCACAGTACTCGGCCTTCTGTTCATGTGGCAGGGTTGGCGGACACCCGAGTTCCTGACCAACACGCTGTCGCTCGTCGGGCAGATCGGCATTCCTCTGATGCTGATCACTCTGGGCGTCGCCGTGGCGCGTCTGAGGGCCGGCGGTATGCTGCGCGCAGCGTTACTGAGTGCTGTCAAACTGATCCTGTGCACCGCGATCGCCTGGGCGGCAGGGAGGTGGTTTGATCTCGATCCGGTGGCCTTCGCTGTGCTTGTTCTTCAGATCGCCACACCGGTCGCCGTAACCTCATATATGCTTGCGGAAAAATACGGTGCAAAGGCCGACGACGTAGCGGGTCTTGTTGTTTCCTCAACGCTTATGTCGGTAGCAGCGCTGCCTGTTCTGCTGGCAGTTCTGTTATAGAAAACGTGATTTCCAAAAGCCGGTTTTTCAGCTACACTCACGCTCAATAAAAAACATATAAAAGCGAGAGGCAGATGAGCAGAACTCTTCGCGCTTTGGGACTGATTTTGCTGGTAGCTTCCTGTGGCGGCGGCCAGTCTTCGGCACCGCGTAACCTGGATAACGCGTGCCGGCTGGTCCAGGAGCGCCCGCAGTACCTGAAGGCCTTCCAGGCAACGGAACGCAAATGGGGCGTGCCCGTGCATGTCCAGATGGCTACAATCCATCAGGAAAGCCGGTTCGTGGCAAACGCGCGCACGCCGCATAAATATGCGCTTGGCGTTATTCCGATGGGGCGTCAGTCCAGCGCATATGGCTATGCACAGGCGCTTGACGGTACCTGGAAGGATTATCAGCGCGCAACCGGCAAACGGTTTGCCAGACGTGACCGCATCCGTGATGCCAGCGACTTCATGGGTTGGTACATGAACATCAGCCGCGAACGGAACGGCATTTCGCTGTACGATACACGCAACCAGTACCTCGCCTATCACGAGGGACATACCGGTTACGCGCGCGGCTCGTACAACCGGAAATCCTGGCTGCTGAATGTGGCAAACCGGGTGGATGCCCGCGCGGATACCTACCAGGCGCAGCTGGCAGCCTGCAGCGCAAGACGCTGAGCTTCAGCGATCGCGCTGGTTGACAGCGCGGTCGGCACTGAACAGTGACGATGGCAGGTTCATACCTGTCTCAAACTCACCGAGGATAACAGTTGTTGTCCCGCCGTTTGCATCGTTCACAATCCACTGACGCAGTTGAACCGGGTTGTCGGTAAAGCTCATCTGGATGTTTCCGTATTCCGGGTTTTCCGGGTCCTGTGCCGTGACAATTGTGGCCGTGCCGTCAAACGTGTGATTGGTCACCATACTGGCCCGCGCCAGATTAACGTTACGGGCCAGAATCAGAGACAGCGGCGTCCGGCGCAGAGGATAAGTCTCCGGCGGCTGGTTAGACTTTTTGTCGATGATCACAACCGCACTGGCCTCCGCGATCACAAGCGCCTGCTCGGGCGGATCGTATTCAAAACGCATTTTTCCGGGGCGGCTGATAAAGACCTTTCCGGTACTCAGGGTCCCGTCATCATTGATCTGAGTAAAAGACCCCTGTGCCGTTTTCAGACCGTTGAGATAATTGGAAATCGCGTTCAGCGACAGCTGATCTGCGGCCGCCGGACTGATTGCTGCCATTGCCAGGCCAAAGGCCAGAAAACTCCGTCGGATCAGCTTCATGCCGGGTCCCTCACTGCGTTTCACCTGCCCTTTCATGTAGGGCGGCGGGTGTTGCTATGCGATAGCAAACACCCCGAAGCGGCAGAAAGTTCCGCAGGTCAGGTTTGTTCCGGCACCAGAATCTCACGTTTGCCGACATGGTTCGCGGCGGAAACCAGACCCTGCTCTTCCATCTGCTCCACAAGACGCGCGGCCTTGTTGTATCCGATCGCCAGTTTACGCTGGATGTAGCTGGTGGAACATTTGCGGTCATTGATCACAACCTGAACCGCAGTGTCATAGAGCGCGTCTTCGCCATCGGTGTTGCCACCAATTCCCAGGACGGCATCAATATTGCTTTCCGCATCCTCGGATGGCCCCTCGACCACGCCCTTCACGTAGTCCGGCTCACCGAACGCCTTGAGGTGATTGACGATCTCCTCGACTTCCTCGTCCGATACAAACGGGCCGTGACAGCGGGTGATTTTGGCCCCACCAGCCATATAGAGCATATCACCCATGCCCAGCAGCTGTTCCGCGCCCATTTCGCCGAGGATCGTACGGCTGTCGATTTTCGAGGTCACCTGGAACGAAATCCGCGTGGGGAAGTTTGCTTTGATCGTGCCGGTGATCACGTCGACAGAGGGTCGCTGTGTTGCCATGATCAGGTGAATACCGGACGCCCGCGCCATCTGCGCCAGCCGCTGGATGCAGGCTTCGATTTCCTTGCCGGCGACCATCATCAGGTCAGCCATCTCATCGACGATCACCACGATATAGGGCAGTGTTTCAGGCGTGTTCTCCTCGGTCTCGAAAACCGGTTCGCCAGTATCCTCGTCGAACCCGGTCTGAACCGTCCGGCTGAACATTTCGCCTTTTTCGAGGGCTTCACGGACACGGCCGTTATACCCTTCAATGTTCCGCACGCCCATCTTGGACATCTTGCGATAGCGCTCTTCCATCTCGCCCACGGTCCATTTCAGAGCGACAAGTGCCTTTTTCGGATCCGTGACAACTGGTGACAGCAGATGCGGGATGCCGTCGTAGACGCTGAGTTCCAGCATCTTGGGGTCGATCATGATCATCCGGCATTCCTCCGGCGTCAGCTTGTAGAGCAGCGACAGGATCATGGTGTTGATTGCGACAGATTTACCCGAGCCCGTGGTTCCCGCAATAAGCAGGTGGGGCATCTTGGCCAGGTTGGCCACGACAGGGTCACCTCCGATGTCTTTGCCCAGCGCCAGCGGCAGGCGGTGATTGCCATCACCGAAGTCACGTGCCGACAGGATTTCGCGTAGCACGACTTTTTCGCGGGTTTCATTCGGCAGTTCGATGCCGATCACGGACCGGCCAGGGACGGTAGACACACGTGCGGACAATGCCGCCATCGAGCGTGCAATATCATCTGCGAGGCCGATCACGCGGCTCGCCTTGAGACCCGGTGCCGGTTCGAGTTCATACATCGTCACAACCGGTCCGGGCCGGACGGCGACAATCTCGCCTTTGACGCCGTAGTCATCCAGCACGGATTCCAGCATACGGGCGTTTTCCTCGAGCGCTTCATCGCTCAGGTGCAGTCGTGGTACCTCAATCGGATTTTCCAGCAGGCTGAGGGGCGGCAGTTCAAAGCCCGGATGGGACTCGTCAAAGGACAGTGTTGGCTGCGCTTCTGCCTGGGCCCGGCGCGACGGCTGTACTGGTTTGCGCGCGGGCTGCTGCACGACGCGGCGTGGTTCTGCAGCGGGAACAACAGGTGCCTGCGGTACAGGTTCCATAACCTGTTCCTGTGTCACCACGGGTTCCGGCGCCGGCGGAACAGCAGATGCGGTCGCAGTCAGCGGCGGTTCAGCACGCGCACCGGATGTATCCAGGACCAGTGGGTCCGGTCCGCGCCCGCGTCCGCGTGTCAGCGGTGCCGTTTTCGGTGTGTGCACCGCGCTTCCCGAACGCACACGAGACTTTATGACATCCGCGATACGCGCACGAATGCGGTCCTCTCCGGGAGCTTCCGCCTCGCCGTCAAAGTCTTCCGGGTCGACAAGTTCCGGCTCCGGCAGCAGCTCCGGCCTGCGTACAAGACCCGGCATCCTTGAAAAGAGCCCGGGTCTGCTGACCTCGGGATCATGAAAAGCCGGTGCATCCATGGCTGGTGCCACTTCCGTTGCCCTGGCATCGGCTGCTTCGCGTGCTTTGGCCCGGCGGTCTGACGCTTTTGCAGCCATGATCTGGGCTGTGTTCAGTGTGCCGCTCGCGCCTTTACCAAGCAGCGTCATAATGGCGGCATAGATCATCACGAGGCCCAGCAGCAGAAAACGGCCGATCCGCAACAGTTCGTCCTTTGTGAACCCCAGAACAAAGGCCCCAAGCGCCAGGATACCCAGTGCCATCAGCAGAGACATCAGTTTGACGGTCAGAACAGAGCCGATGGGCAACAGTGTCAGAAGAGCCCCCATTACCGTGTCGCCAAAGAGGCCGCCAAGCCCGAAGCTGTGCGTATCAAGCCAGTTGCCCGCCGGTGTCAGGGTCGCCGCGTAAATTGAGCCCGCAGCAATGGCGATCGGCGCGAAAATCAGACGTCCCACGGCCCGTTCGGCACCTTTGTGCAGGGCGAACCGCAGTCCCCAGGCCAGCAGGACAATGCCCAGACCCCAGGAACCCCAGCCAACAATCATAAACAGAGGGGCCGCAATGGACGCGCCTGTGCGGCCCATCCAGTTCTGTGTCGGCGCATCGGTTGAGACCATCCAGTTCGGATCATCCGGCGTGTAGGATGCGATCATCGCACAGGCCATCAGGCCGAGCGCGATCAGAAACAGTCCGAACAGCTCTTTTCCGCGCTTTTCCATGGCCTGCGCCATATTACTGTCCAGCAGCGGATCACGTCCTCTTGTCTGATATGCCATACCTCTGATCCCTCGTCTTTTACTGCGGGTACAGGCAGTCGCGGATCAGTTCGATCCCGCGCGCCGTTTCCGCTTTTGGAGCCACCATGGCGGCTCTGATATATCCTTGTCCGGGGTTTTCGCCGTTCCAGTCCTGGGCCAGATAACCGCCCGGCAGTACACGCACCCCGGTTTCACGCCACAGCTTTACGGCGGCTTCCTCGTCGTTTTTCACCGGCAACCACAGGAAAAAGCCCGCCTCGGGGCTGGCATAGCCTGGTACATTGCCCAGGATGCGATCCGCAATGTCGTACTTTTCGACATACATGGCACGGTTTTCGATGACATGCTCCTCGTCATCCCAGACCGCAGCGGACGCCAGTTGTATCGGAAGTGGCAACGGTGAGCCTGCGTAATTTCTCAGCTGTTTGATCTGCGTGATATTGGCTGCACTGCCTGCAACAAACCCGGACCGCAGACCCGGCAGGTTCGACCGCTTGGACAATGAATGAAAGATCACCACGCGATCCGGATTGGCACCGATGTCATGCGCAACCTGAAGCGCACCAACCGGCGCATCGCCCCGGTAGATTTCTGAATAGCATTCATCCGCGAAAATCCGGAAATCATACTTTTCCGCCAGTTCTATCAGGTCCCGCCAGTAGTCATAGCTGGCCACAGCACCCTGTGGGTTTGCCGGCGAGCAGATATATGCAGCGGTTGTCCGGTTCAGCAGATCAGTTGGCAGGCTGCCGTAGTCGGGCAGGTGCCCGTTTTCCGCTGTGGCAGGCACCATGATGGGATCGGCAGCAACCGACAAAGCAGCAATCATGTAAACCTGGTAAAACGGATTTGGCATCAGAACAGCGGGTTTACCACCAGCCTTCGTCTCCGGGCAGAGCGCCATAACCGCGTTGTAGAGCCCTTCCCGTGTCCCGTTCAGCGCCATAACCTGGGCATCAGGATCCAGCGGGACACTATAACGACGGGATACAAATCCGCAGATTGACTGGCGCAGTTCGGGTGCCGCGTCATTGGGGGGATAGCTGTTAAAGCCTTTTGAATGCTCAACAATTTTATCGGTTACCCACGCCGGAAACGCATGTTTCGGCTCGCCGATTGTCATGTGAACAGGCTCGCCACCGCCTTCGTGCACGTCCAGAAGAGCGCGCAGACGCGGCCATGCATGAGCCGGGAGGTTCGAAAACCGCTCAGGATACACCATTATACTGCCTCAGGTCGGGATCATTTGCGTCCCGTTTTCCCTAAAGTACCCAGCGCGCGCGCCTGCGTCCACAAAAACGCGCAGCTTTATCGAAATTTGTGGCTTTTAGGCCAGAGCCGCCTCGGTCGCCGCACCAATCCGCAGCAACGCTTCTTCCTGATCCGGCGCGCCCATCAGCATAAGGCCGCAGCTTGGCGTTCCTGTTGGCAGACTGAGCGCGCACAACCCCATGAGGTTGCCGATCCGTGTGTTACGCAGCGACAGCAGGTTTTCCGTCACATAATAGTCGTGGTCTGTGTTCAGACGTTCCAGATCCGGCGGCAGGATCGGCGCGGTTGGCAACAGAATGGCATCATACCCGACTGTTGCCCTGTCATAGGCCACCCTTGCGGCTTCAAGCGCCGCCCAGGCCGCGACGTAGTCAGGCGCAGAGTGATTTTTGCCCAGCCGGAACCGCTCAAGTATTTCGCCATACATCGCATCCGGATTGGCCTCAATCACATCGCGCCACAAACCGTAGGCCTCTGACGTATAAAGGCAGGTGGTCAGCGCCATCGCGTCCGTGATTTCCGGAACCTGCACGCGACCAACTTGTGCGCCTGCGTCTCTGAGCTTTGCCGTAGCCGTCTCAAATGCAGCGAGCGGTTCCGCACGCACATCATCGAGAGCCACCGTTTCCAGAACGGCGAAGCGTCGCCCCGCAAGCGTTGCTCCCGTCAGATCAGCAGGTCTGCCGCCCTCAAGCACCGCCAGAAGATGCGCGGCGTCCTCAACAGAACGGCAGAGCGGACCAACCGTGTCAAACCGGAGCGCCAGGGGCACAACGCCCTCAAGGCTGAGCCGCCCGGCAGTTGTTTTCAGGCCCACCAGATCATTCCACGCGGATGGGATACGCACAGACCCGCCTGTATCCGAACCGATACCCGCCGCCGCCAGATCAAAGGCGACCGAAGCCGCGGCACCTGACGAAGACCCGCCCGGCACCGCACCTGAATCGTTGGCACAGGGCGGCGTGGCTGTGCTCGGGTTGTATCCGAGTCCCGAAAACGCAAGCTCGCTCATGTGCGTTTTGCCAAGACACACCAGACCAGCAGCTGTCGCATTCTCCAGTACCAGCGCATCCCGCGACGGAACCCGGCCAGAAAGCAGCTTCGACCCGGCCTCCGTGGCAGTCCCCGCGGTATCAAACAGATCCTTCCAGCTGATCGGCACGCCATCCAGCAGGGAGCGTCGCTGTCCCAGCCGGGCACGTTCGGCGGCCGCACCGGCCTCTGCCAGTGCCCGGTCTGCGGTGATGCGCGCATATATCCTGTCGCGCAGCGGATGCCCGTCAATTGCAGCGAGATAGGTCTTCGTCAGCGCGACCGGATCTATCTCGCCCGCGCCGATACCACGCCCCAGCGCTGTTGCCGACATCTCAAGCCACTGCTGCATTCTGTACTCCCGGGATCCTCTGGTTCTGCCGGGACGGTAGCGACGCAAGCGCGCATGGACAATCCCCCGCCATCGGTGCAGGTACAATGCATGCAGACGGATTGCGACATCATCATTGTAGGTGGCGGCCTGAACGGGCCTGCACTTGCTGTTGCTGCAGCAGGCGCCGGTCTTTCATCAATTGTGATCGACGCGCTGCCTGCAACGGATATGCAAAAGCTGGGTTTTGACGGACGCTCCTATGCCATCGCGCTGACGTCCGCTCATCTTTTGCAAGCCATCGGGCTCTGGCCTCAGCTGGAGCAGGACGCGCAGCCCATGCTGGACATCAAGGTCTCCGACGGGCGTGCAGGCGAAGGTCCGTCGCCGTTCTTTATGCATTTCGACCATGCGGAAATCGAAGAAGGCCCGATGGGCTACATGATTGAGGACCGCCACCTGCGCCCCGCCCTTCAGGCAGCTCTGCATGCATCAGACAAAATCCAGCAGATCAGCGGCGTGGCTGTCGTGGCACAGGAAACCGGACCTGCAGGCGTGACTGTTACGCTCGCCGATGGCCGTCGCGTCAGTGGACGGTTACTGGCCGGTTGCGACGGGCGGAACTCCGGTACTGCGGAACGCGCCGGTATTGGCCGTACCGGATGGCCGTATCAGCAGACCGCGCTCGTCTGCGCAATTTCACACGAACAGCCGCACAATGGTGTGGCCCATCAGTTCTTTATGCCACCTGGTCCGCTTGCCATTCTTCCACTCTCGGGCAATCGCAGTTCAATCGTCTGGAGCGAAACCGCCTCAGATGCCGCGCGCATACACGCGATGAACGACGAAGACTACCTGTCGGTGCTGCGGCCGCGTTTCGGCAGTTTTCTGGGGGAAATCAGCCTCGCCGGCGCGCGCTATACCTATCCGTTGTCACTGTCGCTGGCCAGCAGCATGATAGCCCCGCGTACAGCGCTCGTGGGCGATGCGGCTCATGGCGTGCATCCGATTGCAGGTCAGGGGCTGAATGCCGGTTTCCGGGACATTGCAGCCCTGGCCGAAGTCATCACTGATGCACACAGGCGCGGCGAGGATATCGGGTCTGAGGTGACGCTTGGCAGCTATCAGACGTGGCGGCGGTTCGACAATACAGCGCTCGCAATGGCGACAGACACTTTCAACCGGCTGTTTTCAAACGATAACCCTGTTCTGCGTGCCACGCGTGACATCGCCATGGGGCTGATCGGTAAGATGCCGGGCCTGCGCCGTGGCTTCATCCGCGAAGCCGCGGGTCTGACCGGTGAACTGCCGCGCTTGCTGAAAGGCCAGCCGCTTTAGTCGAGCGAGCGTGCTTCGTCCGTGAGCATAACAGGAATACCGTTCCGGATCGGGTACGCCAGATTGGCCGCACGGGAAACAAGTTCCTGACGGGCAGCATCATATTCAAGCGTTGTATGGGTATGCGGGCAGATCAGTGCCTCAAGCATCCGGCGGTCAATCACCGTGTCTGTATCATTCACTGGATCATCTCAGTTTCTGTGCCGCCCCGCAGCGTGTATTCAATCAGCGTAACGAGCGTTTCCCGCCGCGTCGAGAGGCTGGGTGCCTCAAGCAGTGCCTGTTTATCCTCGGGATCAAAATCGAGCATCATCGACAGAGAGTTTATCAGCAGTTCATCGTCAGCATCCTGAAGAGTATCCCAGTCGGCCGACAGTTCGCGCGCATCGAAATAGCGCTCCAGCAGGACAAGAAATTCATCCCGCGCAAACCCATCGTCTTTTTCTTCCGGACCCAGATCCCGGTCGAAACCATCCCATTGCACATCGCATCGGCGGTAGGGCGTAAAACCTTCCACTTCGCGTTTGACCCGGAACCGGCAGATGCCTCCAAGTGTGATCAGATACCGGCCATCTTCTGTTTCCGAAAACTGTGTGATCCGGCCCGCGCAACCGATTGTGTGCAGGCCATTTCCGGTGCGCCCCGGAATCTCGTTAGGCTGGATCATCCCGATCAGACGGGTCGGAGTCTTGAGTGCATCCTCGAGCATCTGAAGGTAGCGCGGCTCAAAAATGTGCAGCGGCAGCCGGGCCCGCGGCAACAGCAGAGCGCCCGGCAACGGGAAAATGGCAATGGTCTCGGGAAGCTCTGCAGCGTTCATCATACAAACCGACGTAGCCCGTCAGGGCGGTCAGGCAAATATCATAGAACTCAGTTTGCGACGGCCGTTCAGCATGACCGGATCATTGGGCTTCAGCGCTTCGAAAATAGTGAACAACTGCGTTTTTGCAGCACCATCATTCCACTCCCGGTCACGACGGAAAAGTTCCAGCAAAGCATCAACAGCTGCTTCGACGTCGCCGCTGGCATGCAGCGCCTGTGCAAGGTCAAACCGTGCCTGCATATCAGACGGATCAGCCTCGACCGCAGACTTCAGCAGATCAAGCGGACCTGCACCTTCGGCCTGGCGGGCAAGCTCAAGCTGTGCATGTGCGGCTTCAAGCTCAGGTGATTTCGAGATTTCGGCAGGAGCGCCGTTCAGGATGGCCTCTGCCTGATCCAGTTCGCCCAGCGCGAGATGCGACCGTACCAGACCGCCATAGGCCGCGGCATTGTTCTGATCTTCGCCGAGGATCGCGGCAAATGTCTGTGCCGCATCCGCAGCCGCACCTTCACCCAGCATTTCCTCAGCAGCGGAAAGCGCGTCAGCCAGTGTGTCGCCCGGGGCCTCACCGCCGGCCGCTTTTACCACACGGTCGATAAATGCCTTGATCTCGGACGGCGGAACTGCCCCCTGAAAACCATCGACTGGCTGGCCTTTGTAGAACGCGTAGACGGTCGGGATCGACTGGATTTGCAGCTGACCTGCAATCATCTGCGCCTCGTCGACGTTGACCTTGACCATCTTCACCGCACCTTTGGCGCCACGAACGGCGTCCTCCAGTTGTGGGCCGAGGGTCTTGCAGGGGCCACACCACGGTGCCCAGAAATCAACAATCACCGGTACAGACTGCGAGGTCTCAACCACGTCAGCCATAAAGGTAGCTTCGGTGCTGTCTTTGATCAGGTCATCCGCAGCGGGTGTCGCACCAAGGTTCAGATCCATCTTGTCGCCCGTTCTGTTCTGTTGCGTCTGCGTTATATGGGACCGCCGGAGCGAATTCAAAGGTCAAAAGAGGCGAAAACGGGCGCATGGTCGCTGGGCTTGTCCCAGCCGCGTACATTTCGCAGGACCCGGCTGGAATGTCCCGCGCCGGAAATGTCGGACGTTGCCCAGATGTGATCCAGCCGCCGTCCTTTGTCTGCGCCGTCCCAGTCCGGGGAGCGGTAGGACCACCAACTGTACAAACGCCCCTCCGGTATGTCCTGACGGGTGATATCCACCCATCCGCCCGCGTCCTGTGTTTCGGCGAGGTGTTCGACCTCAACGGGCGTGTGGCTGACCACTTTCAGGAGTTTCTTGTGATCCCAGACGTCATCTTCGCGGGGAGCAATGTTCAGATCGCCCACAAGAATTGATTTTTCGGGGCGGCTGTCCCGGAACCAGTCGCGCATACCGGTCAGATAATCCAGTTTCTGACCAAACTTCTCATTGATGGCGCGATCCGGTTTGTCCCCACCTGCCGGTACATAAAAGTTATGGATCGTCACGCCGTTCTCAAGTTCGCCTGCGATGTGGCGTGCGTGACCCAGAGACGCAAAATCCATCGACCCCGCCTCACGAATCGGCAGTTTCGACAGGATCGCCACACCGTTGTAGCCCTTCTGGCCACGGGCGACGCTGTGCGTGTATCCGGCTGCTGCAAATGCTTCGAGCGGGATCTTCTCGACCGGGCTTTTGCACTCCTGCAGACACAGAACATCCGGCGCTTCCTCGCTCATCAGTCTGAGCACGATTTCCTCGCGCAGACGCACGGAGTTGATGTTCCAGGTGGCAAGAGAAAATGACATCTGTGTCGCTCCCAAATCAGACGTTCCGGCACCCTACAGTGGCGCGCTGTGGGAGACCATGCCCGGCGGGCAGGATCCTGTCAGAAACCGTCAGGTGACTGTGCCTTATCCGAGCAAAAGCCCGTGACTGCGCAACTCATGCAACCAATGGCAGGCGGATCGTTGCGCTGAACCCGCTTTGCCCTCGGGCCACGGAAAACCTGCCATCGTGACCCTCGATGATCGTGGAAATAATCGACAGGCCAAGCCCGGTGGTGCCGGTCTCGCCCAGCTGGACAAACCGTTTCAGCGCGCGCTCAATGTCGGCGTCGGGTATCCCTTTGCCGTTGTCTCTGAACCTTATGTTTGCATGGCCGCCCTGCGCATCGAGTTGCACCTCAACTTCTGAGAGGGCGGCTCCGCCATGCGCAAATGCATTGTCGGTCAGATTGACAAATACCTCCCGCAGCATTGTCGCATCCGCCCGTATCATCACAGGCTCCTGTGGCAGCGACAGGGTCAGTGTCACACCGGACTTTCCGAACCTGTGATCACCGCCGATCCACTCTCTGATCGATACGGTCAGGTCAATGTCCTCAAAGGCGATCGATTGCGACATCGACTGCGCCCGCTCTAGCACCAGCAGTTTTTGCGTCAGATCCGCCGTACGCCTTGCCGCTTCCAGCAGATCTTCTGACCGTTCCCTGACCTGTTCCGGCGTCTTCGCGCTGTTGACGGCCTCGGCGAGACTGAGAACACCGGCAATCGGATTGCGCAGCTGGTGAGCCGCATTCGCCACAAAGTCTGACTGAGCCTGCATGCTTCGTGACACCTGCCCGAAAAGCCGGTTCAGCGTGCCCACAATGCCGGAAACCTCAGTAGGTACTGCGCGCCTTATGGGGCCCAGCTCCTCGCCCGAACGCTGTGCGATGGCCTGCTCCAGATCCAGCAATGGCCGCAGGCCCAGGCGCACCCCGAACCAGACAATGACACCGAGTGCAGCAAGGATTGTTACGAGCACCGCGAGAGACTGAATGACCAGATCCCGCACAAAACCGTCGCGTGCGACGCCATCCTGCCAGACTGTGGTCGTGTAAAGGCCCTGCAGCCCGTCGATCTCAGTCTGGGTCCGGAGCCGGACGCCGGTCACGTCACGGCCAAGATAACGCGCTGTGAAATAGGTCGGATCCGTCACCTGCCCGCCGTCCCGGTCGATCCCGACAGGCGGCGTTGCGTATCCTGCAACGATGACACCGTCGGGCGCATAGACATGATAAAATACCACCCCACCCGACGTACTGGCCAGAATATCGCGCGTCCGGACAGAAAGCGCATCACCGCCCGAAATGGCCACGTCATTGGCAACGGCCAGAGCGGCCGCCAGGAGTGACTTGTTGAAGACCTGCTCTGCGGTCTGCCGCGCGTTGTTCAGCTGCCAGAGCCCGGCCAGCACCGCAACCGAGAGGATCGGGGGCAGGATGACGAGGATCAGGCGCGCCCGCAGCGAAACAGCCCGTGTCATCCCGGAACCTCAAGGTAATACCCGATCCCGCGCTGCACCAGAATTCTGACGCCATGCGGCGCCAGGCGTTTGCGTAGACGCGATACATAGACCTCGATCACCTTTTCGTCGGCTTCCGCGCCCACGCCGTAAACCGCATCGAGCAGATGTGTCTTGCTCATTGCTGTACCAACGGACCGGGCCAGTGTTGCCAGAACAGTCAGCTCACGGCGCGGCACATCCACAGTTCCCGTCACGGCAAAAAGCTGGGGCGGGTCCATCTGCAGGGTCAGATCACCCAGTGTCACAGTCGTTCTGAGGCTGACCTGGCGACGGCGCGACAATGCCCTGATCCGCGCGACCAGCTCGTCCATTTCAAAAGGTTTAACCAGGTAGTCATCAGCCCCGGCGTCTAGGCCTGTTACCCGGTCTTCGGTTTCCCCGCGCGCAGTCAGCAGAATAACCGGGCGCGGATCATCGCGCAGCCGCATGCCGCGCAGCACATCAAGACCCGACTGACCGGGCAGGTTGATGTCCAGAATAATCAGATCGCTGTCTTCCGCGCGCAGAAAGTCTTCTGCCTGCAAACCATCAGTCAGGGCATCAACGGTGTGTCCCTCGTCATTCAGACGATAGGTGATACCCTTTCTCAGGCTGGCGTTGTCTTCGATGAGCGTAATGCGCATGTGCCATTTTTTGCGGCGATGAAGGCTTGATGCAAGCTTCATCCCTTAACCTTTTTTCCGAAAGGCGGGAATCACCCGCTTTGGGAGGATGGCCCGGCAAGGGTCAGAAAACTGGGAGAGAGACATGACAATGATGAAAACCTCGCGCCGTGTGGCCTGTGGCCTTGTGGCTGCAGCGGCGGCAAGCCTTGCCACATCTGCTTCTGCAGGCGGGCACGGAATCGACCTTGCAGGTAAAACCGTTGAATGGGTTATTCCCTTCTCGGAAACCGGCGGATCCGCAAAATGGGCAAACTTCTACGCACCGCTTCTGTCCGAAGCCCTGCCGGGCGAGCCAACGGTCGTTGTGAAGTTCATGCCGGGCGCCGGCTCCACCAAGGGGGCGAACTGGTTCCAGGAGCAGGATTACGCAGACAGCGAAGGTACGCTGATCTTCGGCTCGTCCGGTTCGACACAGTTTCCTTATCTGCTCGGCGATCCGCGTGTGCGTTACGAATACAATGACTGGAATGTTGTACTGGCATCCGGAACCGGCGGTGTAGCCTATCTGCCCCCGGAGCTTTCCGCGAAAATGGACGGTCTTGATGCATCCGGGCTTCAGGACGAGGACTTTATCTACGGCAGCCAGGGCGCCACACGCCTTGACCTTGTACCGCTGCTCGCCTGGGAAATGCTGGGCCTCAACGTAGAACCGGTCTTTGGTATCAAAGGACGCGGCGATGGCCGGCTGATGTTCGAGCGTGGCGAGGCCAATATCGATTATCAGACCTCTTCTTCGTTCCTGTCGGGTGTAACCCCGCTGGTCGAAGCGGGTACCGCGGTGCCGATGATGTCTTGGGGTGCGCTGGATGCGGACGGGAACATCGTCCGCGATCCGACCTTCCCCGACATGCCCACTTTCAAGGAAGTCTGTGACGCGACACCAGGTTGCGAAACCTCCGGCACACAGTGGGATGCATGGAAGGCGTTTTTCGTCGCGGGTTTCCCCGCCCAGAAAATGGTTTTCCTGCCGGCCGGCGCATCCGATGACGCGATCGCCACATACACAGCTGCCTTCGAGGCGATCAAGGCACGCGCCGACTTCGCGGAAATCTCAGCCGGACGTCTGGGCGTATACCCTCAGATGACGGGCGGTGAAGCGACCGGTGCGATGGCATCTGCCACGCTGGTACCGGCGGAAGCCAAAGAGTTCGTCACAGGATGGCTCGCTGACCGCTACGGCGTCACGCTCAAATAACAGATCAAAGGGCGGGATCACTCCCGCCCTTTTTGTCTGAGGCATGCGCCGCAACGGCCATCGCCCGAACTTTCCTGAAAGGTCGTGACTATGGAAGTGCTGTCCGTAGCAATGCCCGCGCTGTCCGACGCGGCGGGTCTGATCCTGCAACCCATCGTCCTGGGCTATCTCGTACTGGGCGTAGTGATGGGGCTGTGCATCGGGGTCTTCCCGGGGCTCGGCGGCATCGCGGGTCTGTCACTGCTGCTGCCCTTCATGTTCGGCATGGACCCGGTGCTTGGTCTCGCTCTGATGATCGGCATGGTGGCCGTTGTGCCAACCTCGGACACGTTTGCTTCGGTTCTCATGGGCATTCCCGGCTCATCGGCCAGTCAGGCCACAGTCCTTGATGGGTTCCCGATGGCCAAAAAGGGGCAGGCCGCACGGGCGCTCTCAGCAGCTTTCGCGTCATCTCTCTTTGGCGGCCTCGTTGGCGCTGCCTTTCTGACAGTTTTCATTCTGATAGCCCGTCCGATCGTGCTGGAATTCCGCACGCCCGAGCTGTTGATGATTACAATCTTTGGCCTGTCGATGGTGGGTATTCTGGCGGGCCGCGTCGCGCTGAAAGGCATCGCTGCAGCAGGTCTCGGGATGATGATCGGCACCATCGGCGAAGGCGACAGCGCCGGTGAACTGCGCATGGCAACCTATGACATGCCCTACCTCGTTGACGGCCTCAAACTGGTAATTGTTGGTCTGGGCATTTTCGCGATCCCGGAAATCGTGGCCCTGCTGCGCCAGGACCGCGCAATCTCGGATCGCAAACCTCTGGGCGGCGGCTGGATCAGCGGTGTCCGGGACTGGTTTGCCAACATCTGGCTCTCTGTGCGCTGCTCGATCATCGGCGTTGTCGTGGGTGTTATTCCCGGGCTGGGCGGCTCCGTTGTTGACTGGATCGCCTATGGCCATTCGGTTCAGACGACCAAAGACAAATCAAACTTCGGCAAGGGCGAGGTCCGGGGCGTTATCGGGCCGGAAAGTTCAAATAACGCCAAGGAAGGCGGCGGTCTTGTGCCGACACTTCTCTTTGGCATCCCCGGCTCCGGTTCCATGGCGATCTTTATCGGGGCCATTGCCCTGCTGGGCTCGGGGAACATCGAAGTCGGTCCTTCCATGCTGAAGAACAACCTGGATATCACCTATGCCATCGTCTGGCTGCTGGCGCTCGCAAATGTCGTCGGCACGCTGATCTGCATCGCCGCGTCCGGAGGGATTGCCCGACTGACCACAATCCCCTTTGCGCTGCTGGCACCCTTCCTGTTCATGATCATTTCCTTTGCGGCGTTCCAGTCCGGCCAGGACATCATGGACCTAGTGGCGCTTTTTGCCATCGGACTGCTGGGCATCATGATGCGGCGGTTTGACTGGTCGCGCCCTGCATTCCTGATCGGTTTCGTGCTGTCTAATCCGGCTGAAACCTATGCCAACCAGGCCGTCCAAATCGCCCAGAGCCGGTTCCGCCGGGGGTTTGAGGAAGGCATCGACTATATCTTTTCGCCGATCGTCATCGTCCTGATCATCATCACGCTGATCTCGGTCGTTCTGGGCCTGCGCCAGGCAAAGACCATCATGGCCGAGGGCGACGTGAACTCCGGTGACAAACGCGCGCCGATGATCTTTCTGCTGGCGGTGCTGGGCTATCTGATCGTGGCATACACAAATGCCGCAATGATCCCGGATTACGCCAGTGCGGACCGCGTGTTCCCCACGTTTGTTGCAGGTGTTGCGATCCTGGCCAGCGTGATCGTCCTGATCCAGATGATGCTGAAGCCGGAAACCCACGCGCTCTTTGCCGACCGCGAGGCTGAGGAAGACAGCCAGCATGGTCTGTGGCCCACGCTGGCATGGTTCGCCGGGCTCCTTGTGCTCACGGCTCTTCTCGGTTTCATCCTCGCACTGGCAATATTCCTCTTTGCGTTCATCCGCCTGCGGGCCGGACGCAGCTGGGGATTTGCTGCCGGTTACACAGCTGCAGGCATCGCCTTTATCTGTTTTATGGCGGGTACGCTGAACCGGGACTTCCCCGCGGGCCTGCTGCAAAGCTACGTTGACCTGCCGTGGCCGCTGACATGACACAGACAGCAATACCCTTTCTGTTCATGCGCGGCGGCACCTCACGCGGTCCGTACCTGAACCGCGCGGACCTGCCCGAAGACCGCGATGCCCTGGCTGAGGTTCTGACAGCCATGGTGGGCTCGGGCCACCCGCTCAACATCGACGGCATCGGCGGTGGCGCAGCAGTCACGACCAAAGTGGCCATGCTCTCTCCTTCGCAGGATGATCAGACGGATGTCGATTACTTCTTCGCACAGGTCAGCGTCGAAGACAGGCAGGTCGATTTCCGGCCGACATGCGGGAACATTCTGGTGGGCGTGGGTCCGGCGGCGATTGAAATGGGGCTTGTCCCGGCCACAGGCGACCTGACTGAGGTCCGGATCCGGGCGGTCAACACCGGCGCACGGGTCACCGCACAGGTGCAGACCGAAGCGGGCCGCGTCCGCTATGACGGGGATGTGCAGATTGACGGCGTTCCGGGAACAGCTGCGCCCATCGGTCTGATGTTCATGGATGTGACCGGCGGGACAACCGGTGCCATGTTCCCCACCGGCAACCGCATCGACGTCATTGATGGTATTGAGGTGACCTGCATTGATGTCGCCATGCCGATGGTGATCGCGCGTGCCCGGGACTTTGGCATGACCGGACAGGAAAGCGCCGCGGACCTGGACGCCAACCGTGCCTTTTATGAACGGATGGAACCGATCCGCCAGGAAGCGGGTCGTTTGATGGGCATGGGGGACGTGTCACAGTCAGTTACACCCAAATTCGGTCTGGTTGCCCCGCCTGTGAACGGCGGCCATGTGCTGACACGGTATTTTATGCCGAAAAACTGCCATCCCAGCCTGGCGGTTACCGGATCCCAGTGTCTGTCTGCCTGCCTTCTGTGTCCGGGTACTATTGCGGCGGGAATACTTGCGCCGCCCAATCACACGCCGGTTCAGTTGAGGCTGGAGCACCCGATGGGTCTTCTGGATGTGTCCATGGATGTTGAGACCGACGGTGAGAGCTTTGCCGTCCGTGCTGCCGGGCTGACACGCACGGCACGCCTGCTCGCGCGCGGGGATGTGTTCATCCCGGGTTCTGTCTGGAGCCGGTCATGAAAGTTCATATCCTCGATGACTGGTTCGATACTTTACGCGGATTGCCCTGTTTCAGCATGCTGGCGGGTCATGACGTCACGGTGTGGACAGACCATGAGCCCGATCCGGGGAAACTGGCCACCCGTCTACAGGACGCCGATGCCCTGGTGCTCTTTCGCGAACGTACGGCCATTGGCGCAAAACTCCTGGAACAGCTTCCCAACCTGAAACTCATTTCCCAACGCTCGGTTTATCCTCACGTCGATGTCGATGCCTGTACGCGGCACGGTGTGCTGTTGTGCTCCAACATGCACAGCGGAACGCCGTCCTATGCCGCTGCGGAAATGACCCTGGCGCTCATTCTGGCCAGCTACCGGCAGATACCGGAACAGGTCGCATCGATCCGGGCAGGCGGGTGGCAGGCGGGTGTCGGCCGAACGCTCCGTGGCCGGACACTGGGCCTTTATGGGTATGGCCGCATTGCGCGTGCCGTCGCTGAATACGCCAGAGCGATTGGCATGGAAATCCAGTGGTGGTCGTCAGAGGAAGGCCGCGCCAGAGCGATCGCAGACGGAGAAACGGTTGCAGACAACCGGGAAGCGTTCTTCGCCACATCAGATGTCGTGTCGCTTCACGTCCGTCTCAAACCAACAACGCGCGGCATTATCACGGCGGATGATCTGGCGGCGATGGCACCGCGCAGCCTGCTGGTGAATACCTCCCGGGCGGGTCTGATAGAGACGGGCGCTCTGGAGACCGAAATCGGGCGCGGGCGCATCCATGCGGCCGTAGATGTCTTTGACACCGAACCTCTGCGGGATACGTCACATGTTTTGCTGACCCATCCGAACGTTTTGCCGACACCGCATCTTGGGTATGTGACCGAGGATGAATTCGATCTGCAGTTCAGCGACATTTTTGAACAGGTGAATGCATGGGCCCGGGGGGCGCCTATCCACATGATCAACCCCGGGGTGTTTGGCTGAAGAGACGCACCGCAACCGGTGCGCCAAGGATCACCACCAGTATCCGCAGCACATGATGCGCCACAACAAAGGCGACGTCTGCCCCGACAATCAGTGCAAGCACGGTCAGTTCTGCCTGTCCGCCCGGCGCGAAGGCCAGCAGGGCTTCCATGCCCGGTGCGAGGTCGAGGCCGTAAATGGCCTCAACAAACAGGACCGTCAGCAGGATCAGCAGGACACAGAACCCAAGCCCCGCCACCAGGTCGCGGCGCACTTCGGCCATTGTAATGCCAGCGTATTTGCAGCCGATCCCCATGCCGATAAAAAACTGCGCCGCCCAGATGGCCTCTGCCGGCGGGCGGTTGTGCAGCAGGTCTGTTACAGCGAAGGCGCCGGTCAGGATCAAAGGCCCCAGGATCGACGCCCCGAACATTCCGACCCGTTTTGCCACCCGCCATCCGGCAATCGCGCAGAAGACCATCAGCGCCAGTTCTGCCAGCGGAATGCTGGTCGCCGGCGCACCGGGTGGCGCCATCAGGTCCGCATCCCAGATGCTGCTGGTCAGAAACGGCAGGCTGACGACGATGACCAGCACGCGGGTTGCATGGACCAGGCTCAGGGTCCGGACATTGGCGCCCGCCTCTTCGCCGAATACAATCATATCCTGGAGACCACCGGGCATCGTTGCATAGTAAGCGGTGGGGAAATCATACCCGCAAAACCTCTGGAAATAGGGAACGCCAACCACACCGATCACCGCAATCATTACCGGAACCAGGATCAGCGTCGGCCACATCGCAGGAAAACTGGCCAGTACGGCAGGCGTCAGCGTGGCACCGACCGCAACGCCCAGAATGGTGCGCATACCGGCGTTGATTGTGGGCAGGCTGCCCAGCGGAACGCGCACCAGAGCGGCGATCAGGCAGGCCGCAATAGGGCCGAGCAGCCAGGGCAGTGGCAGCGCCAGCCAGTGGAAAGCAGCAACACCGGTTGCAGCAACGGCGAACGCGCTGAAAATGGGAATCACGCGCTGACCCCTTTGAGACGATGCAGAAGAGAGGTTTGCAGATGGGCTTCGGCCGCAACACCTGCTGCTTCGGCATCGCCATTCCGCAGGGCGGTGATGATCGCACGGTGCTGGCGCACGACGACATCAATACGGTCGGGGTCGGTGTAGGTCGTGGGGCCCAGCAACAGCAGAGCGTTATTGAGCGCCCTTGAGGCCTCCAGCAGGAACCGGTTGCGGCCAGCAAGATAAAGGCCTTTGTGAAAATCCTGATTGATCGCCGCACCCAGCGCGGGCTTGTCCCGGTTTGCCTCTATCTGATCGTTCATCGCATCCAGCGCGTCGAATTCAGCCTCCGCACCATGCTTTGCAGCCATTTCCGCGGCGGTGCGTTCCAATACGATCCGCATTTCATAGAGCTCAACAATTTCTGTATGTGCAAGCGACCGGATCACGGCACCAACCCGCGGCCTGTGCTCGACAATCCCGTCACTTTCGAGGCGGCGCAGCGCTTCACGTACCGGCGTGCGCGACAGGGTCAGACGCGCGGCAACTTCCTCTTCGCGCAGACGATCTCCGGGACGGAAGGTGCCGGCACGGATTTCGTGCAGAAGCGCGTCATAGGCCTGTTCACCACTGGATTTCCGGGGTTCCGACATAGAGCTTGCCTTTTGTATCCATTTGGATACAAGAAGCGTATCGGAGGATTCCAGAGATGTCAAAGGCCGGAAAGCCTGATCTGTCACCAGAAGTACTCGTCATCGGCGGCGGGAATGCCGCGCTGACCGCAGCTCTGACAGCGCGCGAGGCCGGCAGGTCTGTGACGGTTCTGGAGGCAGCGCCAAAGCCTTACCGTGGAGGAAACTCACGACACACGCGGAACTTCCGCTGCATGCATGAGGGCCCGCTTGGTGTGCTGACCGGCAGCTATCAGGCTGAAGAATACATGGACGATCTGCTAAAGGTCACAAAAGGCAAAACAGACCCCGATCTTGCGCGCATCGCCATTGAAAACTCAGCTCAGGCCTATCGCTGGATGGAAGAACACGGCGTGCGGTTTCAGCCATCGCTTTCGGGAACATTGTCTTTGTCGAGAACGAATGCCTTCTTCCTCGGCGGCGGCAAGGCTCTGGTAAACGCCTTTTATGCGCAGGCAGAAGACAAGGGCGTCGCGACATTCTGCGACGCACATGTCGATCACCTGACCGTCAGCGGGGACAGGATCACCGAAGTAACCGCCCGGATCAGCGGTCAGGAACACCGCTTCAATCCCGGAAGTGTTGTCGTCGCCTCCGGTGGATTTCAGGCGGATACGGACTGGCTGGCACGTGCATGGGGACCTGCCGCAAAGAACTTCCTGATCCGGGGAACGCCCTACAACCGCGGTGTCGTGCTGCGTGACCTTCTGGATCAGGGAATGGAAAGTGTCGGTGATCCGACCCAGTGCCATGCCGTTGCCATCGACGGCCGCGCTCCAAAATTTGACGGCGGCATCGTGACCCGGCTGGACTGTGTACCTTTTTCGGTGGTCGTGAACAGCAACGGCGAACGGTTCTATGACGAAGGCGAGGATGTCTGGCCGAAGCGATACGCGATCTGGGGGCGCCTCGTTGCTGCACAACCGGATCAGATCGGCTATGCGATCATCGATTCGAAGTCGCGCGACCTTTTCATGCCATCTGTCTTTCCGCCCGTTCAGGCAGATACGCCCGAAGAGCTGGGACGAAAGCTGGGACTGCCGGTTGATACACTGGTGCAAACGATTGATGGGTTCAATGCAGCCTGCCAGCCAGGTGATTTCAGGCCAACCGAACTGGATGGAGTTTCGACCGAGGGCCTCACGCCGCCGAAAACAAACTGGGCCCGGCCGATCACTGATCCGCCCTTTTATGCCTACCCGCTCCGGCCCGGTGTGACCTTTACCTATCTGGGCCTGAAAGTTGATGAAACCGCGCGGGTGACGGGACCATCAGGCAGAATGCGTAACCTTTGGGCCGCAGGAGAGATCATGGCGGGCTCGGTCCTGGGTCAGGGTTATCTGGCAGGGTTCGGCATGACACTCGGTTCAGTGTTTGGACATATCGCAGGCAGAGAGGCGGCCGCAGATGTATGACGCACCCTCAACAGAAACTTATGAAGAGGCGCGGCGGCAACTCGGGATATGCAATGCCTGCCGTTATTGCGAAGGCTATTGCTCGGCCTTCCCCGCGATAACCCGGCTGCGGACCTTCGCGGACGCGGACATCACGCAGATCGCAAATCTGTGCCACAACTGCCGTGGCTGCTATTACGCCTGCCAGTACACCGAACCGCATGAATTTGCCCTCAATCTGCCCCGCGCCCTGGCGGAGGTCCGCACCGAAAGCTGGCAGGACCACGTCTGGCCAGGGCCTGTTGCCCATCTGTTTCTGAAAAACGCCGCTGGCACAGTACTGGCAACGCTGGCCGGTTTCGCCGGGCTTTTCATGGCCATCCGCGCGCTCGCGCCAGCGTCCGGAGAAGGATTTTACGCTGTTCTGTCGCATGCGGCGATGGTCGCCATCTTTGCGCCGGCCTTTGTGCTACCTCTGCTCATTCTCGGTTTCAGCCTGCACGGTTACTGGCGCAGTATTGGCGGACAGAGGATCACCTGGTCACAGGTAACCCGGGCCTTTGGTCGCGCCGCAAGGATGAAAGACCTTGAAGGTGGGCACGGCGAAGGGTGCAATTTTGAAAAGGGCGAGCGCTTCTCTTCCGCGAGGCGCTATGCGCATCATTCAGTCATGTACGGGTTCCTGTTGTGTTTTGCCTCAACCGTCAGCGGGACCGTCCTGCACTATGCTTTCGGCTGGCCCGCGCCCTACCCGTTCCTGTCCCCTCCCAAACTGCTTGGCGTACCGGGAGGTATCCTTCTGACGCTTGGCTGTGTCTGGATGCTGGTGCTCAGGCAACGCGCGGATGCCGGTCTGTCAGATCCTGCGACCAGATCCGCTGATACAGCGTTTATTGCGCTGCTGGGGTTCATAGGCGCCAGCGGACTAGCCCTTTACTGGCTTGGGAAAACACCACTGATGCCGCCGGTGCTGGCGCTGCATCTCGGTGCCGTTGCTGCGTTCTTTCTGCTGACGCCCTACACAAAAATGGCCCATGGGTTTTTCCGTCTTGCGGCACTGATACGGGATGCGCAGCTTCGGGCGTGACGGGGCTTTGGCAGGGGACAGAGCCGCTTCAGCGCCATGGGCTCGGATTTTTTCAGGTCAGCCAGGTCATGCAGCGCGCGGCGCATTCAACAGGGTCAATGACTTCGATGTCGAGCGCCTGCCTTACATCAGACACAACCTGCACCATGCCCGCACATCCCAGAACGACCGCGGCTATGTCATCTTCGCTCTGCGCTTTCATGGCTTCCGCTCTGATGGCAGACCCCGCCTGACCCGGATCTTTCTCCAGTTCCAGTACGGGAACTTCTGACGCGCGGACACGTCCCAGAGAAGCATCGAGCCCGGACGACCTGATATTGGTTTCCAGAACCGGGACCGATACGGACAGCGTTGTCACGACGCTGAAGCGCCACTGCCGGAGCGCCGCATAGTGATAGGATGCCTGGCCAATACCGATGACCGGACAGGCGGAGATTTCTGCAGCCTGCCGCAACCCCGTGTCATCAAAACATCCGATGATAATGCCGTCATAACCCTCTGCAGAGGCGCGCGCGACAAGTTCCAGCAGCGGTGGGGTCGCTGCATCTCCGTCGGCGGTACCCTGTATCGCGGGCGGGCCTTTACGGGAGGTCCAGCCCTCGAACCGCACAGCGGGCACAGCCCTGCTGGCAACCTGCACCATGGCCGCGGTCATGGACGCCGTACTGTTTGGGTTGATGATGACCACATCCGTCACACCAGACCCTCGCCGGCATCGGACCCTTTCCGGGCGCGGCGCCGGTTCAGGAACCAGACCAGCCCGAGGAATACGAGAATGATCAGCAGGGAAAATACCGTGGTCAGGGTCCCGAGGGCAAAAAGGACCGGGGTTGTCACATTCGTCGTCATGCCAAAGATTTCCAGCGGCAGCGTGTTGTAGCTGCCGGAGGTCAGGAGCGTCCGGGCAAACTCGTCATAGCTCAGCGTGAACCCGAAGAGGGCAACACCGATCAGCGAGGGGGCTATGATCGGCAGAACAACATGGCGGATCACCTGCCAGGGCGACGCACCCAGATCGCGGGCGGCCTCTTCGTACGAAGGATCAAAGCGGTTAAAGACCGCGAACATGATCAGCAGACCAAAGGGCAGTGTCCACGTCAGCTGCGCACCAAAGCCGGACCCGGACCAGTGTACCGGCAAACCCGACTGCGACCAGATCAGCCCCACGCCCAGCGAGATCAGAATGGAGGGGATCACCAGCGATGTGATGATCAGGTAAAACAGGATGCCCGCCCCCCTGAACCTCTTGCGGAAGGCCAGCCCACCCATGACTGAAACGACCACGGTGGTCACCATCACCATCAGACCCAGCACAAAGGACCGCCGGAAAGAGCCCCAGATGTCTCCAACAGCCTGTTGCTCGAACAGATCGCGGAACCAGTGCAGGGACACGCCCCGCATCGGAAACGTCAGACCGCCCCCCGGCCCCTGAAAGGACAGGACACCGATGGTCAGCGTGGGACCATAGAGAAAGATTAGAAACAGGACGAAGAACGCCGTGAGAAAGTAGAAGGAACGGGGACGCGGCTCCATATCAGAGCTCCTTCCGGATATCGACAAAGCGCAGCAGCGTCCCGATCAGCAGCAGCACAGTGATCAGCAGAACCACGGCCGTTGCACTCGCAGACGGATATTGCAGCAACCCGATGTCATTCTGGATCATCCGTCCGACATTCGCGGACTGACTGCCTGACATGAACCGAACCGTGATGAAATCGCCCATGACCAGTGCCACAACGAAAATCGTACCGATCATGATCCCCGGTTTGGTCAGCGGGATAATCACATACCAGAGGGTCTGCCAGCCGGTGGCACCTGCATCCGCCGCGGCCTCAATCAGGGATTTGTCGATGCGCATCATCGTGTTGAAGACCGGCACCACCATGAACAACGTGTAGAGATGCACAAAGGCAAGGATCACACTAAAATCGCTGAACAGCAGCCATTCCACAGGTTCATCAATCACGCCCATGGAGATCAGAGTCGAATTGGCAATCCCATTGCGACCGAGGAACGGGATCCACGAAATCATCCGGATGATGTTCGATGTCAGAAAGGGAATGGTGCAGAGCAAAAACAACGCAATCTGCCATGTCATGCTGCGGATGTGAAACGCCAGGTAATAGGCGACGGTGAAGCCGATGAGCAGCGTAAAAATCCAGGTGATCAGCGCATACCGAAAGGTGTTCAGGAACACCCGCCAGGTAACTTCTGAAGTCAGCAGAAACGCATAATTGTCAAAGAGAAATGCAGGATAGATCGACCATTCTGTGGCCCCCCAGAAGCTGACGACCACGATCATCACGATGGGCGCTACCAGAAAGACCAGCAGCACCAGGGAAAGCGGTGCGGCCAGAAGCCAGCCAGTTACCGAATTGTTTTTCAAAACCTGCCCCGGTCGTTTGCTTGGGTGTCATGTGCCGGGGGGAGCGTGTCCCCCCGGCGCGCATCGCTCAGGCGGCGATGAACTCGTTCCATTTGCGAACCATGTACTGGTTTTCGTCCATGACGGCGTTCCAGCAGGCCACTGCCCCCATCCGGTCGTAGAATGAGCCACCGTCGCGTGTCTCACCAGCCTGGGCCAGAGGATCCCCGAAGGGCGAGGTGATCGTGTCAGAAGCTTCTTTGCCCTCGAACCAGTAACCCCATTCATTTTCCGACATGAAGTTTTTGGATGTCTCCGGCACAGCCGAGTAATACCCCTGCCGCATCAGGAAACCGCCGACCCAGCCCGACAGATACCAGTTAATATATTCATAGGCCGCATCGAGCTCCATGCCCGTCAGTGATTTGGACAGGCCGATGCCACCGCCCCACGACCGGTAGCCTTCTTCCAGCGGCTGGTAGACGCAGGGAATACCGCGTGATTTCACGGCCGTGATCGCGGGCGACCACATGGACTGGATCACGACTTCGCCCGAGGCCATCAGGTTGACGCTTTCATCAAAGCTCTTCCAGAAGGCCCGGAACTGACCGTTTTTCTTGGCTTCGGTGAAGATACCGATGGTCAGATCGATCTCTTCTTTGGTCATGTTGCCCTTGTCGGGATAGGTGTATTCACCCATCGATTCCACAACCATGGCCATGTCCATGATCCCGATGGACGAGATATCCAGAATGGACGCTTTGCCTTTGAATTCCGGGTTCAGGAGTTCTGACCAGTTGCTGATCGGCCGGCCAATGAGATCCGGCCGGATGCCCAGCGTATCAGCATTGTAGATCGTGGGGATCAGGGTCATCCATCCGGATTCGTTGTCCACAAAATCGGTGCCGTCCGGCCCTTCGACAAAACCCACGCTGTGTGGTGCCGTGCCTTGTGCAATGGTGCTCTCGGGCGTGAGTTTCCCGTCCCTGAAGATGCCGACGATCTTATCGTAGTTGGCAATCTTCGAGGTATCCATCGCCTGCAGGTTGCCGGTCGGCCAGACCTTTTTGCAGATCCAGTATTCGATGTCAGCAATGTCAAAGCTGTCAGGCTGCGTTGCCGCACGCTGTGTCACGCTGTCGGAGTCGAGCGCCGTCATTTCCAGCGTGAAGCCGAGGTCTTCCTTGACCTTCTGCGCCACCTCGTTGAGGTTGGACACCCCGGTGCCGAACTGGCGCAAGGTGATATTCTTTGTCTCTTGTCCCCATACCATCGGAGCCGGAAGCGCGGCGGCCGCCACCGCCGCGCCACCCGACTTCAGTACGGACCGGCGCGAATAGCGCACTTTGGAAATTGTTGTCATCTGCAGTGTCCTCTCTGTTGGTCGTCTGATTATCCGGCCAGGGCGTGTGCCGCCTCAGCCTCCCAGTCGAGGCCGATTGCCTCGCCCGGATTCTTCGGGTCATCGAAGAAATCCCTGTCGGACAGCACGGCAGTCACCTCCTGGTCGCCGGGTACGGCAGCGGTGAGCGCAACATGCGTGCCCTGATATTCAATGCTCGTGATCGTGCCCGGCAGCCTGGCAGTTCCCGCCGGCGTAATGCGGAGGGCGTCTGACCGGATTGCCACCATTCCCCCAGGCATGGATACGACGTTGTGCGAGCCCAGAAACCGCGCGACAAAGGCCGTTTGCGGCGCGTCAAATACAGCGCGGGTTTTCCCGGCCTGCTCTATTTTCGCGGCGTTCATAACGACAATTTCATCTGCCAGAGCAAGCGCTTCATCCTGACCATGTGTGACGTGCACAAAGGTAATGCCAAGTTCCCGCTGGAGCTTTTTGAGCTCGGTGCGCATCCGGACACGCAGAAACGGATCAAGCGCGGACAGCGGCTCATCCAGCAGCAGAACATCCGGTTCCGTGATCAAAGCGCGTGCCAGTGCGGCGCGTTGCTGCTGCCCTCCGGAAAGTTGCGCAGGCAACCGGTCCGCCAGGGCTATCATGTCCACCAGTTCCAGCATTTCACCGGCGCGGGTACGCTGCTTTGCGGTGTCGATACCCTGCATTTTCAGGCTGAATGCAACGTTGTCACGCACACTCAGATGCGGGAAAAGCGCGTAGTTCTGAAACATCATCGCTGTGCCACGTTTCGCCGGTGGCAGATGAGAAATATCGCGCCCGCCGAGGGTTATGGCTCCGTCTGACTCGGCCTCATGTCCGGCGATCATCCGCAGCGTCGAGGATTTGCCGCAACCGGAAGGCCCAAGCAAGCAGGCATATGTGCCCGCAGTGAAATGGTAGCTGATCGCATCAACGGCGACGGTATCACCATATCGTTTTGTCAGACTGATCAGTTCAAGATCCAGTGTTCGGCTCATCGGCACCCCCAAAGGTTGCCAACACCGTGACGGGTCAGACTGTGAAGACCCAAGTCCTATCCACCGGACAGAATTCGGGCACCAGCAGTATGCTTAAAAACACCCCAGACGATCTAAGTATTGTCTAAAATATAGGCAGAGATTGTATACGATTTTAGCGCTGTTTGTGTGAGATATTGAAACCTGGTGCGTCGGGGTGCAGGTTCAGCGCAGGAGAAACCGAATGTCCGCTACGACCGATTCTGCGACATCATCTGTCGACGACATTGTCGCGCAACTTACGCAGGCGGTTCACGAACATCGCCTGCAACCCGGCACCAAGCTGCGGGAGGACGAAGTCTGCGAGATATTCGGCGTAAGCCGGACACTCGTGCGTCAGGCGCTGCGGTCCATGGAATACCAGGGCCTGCTGACGATTGAGCGGAATCGCGGCGCCTTTGTGTCCAGACCTACGCTGAAAGAAGCACGGGAGGTTTTTCAGGCCCGCGCCCTGCTCGAACCGGAAACGGCCCGCGCCGCCGCACAACGCGCCACTGCCGCGGACATAGCACGGCTAGAACGTCATATTGAGAACGAACACGCCGCACTCGATCGCGACGAAGCGGGCCTGGCGCTGAAACTGTCGGGTGACTTTCACCTGGACATCGCCCGAATTGCCGACCAGCAGACAATCGAACAGTTCTTGAGACAGCTGATATCCCGCTCCTCGCTGGTCATTGCCCTGTACTGGCGGCGGCGGAATGCACTGTGCGAAAGCAATGCGCATCACGCGCTGGTGGACGCTTTGAGGCAACAGGATGGAGTATCTGCAGAGGAACTTATGAAAGGGCATCTCCTTGACCTGCTGTCCCAGCTTGACCTCAGAGAGCGCGATTCCGGGCCGGTTTCCCTTAAAGATGCGCTGAAAAGATGATCGATTTCAGGAACGCCGATCAGTCTGAACTTGTCACGGTACTGGATTGGGCCGCCGATGAAGGCTGGAACCCAGGCCTTGACGATGCTGCGGCCTTTTTCCAGGCGGACCCGGAGGGGTTTTTCGTCGCCGCCAGTCCTAAAGGGGCTCTCGTTGCGGCGATTTCAGTGGTCAATCACTCAGACAGTTTCGCGTTTCTGGGACTCTACATCGTCCGTCCGGACTGGCGGGGCAAGGGAATTGGCTTCGGCCTGTGGCAGCACGCAACAGGGCACGCAGGCGCACGTACCATCGGGCTTGATGGCGTGGAGGCGCAGCAGGAAAACTATGCCGTTTCCGGTTTCAGCCATGCCGGGGGGACGACCAGGTTCAGCGGTACTGTCCATGGTCAGACCGATCCGGATGTCACTCTGGCTGGGCCTGCGGAAATTGAAAAGCTGGTCGGGAAAGAAGCCAGAGCTTCCGGGCTGATCAAGACCGCATATCTGGAGGCATGGCTCACACAATGCGAGACACGCAAAACGCTGATCCTGGATGCCGGGCAGTCAGGCAGTGGGTTCTGCACCGTGCGCGCCTGCCGTGAAGGTGCAAAAATCGGGCCACTCGTCGCAGATAATGCCCAGGTCGCAGACCGGCTGATCCGGCACGCGGCCACGCTGTTCGGCGGTCCCGTTACGCTTGATGTGCCTGGCTCGTCTTCGGGACTTGCCGATCTGTGCAGGGAGCTTTGTTTAGTACCGGGTTTCAGAACGGCACGAATGTATCGCGGCCCCGGCCCGACATGTGGGCATGCGTTTTACGCAGTCACGAGCCTGGAGCTGGGGTGAAGGGAGCGCTGATACGGACGCGTACGGTCCCAGGTGGTTACTGCACCGTTCAAACGCCCCCGGGTCGGGAACACAGTCAATAGCCTCGCCGATGCACAGGGACCCTGTCCAGACACCATTCAGCGGGAAATTCACCCCCCGGACAAAAAAAGACCGGGCATTAAGCCCGGCCCAGTCCAACAGGGAGGTGCATGTCATGACCCGGACATGCGCGGGATACTTAACAGATAGGGCGCTTTGGTTAACGTTTCATTGACGCAGGTCAAAAAAAGTCCGTGACACCCTATGCCATCAATCTGTAACCGCCTGATTCGGTCACAAGAAGGCGCGCATTGGACGGATCTGGTTCAATTTTCTGGCGCAGCCGGTAAATATGTGTCTCCAGCGTGTGCGTTGTGACACCCGCATTATAGCCCCAGACTTCGTGCAGAAGAACGTCGCGTGGCACCACGCCATCCGTCGAGCGGTACAGGAATTTGAGGATGTTGGTTTCTTTTTCCGTCAGACGCACTTTGCGTTCGTCTTCTGTGATCAGCATCTTCATTGACGGCTTGAAGGTGTAGTGACCCAACTGGAAAACCGCATCCTCTGACTGTTCATGCTGCCGGAGCTGCGCGCGGATGCGGGCCAGCAGAACCGGGAACTTGAACGGCTTGCTGACATAATCATTTGCGCCCGCATCGAGCCCCAGGATTGTGTCAGCGTCACTGTCGTGACCCGTCAGCATGAGAATCGGGCTTTTGACGCCCTGCTTGCGCATCAGGCGGCACAGCTCGCGACCGTCTGTATCCGGCAGGCCTACATCGAGAATGACGAGATCGTAGAGTGCTTCTTTGGCCCGCACCATGGCATCTGCGCCGTTCGCGGCTTCAAAGACATCGAAGTCTTCGGTCATGATCAGCTGTTCGCTGAGCGCCTCGCGCAGATCGTCATCATCGTCTACAAGCAGTATCTTTTTCAGCTGTGCCATGGATCTCTCCCTCGTGTTACAACAACAAATGTGTTTTTGTGCCGCTGCAGACAAGCGTGGTGTGATTTCTCTCACAGCCTCGTGTTACATCGGCGGTAAATTGTTTCAATTCCGGCCTGTTTGCCCCGGATCAACGCGAAAAAAGACAGGCATTGTAACATCATGACCATCGCTCCGACCCTGAATGAACGGCTGGCAAGGGCGCGCGCCGACCTGCGCATGGGCGTTCCGGTCGTGCTGAACGGCAGCGATCCGGTTGCTTTTGTCGCCGCCGAAACGCTGGATCCCGACCGTTTGCGCAGTCTCAGAGCCGTAAGCGACGAGAGTATTCTGACCATTACGGCCAGACGTGCAGAAACACTCCGCGCCCGCGCCTATGACGGTGATGTTGCGCGGATCCGCATGCCCGCGGATGCGGATGCCGCCTGGGTACGGTCCATTGCTGACCCTGCCGGTGATCTGATGAACCCTATGAAAGGCCCCCTTTCCAGCCTCCGGACCGGCGATGCCAGCGCGCACCGCGTGGCCGTTCGTATGGTGAAATCAGCAAGGCTTCTGCCCGCTGCTTTTGTGGTGTCTGTTCCGGATGCTGCGTCTTTTGCAACTGAACACGGTCTGACGATGCTAGACATCGTCGCAGCCGGGGAAGCGTTGGATGAACGCAGCCCGCTGCATTCTGTTGTCAGTGCGCGACTGCCACTGGAAGTATCAGAAGCAGGTCGTCTGCATGTATTCCGGCCAGAGGATGGCGGCGAAGAGCATTACGCAATCGAGATCGGTCGACCAGACCGGTCGCGTCCTGTGCTCGCCCGCCTGCATTCGGCCTGTGTGACCGGAGATCTGATGGGGTCCCTGAAGTGTGACTGCGGCCCGCAGCTGCGCGCAGCACTGGCGAAGATGGGTTCAGAAGGGCACGGGGTACTGCTTTACATGAACCAGGAAGGGCGGGGCATCGGTCTGGCAAACAAAATGCGCGCCTATTCGTTACAGGATGAAGGGTTCGATACGGTTGAAGCCAATCACCGACTTGGCTTCGAGGACGACGAGCGGGATTTCCGGCTGGGCGCAGATATTCTTCGTTCGCTTGGGTTTTCTGCCGTCCGGCTGATGACCAATAACCCTGCCAAAACCAGTATGATGCAGAGCTGCGGTCTTGATGTCACCGAGCGGGTCCCGCTGCACGTGGGTCACAATCCGCACAACGAGGCTTACCTGGAAACCAAACACCGTAAGTCCGGGCACCTGAAATGAGCCCTTTCGATATGGTGCTTACGCCGCGCGGCCTGCGTTTCCGGGGCTTGTACTGGCCCTGCACGTTAGGTCGGGGCGGTGTGTCGAAGCGCAAGAAAGAGGGTGATGGCGCCACCCCCAGCGGGACACACCGTATTGTTGGCATGCTGTACCGCCCGGACAGAATGGCCCGCCCCACGAACTGGGCGCTTCCGATCGGACCAGGGGATCTGTGGTCGGATGATGTGACGCATGAAGACTACAATATGATGGTGCGGGCGCCCTATTCCCATAGCCACGAAGTGCTCCGCCGCGCCGACCCGCTCTATGATCTTATCCTTTTGACCGACTGGAACTGGCCCTATGCTGTCAAAGGGCGTGGCTCGGCGATTTTTCTGCACCAGCAGCGGCGTCCCGGGTTTCCGACTGAAGGCTGCATCGCATTTTCACGCGGAAATCTGCACCGGATTGCACCGCTGATCACTCTGCAAACCCGCCTGATCGTCCCCGAAGCACTGGCAGGCTGACGCCGGCCCTCTGCGATGCGCCTACCCGGGTGTGCGTTCCCCGAAGATTGCCGAACCAACACGTACATGCGTCGCGCCCAGGGCGATGGCTGATTCAAAATCACCACTCATTCCCATGCTGAGACCCTCAAGCCCATTGCGTTCCGCAATCTTGCGCAGCAGGGCGAAATGCAGCGACGGTTCTTCATCAGCGGGCGGAATGCACATCAGGCCCCGGACGGGCAGGTTCAGAGACCGGCAGTCCGCCACAAAGGCATCTGCATCCCCCGGGAGAACGCCAGCCTTCTGAGGCTCCTCGCCTGTGTTCACCTGGACAAACATCTCAGGACAGGTGCCCGTTTCATCCGCGAGCCGCGCAAAAGTCTTCGCCAGCTTGAGCCTGTCCAGAGAATGGATGCTCTGAAAGAGCCCGAATGCCTGACGCGCCTTGTTCGTTTGCAACGGCCCGATCAGGTGCAGTTCGACATCCGGAAAGGTTTCGCGGAACCCCGGCCACTTGCCCGCAGCCTCCTGCACGCGGTTTTCGCCGAAACAGCGGTGACCCGCCTTCAGAACTGCTTCAACCCGCTCGTTCGGCTGGACCTTGGATACCGCAATCAGCCTGACAGAACCCGACGGTCTGCCCGCGCGGGCTTCTGCAGCGGAGATTCGGTCGGATATGTCTGTGAGCGGCATGCGGCTTTCTCCTGTCAGGTGTCAGTTACTCAGATAAGAAAGCTGCGCAAAAGAAAAGGGGCGAACCTGAAGGTCCGCCCCAATTATCACGCGATGTGTTCAACTCAGAAGTTGAAGATCACACCCAGGTCCGCAACGGTGTTGTCGCTCGGGTTGTTGCCGATACCACCGCGCAGGGAGACACCGCCGCCCAGGTCGTGGCGGAAGCCAACACCGTATGCTGTGTCATCCGAGTCCTGACCGTTGTCGTTTACAACTGCCTGGATGCTTGTCGCCGCGCCAACCGGTACGGAGATGGATGCACCGTAGGAAACGTCGTCCTGATCGTCGCTGTCTGCAACCAGGAAGGAGAAGTCAACGTTGCTGAACGCGCCGGAAACGGATGCTGCCCAGAAGTCGTTGTCTGTCGCGCCGTCTTCGCTACCGAAGGCGATACCGACTGCGTATGCGCTGAACACGTAGCCGAGGCCAAGCATCCACTCTTCGCCGAAACCGTCTTCCGCGTTGTCTGTGTACGAACCTGCAACTGTCAGGTCGCCCATTTTGTAGCGCAGTTTGACGGTCGGTGCTTCTTCGATTTCGTCACCGATGCCGGATGCCGGCAGGCTGAAGCCGGAGGACTGCTCGAGGAACGATGTCAGACCAACGCCGAAGCCGTAGTAGTTAACAACGTCGCCGGAGTCGATAACGTCGGATGTGTTACCAACGTCGAGGCGGAAACCACCTGCCTGTACGTTGAATTCCGGGTTACGGATCGCGTTTTCATTGTCTTCGAAAGTCGGACCAGCTGTGTCCGCGTCACCTGTGGCGGAGTTGCCGTTGGCTTCGTCGTTTGTTTCGATACGCAGACGTGCGCCGAACTTAACACCACCGTCTGTTTCGGTTGTGCCAACGATGTTCAGGCGGAAACGCTGCTCGAGACGTGTGTCGCTGAGGCCAGCGGCCTGGCCTTCGTCGTAGATCAGGCCGAAGCGGCCGAAACCGTTGAATGTGATTTCCGCCGCAGCCATACCGGCTGTCGCGACGAGCATCGTGGATGCAAGAAGAACTTTTTTCATGTCGTTGTCCCTAGTGTGCAAGTGTTTCCCGGGATGACATGCATCCCAAGTGTGTTTGTGTAATGTCTTACAAGCGGCGTGACCTCAAGCGCTGAACAAAACGCCCCCCCGCTTTCCCGGAATATGGTGCTTTGATGCCACACCCGCCTCAATGCAGTCACATTCGCGGGAAACCGGCATGCGGCTTGCGGTGCAACGGCTCCTGAAGTAAACGGTTCAGAAGCAAAGTTTGGGCGGGTTTTTTGATGAAAAAGAGCACTTCGGCGCGTTGGATCGGAACAGCACTCTGTTGTGGGATGCTTGCTGCCTGCGGCGGGAGTTCAACAACGGAACTGGACACGGGCCCGCGCGATTTCCGCGAAGAATCAAGCCAGCGTGACAGGAATCAGCAAAGCGGCACCACAATCTGGGAAGCATTCCGCAATGCCGGCGCGGTCGAGACACGTACAAGCGTGAACAAGTATCTCTGGGCCGCATCCCTGGAAGTGCTGGAGTTTCTGCCCGTCGAACAGGTTGATCCATTTACCGGCGTAATCGTCACCGGATTCGGGACACCGCCGGGCAGCGGTCGGGCATACCGCGCGACAGTGCTGATTGATGACCCCGCGCTGGAGGCCCGGTCACTGAATGTATCGCTTCAGACGCGCAACGGTCCGGCGAGTGCGGCAACAATCCGCGCTGTAGAGGATGCGATTCTGACCCGTGCGCGACAGATCAGAAACCGTGATGGAGCGCTTTGACGCGGATCACGTTACCGACACTGAATAAATCTTCCCGCGCCGGGCACCCACAACAGACCGGGTCCCGGCGCTGATACGTTAAAAAGGACGCAAAAATGGCGCGTTACACCCCGGCAGAGATCGAAAGCCGCTGGCAGGAAGTCTGGAACCGCAACGAAGTTTTCCGGGCCGTAAGGTCCGCAGACAAGCCAAAATACTACGTGCTCGAGATGTTCCCGTATCCTTCGGGACGTATCCATATGGGCCATGTCCGCAACTACACGATGGGTGACGTCATCGCGCGGTACAAACTGGCCACCGGGCACAATGTGCTGCACCCGATGGGCTGGGACGCCTTCGGGATGCCTGCGGAAAACGCGGCAATGGCCATTGGCGGGCACCCCAAGGACTGGACCTACGGCAATATCGCCGACATGCGCGATCAGATGAAACCGCTGGGTCTCTCGATCGACTGGTCCCGGGAATTCGCAACCTGCGATCCCGAATACTACGGTCAGCAACAGGCGCTTTTCCTCGACTTCCTGGAAGCGGGCCTCGTGTACCGCAAAAATGCGCAGGTGAACTGGGACCCTGTCGATATGACCGTTCTGGCCAATGAGCAGGTAATCGACGGCAAAGGCTGGCGTTCGGGCGCAGATGTCGAGCGGCGCGAGCTGACACAATGGTTCTTTAAAATTTCTGACATGGCGGGCGAGCTGAAAGATGCCCTCGCAGGCCTTGAAAACTGGCCCGCAAAAGTGCGTCTGATGCAGGAGAACTGGATCGGCGAAAGCAGAGGGATCGAAATCCCCTTCCACCGAACGGACGGCCAGGGTGACATCCTGTGTTATTCCACACGGCCGGATACTATGCGCGGCGCCTCGTTCATTGCCATTTCACCGGATCACCCGGTGTCAAAGGCGCTGGAAAGCGAAAACCCGCAGCTGGCAAGCTTCATCGACGAGTGCCGCAAGATGGATACTACCGAAGCGGCTATGGAAAAGGCCGAGAAGAAAGGTATCGACACCGGATTGCGCGTGGCGCACCCGGTGGACAGCGACATTGAGCTGCCTGTCTGGATCGGGAATTTCGTTCTGATGGACTACGGCACCGGCGCTGTCTTTGGCTGTCCGGCGCACGACCAGCGCGATCTGGATTTTGCGCGGAAATATGACCTGCCGGTCCGGAACGCGTTCTATATGCCAGGGAACGAAACCGAGGTCGAAAACGAAGCACTTGTTCCGGCCAAGACTGATAAAGTTGTCTATATTGAGCACTTTGCCGGCGTGGGAGAGGTGACAAGCCAGCAGGGCATTGATGCGACCATTGACTGGTTCGAGGCCAACAACCTTGGCACAGGCCAGACAAAATACCGCCTGCGCGACTGGGGTCTTTCGCGGCAGCGGTACTGGGGCTGCCCGATTCCGGTGGTGCACTGCGATGCCTGCGGTGTCGTGCCCGAAAAGAAAGAAAACCTGCCGATCGAACTGCCCTATGATGTCAGTTTCGACACGCCGGGCAATCCGCTTGACCGCCATCCGACATGGCGCAAATGCGCCTGCCCCGCATGTGGCAGCGACGCCCTGCGCGAGACGGATACAATGGACACATTCGTCGACAGCTCCTGGTATTTCGCCCGGTTCACGGCCCCCCGTGCTCAGACACCCACTGTTGCGGACGATGCCGGCTACTGGATGAATGTTGACCAGTACATCGGCGGGATCGAACATGCGATTCTGCACCTGCTGTACTCCCGGTTCTTTGCCCGCGCGATGCAGATCACAGGCCATTTGCCCGAATCCGCCGTCGAACCTTTCGACGCGCTTTTCACTCAGGGCATGGTTACGCATGAAATATATCAGACACGCGATGACAAAGGCCGGCCGGTGTATCACCTGCCCGAGGATGTGACAGACGGCAGACTTGCTGACGGAACTGACGTGGAAATCATCCCGTCTGCCAAAATGTCCAAGTCCAAGAAAAACGTGGTCGACCCGGTCAATATCATTTCCGCCTATGGCGCAGACACAGCGCGCTGGTTCGTGCTGAGCGACAGCCCGCCGGAGCGGGATGTGGAGTGGACGGCATCGGGTGCGGAAGCCGCCTATAAACACCTTTCCCGCGTCTGGAACATTTCAGACCGCATTGCTCAGATGGACAAAGAGGCATCGGGCAGCGGGGACGACGAACTGCTCCGCGCGATGCACAGCTGCATCCACGATGTCACGATGGGCATCGAAAGCTTCGGGTTTAACGCGGCCATTGCGAAACTCTATGCATTTTCGGCAGCTTTGCAGAAGTCCAAAGCGGGATACGGCGCCCAGCGCCAGGCCGTTATGACCCTGGCCCAGCTTATGTCGCCAATGACGCCGCATCTTTCCGAAGACATCTGGGCCCATCAGGGCGGCGAAGGCCTGATCACCACCGCACCCTGGCCGGTTGCGGATGACGCGATGCTGGTCTCAGACACCGTTACGCTGCCCATTCAGGTCAACGGCAAACGCCGTGCCGAGATCACTGTACCCGCGGATATGAGCAAGGAAGAGGTTGAAAAAGTCGCCCTCGCCGACCAGGCTGTCATCCGGACCCTTGATGGCGCAACGCCAAAGAAGGTTATCGTAGTTCCGGGACGTATTGTGAATGTCGTTGTATAGCCGCCGTGCTCTGATCTGCCTGCCGCTCGCACTTGCAGCCTGCGGTTTCACGCCCGTCTATGGCACGGGTGGCAACGGGACGCGCCTGCAGAACAACATCCTGATCGACGAACCACAGACGGAAAACGGCTACCTCATCACGCGGCGTATCGAAGAACGGCTGGGCCGATCTGTAAACGCGGGATACCGGCTTTCTCTGAATGTCAGGACAGCGCAGGAGAATCTGGCGATCGATAGCGAAGGCGATATTACCCGCCTGAATCTGCTCGGCAGTGCGGATTATACGCTGATAGACAACGAAACCGGCCGGATCGTGCTGTCCGGACTTGTCGACAACTTCACCGGGTATTCTGCGGCGGACACAACAGTTGCCACGCTTGCCGCCGAGCAGGATGCGCAGCAGCGTCTTATGGTGCTGCTGGGTGATCAGATCATCGTCAGGCTGCTCAGTGCCGATCTGACATGAAGCTCTCGACGCGTGATGCAACGGGGTATTTCGCAAAGCCGGACCCGCGCAGGACCGGCATTCTGATTTTTGGCCGGGACGGCATGCGTGTGGCGCTGAAGCGCCAGCAGATGCTGGCCGCACTTCTGGGGCCCACTGCCGAAGAAGAAATGCGTCTGACCCGGATGAACGGGAACGAACTGCGCAAAGACGCCGCGATGCTGGTCGACGCCATCAAGGCGGTCGGGTTTTTCCCCGGACAGCGTGCGGTGTTTGTTGAGGACGCCAACGAAAACACCGGCCCCGCTATTCTCGCGGCCCTCGACGCCTGGCAGGACGGTGACGCGCAGATTGTCGTCACCGCCGGGGATCTGAAACCAACGTCAAAACTGCGCAAAGCGTTTGAAGCACATCCCAATGCCTATGCGACAGGCATCTATGACAATCCGCCCACGCGCGCCGAGATTGAACAGTCCCTCAGGGAGTCCGGGCTGGACCTGCCGTCCGGTGATGTCATGGCAGCCCTTGGGGATCTTGCCCAGGCGCTGGACCCGGGTGATTTCCGCCAGACGGTCGAAAAACTGGCACTCTACAAGCTGGGCGATCCGGACCCGGTGTCCGAAGCTGATGTAGCGGCCTGTGCACCCACGTCCACAGAGGCTGCGATCGATGACATCCTGATGGTCGTGGCCGAGGCCCGCGCACAGGAGATCGGTCCGGTCATGCAGAAGCTGACCGCTCAGGGGGCAACACCTGTGGGGCTTTGCATCGGGGCGATGCGCCATTTCCGGGCGCTGCACCGCGCAGCGAGTGATACATCAGGGCGCCCCACTATTTTCGGCCCGCATCGCGACCGGATGCTGGCACAGTCGCGTCGGTGGGGTGCTGCGCGTCTGGAAACGGCCCTGACCGTTCTGACAGATACGGATCTGCAGCTGCGGTCCGCCGGGCAACATGCGCCCGGCATGGCGCTGGTCGAGCGCGCCTTTATCCGGCTCGCAATGCTCGGTGCGCGTTAACCGCCCTCTCCGCCAAACATGGCCATAACCTCCGCTTCGGTCATTTTATGCGTTTCCTCTGCGAAGCTGTAACCACCCGGCTTTTTGTCGATGAAGATCTCACCGGTCAGCGCGACGCCGTCCTGCATATCAAAGGTCCCAAAACCGATGTGATACGCGTTCTCATGCGGTCCGGGTGCCGTGACGCGGTACCACAGACTGCTGCCACAGTTTTTGCAAAAAACTCTTTCTGCCCAGGGGGATGATGCATAGGTGGCCAGATTTTCGCTGCCCTCAATCTCAATCTGATCGCCGGGGACCTCAACGCCCAGAAAGACACCGCCGCTCCATTTCCGGCACATCCCGCAATGGCAGGCACCGGTTTCGGTGATGTCTTTGTTGATCTTGAAATTTACAGCGCCGCAGAGGCAACTTCCGGTCCGGGACATGACACTCTCCTGTTGGTTTTCCCTGTCGGGGATACACCGGACCACTGCCGTTTTCTGTCAGCAGTTGTCAGCCCGCCGGCACCATGACAGGGTCTGCAAAACCATCCTGAACCGGAATCAAAGATCATGTACACAGTTATCGGTCCGCAAAAGTCCCGCGCCATGCGCGTTCTCTGGATGCTCGAAGAACTTGGCGAGCCATACGAGCATATTCCGGCCCCGCCCCGTTCTGAAGAAGCGGTCAGGTACAATCCTTCGGGCAAGGTCCCGGCGCTTCTGGATGGCGACGCAGTGCTCACCGATTCGATGGCAATTGTGACGTATCTGGCTGACAAACATGGTCGTCTGACAGCGCCCGCGGGCACCGTCGCGCGCGCGCGGCAGGATGCACTGACTTTCTGGCTGATCGACGAAATGGACGCGGTTCTCTGGGCGGCGGCAAAACACAGTTTTGTCCTGCCCGAAGATCTGCGGATGCCCGCCGTAAAGGAATCACTGAAGGCAGAATTCAGTGCGTCCGCGGACAAACTCTCTGCCATGCTGGACGGCCCGTTTCTGATGGGGGACAGCCTATCGATACCTGACATTCTGGCATGTCACTGCATCAACTGGTCGGTCGGCGCCAAGTTCCCGCGGGTGGACGACAGGTTGTTTGCCTATGCGAAAAACCTGCGCGAAAGACCGGCGTATCAGGCAGCCGCCTCAAGATAACGCAACGCACCCAGACCTGCGTGTCGTCCGGTGGCAAGGCAGGCAGTAATCAGATAACCACCTGTCGGCGCATCCCAGTCCAGCATTTCACCCGCACAAAAGACGCCAGGGACCGCACGCAGCATCAGTTCGTCATTAACCCCCGCCATGGGAACGCCACCAACTGTCGAAATGGCTTCATCCATCGGCAGAAAACCGTCGTGCCGCACGGGCAGATTTCTGACCAGCCCCGACCAGTCATCCCGATTGCCGCGCATATCACCGGCCATCTCGAAAACCAGCGCGGATTTTACCGGTGGCAGTCGCAGTGTGCTTTTGAGCCAGTGCGCCAGCGTCCGCCCTTTGGCAGGTGCTTTTGATCCGGTCAGTTGCTCTTTCGTAAGATCAGGAACCAGATCAACGCTCAATGCGGCACTCTCCCTGAGGGCAGGTGAAAGCGCATAAATCCCGCCCCCTTCGAGCCCGCGCGCCGACAAAACAGCTTCGCCGCGCGACTGCAATGGTCCCGCCTGCCATCTCACGGCCTTGAGCGCCGATCCGAAATGCCTGTTCATGTGCCCGGTCCATTGCACCGATAGGCCGGCATTTGAAGGCGCAAATGGTGAAACAGGCGCGCCTGCAGTTTCCAGTACAGGTGCCCAGGCCCCGTCAGCACCAAGCTTGGACCAGCTCTTACCGCCCAGCGCCAGCACGGTCACATCAGATGGGATGTGTTCTGTGCCGTCCGGGCCGTTGAAAACGGCATCGCCTGCGGCATCCCATCCCTGCCAGCGCATCCGTGGCCGCAGGGTAACGCCCTGCTCTGCCAGGCGCGCAAGCCAGGCCCGCAGGAGCGGCGACGCCTTCATCGCGCGCGGGAACACACGCCTGGTTGATCCCGTGAATATGTCCTGCCCCAGACCCCGTGCCCACGCCTGCACTGCGCCGGCCTCAAAGTCCCGGAGAATCGGCCGCAGCCACTCCGCGCTGTCACCATAGTTGGGCAGCAATGCGTCAAACGGCTCGTCCATTGTCAGGTTCAGCCCGGATTTTCCCGCCATCAGGAATTTCCGCCCTACCGAAGGCATCGCATCGCAGACCGTCACCCGAACACCTGCCGCCGACAGTGTTTCGGCAGCCATCAGACCTGCGGGTCCCGCGCCGACGATCAGCGCATGTTTCACGCCCCGGCCTGCGGCAGCCCGCCTTTGAGCTCCACCACGCGCTGTGGGTACGGGATTTCGATGTCGTGTTCTTTCAGCGCGTTCCAGATCAGGAAGAGCACATCGGACGTGTATTTGTTGGGCCCGTCGTCCAAACCATTGACCCAGAATTCGACAGCGAAGTCGATCCCGCTGTCACCAAACCCACGCAGCTCGCAATCGGGCGGATACGGCGCATCGAGCACATCCGGATGCGTGGCAACAGCGGCCTCAATAATGCCCGGAACGAGATTGATATCCGTGTCATAGCTGACCGAAAAAGGTGCCTCATAACGGTTCGCGGACCCGCTGTCGGAATAATTGACGACACGCGTCGTGATGAAATCTTCGTTCGGGACCACGATCCAGCGACCATCAAAGGTTTCAAGAATAGCGGCGCGGGCCGTCATCCGCACAATCTGACCGGATTCGCCACCATCAAGCTCCACGTAGTCGCCGACGGTGGCCTGCCCTTCGATCAGCAGGATGACACCGGAGATGAAGTTGGACGCGATTTTCTGCAGGCCAAAGCCAAGGCCAACGCCGATCGCACCGCCGATCACCGCCAACGCCGACAGGTTGATCCCCATAATGTTCAGAAGCAGCAGAAACGCGATGCCAAAGATGCTGAATTCCACGACCTTCGCCAGAAGCTGGCGCAGTGACGGCCGCATTTCTTCCTGTTTTTCAATGAACTGAGACGTCTGGCGGTTGGACCATCCCCCCAGCCAGAAGAGGATACCGCCGGCGATAATGCCGCGCACCAGCGACATCGCCGAAAAGGAGATATTCCCCAGATTGACCGTCATTTCGTTGAGCCGTTCGACAAGCAGGTCGAGTAGCCCCAGTGCGTAGAGCGCTGCAACCGGGATCAGCACGTAGCGGCCAAGCAGCTTGAGCAACGGATCGTTCAGGATTTCCCGGGCCAGTGTCCGGGCCGCCACAAACATGAAAACGCGTTTGCCAAAAGCGATGACAGCACCGCTGTCAAAGAGAGAGCGGACAACACTTTCGCCGATTGCTGTAAAGACATACGCCAGCAGGGGCAGCAGCAGAGGCAGCAGGGTCAGGGCAAACCGCCGGGCCTGTGCCAGAGAGCCTTCGGCCTTTTCATCCGGGGTCAGAAGACGGGTCAGCCCACCACGCAGGCGCCGCGCCGTGAAAACGGCAAGCAGCCAGGCAACAATGAGCAGCCCGAACTGTGACCATGCCGCCGGGCTGAGAACCCAGGACATCGCCAGCTCCCACACCTGCAGGGCATATCCGGCAGCCTGCTGTACAATCTCCGGCTGGGTGGAAAGATCAAATTCCACGGCCACCCCCTCTTTTTCTGTGCGCGTCTGCATCTAGGTTCATGCCTGTGCCCGCAAGTCAGAGCAAGTCCTATGTCAGATCCTGTGTGCCCCCTCTGCCACAGACCCATCCCTCCCGATGTCAGCCAGAGCCTGCATCATCTGATCCCCAAGCTGAAAGGTGGCAAGGGCGGTCCGGTGATCCTGATGCATCACATCTGTCACCGGGAAATCCACGCCACGCTCACGGAGGCTGAGCTGGCGCGCGATTATGACACGCCCGATAAACTGCGGGCGCATCCGCGGCTTGCAAAATTCATTGCCTGGGTCAGCAAGCGGCCGCCCGGGTTTCAGTCAAAAGTCCCGGGCCGGAGGCGCAAAAGGTGACCCGCTTCAGACCAGCCCGACCGCTTTGCGTATATCCGGATCCCGCAGCGAAATCTCGTCGCCTTTCCATACGTCGGCTTCCGGGCCGCACATCCACAGCAGCGTGCGCGCAGGCCAGTCCGCCGGAATGTGGTCCTCCCATGCGAGCTGGCTGACCCGGTTGATTCCGGACGCTTTGATCTCGCGCTGCATCTGGGTGGCAACCGTCCCGGGCGACAGCCCGATCGCGCGGATACCATGACCGCTTTCTTCAAGATGCAGGCAGCGGTTCAGCATATTCACCGCAGCTTTGGACGAACAGTAGTGGCTCCAGCCCTCGATGGCATTATGCGCGGCACCGGAACTGATGGTCAGAACGGAGCCCCCGCCGCCGGCTTTCATCACCGGCAGCGCCGCGTGGATACAGTGAAAGACACCCTTGAGATTGATATCAATAACATCGGACCAACCTTCCGGGTCCACTCCCCCAAGGTGCGAAATCGGCTCAATGGCCCCGGCGTTGTTGATGAGCACATCAATACCGCCAAACTGCTCCGCAGCCGTCGCCATCGCGGACGCAACCTCGCCATACCGGGCTACGTTGCAGGGCACCGCAATGGCCTGTTCACCGATTTCCCCGGCCAGATCTGCAATAGCACCCTGACTGCGGGCCAGCAGCACGACATTCGCACCGGCTCCGGCGAAAACCCGCGCAGCCTCTGCGCCGATACCGCGGCTTGCACCGGTGATCACGACTGTTTTCCGGCTCATATCCATTGGTGGGTCCTCCGCTGCATTCTCCGGAACAGGTGTTAGTGCCGCCACAGGGCATCGTCCAGCCCCACCGCCTCTTGACCATCATACGACCATAACAGACGATGCGCGCAAACGTTTCCCAAAGGATCGCAGAATGTTTCATTTAAAGAATGCCACCGTTCCCGTTGCAGCAGTTCTCTGCTTTGCCGGCCCTCTTTCCGCGGATGTCACAGCCGATGACGTCTGGAATGATATCAGCGCCTATATGGCTGGTATCGGGTACCGGATTGACGGTCAGGAAACGCGCAGCGGTAACACGCTGAGCATCAGTGACATCCGGATCACCGGATCTCTGGGACCCGACACCGGATCAATGGTCATTCAGCTCGACAGTATCGACCTGGCCGAGACCGGCGGTGGGGTTGTCGACATCATCCTGCCTCCTGTCGTTCCGGTAGTTTCGGAATTCACCGGCCCCGATGGCGAAACCTTCACGAGCACGGTCGAATACAGGCATTCCGGTCTGGTGGCCCGTGCCAGCGGAACACCGGCCGAGATGCTGTATACCTACACAGCAGACACGATTTCTGTCCTGTCAAACGGCCCGGAAATTGACGGAACCACCTTTTTTACGGCCGAGGGCGATCTGACCGGCATTTCCGGGACCACAACCATGACCCTGGGGGGCACCCGGGTCTATGACCAGCAGATGGCAGCTGCGGGCGCAACGTACCAGATCAGTTTCGCGGATCCGGAGGGTGACGGCGAAGGGCGCATCACCGGTGAAATCAGCGACCTGACTTTTGAGGGCACGTCAGACCTGCCCGCGCTGGTCACCGAGCAGCTGAACATGAGCGAAATGCTGGCTGCCGGGTTTTCCGCCGGCGGCAATTTCCGGACCGGTCCCGCGACGCATCAGGTTACCTCGAACAGCGCCGAGGCCGATTTCAACATGAACCTTGCGACCGGGGAAACTGTTCTTGATGTGAAGATGAGCGGTGACGGTCTGAGCTACGGCGGTACGCAGAGCGATCTGGTCGCCAGCTATGAAACAAGTGCGCTGCCGTTCCCGATTGCTTTTGCCGCAGAAGACTCTGGGTTTGAACTTGGAATGCCGCTGCGCCAGAGCGAGGAGCCCGCTGACTTTGCGCTGCTCCTGTCCCTTGAGAAATTCACGATGGACGACTTTCTGTGGAACATGTTCGACAGCGCCAGCCGCCTTCCCCGCGACCCTGCCACACTGGTGGTCGATCTGGCCGGCAAGGCCACGGTTCTGTTTGACTTCCTTGACCCTGCCTCAATAGCTGCGGCGGGCGAGGCCGGCGATGCACCAGCAGATATCGACAGCCTGGATGTACGCGAACTGCGCCTGGAAATCGCCGGAGCTTCGCTGCAGGGCGAAGGCAGCTTTGAATTTCCGGAGACTGACATGCCGTTTCCGCGCCCTGTCGGTGGGGTTGATCTGAACCTTGTTGGGGGCAATGGCCTGATCGACAATCTGGTTGCCATCGGTCTTCTGCCCGAAGAACAGGCGATGGCGGCCCGCATGATGATGGGTCTGCTGGCCGTCCCGGGTGATGCTCCGGACACGCTCACGTCGCGGATTGAGATGAACGAACAGGGCCACATCATCGCCAACGGCCAGCGTATTCAGTAAAGCCAGGCGCGCGCGCCTGCGTGTGTTTTTGGCGGTGCCCCTTGCAGGAGGGGCACTGCACGGCTACGTCGTGGCCCAATACAGCAGACACCGCGCGACGCGCAGGACCCGAGGTATCCCATGACGCAGCCCATTGCAGATCTTTCTGAAAAACTCCTGGATGCGGCGCGCCAGGCGGGTGCGGGCGCCGCAGACGCCATGGTGATCCGCGGCACCTCGGTCAATATCGACGTGCGCAACGGCACGCTGGAACAGGCCGAACGCTCAGAAGGCACTGATCTGGGTCTGCGGGTTTTTCTGGGTCAGCGCAGCGCAACTGTGTCGGCCTCTGACACGAGCGACCGTACCATCACCGAGATGGCTGAACGCGCCGTCGCGATGGCCGCCGAAGCGCCTGAGGATCCGCATTCCGGCCTCGCGGACACCGCACAGCTGGCAACAGACCGGGATGCGTCGGCGCTGGAACTCTCCGATCCGACGGCGGAGCCATCTCCCGAAGAACTACAGCGCGATGCCCTTGAGGCGGAGAGCGCCGCACTGGCTGTTCAGGGCGTTTCGCAGGTCCAATCGGCCTCGGCAGGCTATTCAGCGCGCGAAATACATCTGGCGGCCTCCAACGGATTTTCGGGCGGCTACGACAGAACCGACCGTGGCCTGTCCTGCGTGGCCATTGCGGGAACCGGCACAGGCATGGAACGCGACTATGACGCTGACAGCCGGATTTTTCAGAACGATCTGCGCAGCGCCGCTGAAATCGGACAGCGTGCCGCTGAACGCGCACTTGCGAGGCTCGATGCACGCAAACCGCCCACCGGGACCTATCCGGTCCTTTTCGACGAACGGATTTCATCTTCGCTGATCGGCCATCTTCTGGCGGCTGTTAACGGAACGTCGGTTGCACGCGGTGCGTCGTGGCTGCGCGACGCGATGGGTCAGCAGGTTCTGCCCGATACCCTCAGCCTTCTGGAAGAGCCGCACCGGCCACGGGCCGCAGGCTCCCGGCCCTTTGATGCCGAAGGCCTGCCGACACGGGCGCGCAGCATTGTTGAAAACGGCATCCTCACCGGTTGGACACTGGATCTGGCCACGGGGCGCAAACTGGGCATGCCATCCACCGGGAACGCCACGCGCGGGACGTCTTCAGCGCCATCGCCTGGCACGTGGAACGTGACGCTGACACCGGGCACCGTCAGCCGTGACGATCTGATCCGGGACATGGGTACCGGTCTGCTGGTCACCTCCATGATCGGGTCGACGATCAACCCCAACACCGGTGATTATTCACGTGGTGCTGCGGGGCTGTGGATCGAGAACGGCGAGATCACCGGCGCTGTGAACGAATGCACGATTGCGGGTAACCTGCGCGACATGCTGATATCTGTTGTGCCCGCCAATGATGCGCGCCGGCATCTGAGCAGACGCGTGCCGTCGCTGCTGGTGCCGGGGATGACCCTTGCAGGAAACTGATCTCGCGCTCATCACGGATGCCGTCCGGATCGCAGGCCGGATTGCATCAAGCTATGCCGGGGACCGGGCAGAAAGATGGGACAAGCCCGGCGGCGCCGGACCGGTGACTGAAGCTGATCTGGCGGTAAATGCATATCTTGAAACCGTCCTGCGCACTGCACGGCCCGACTATGGCTGGCTGTCAGAAGAAACCGAGGACAGCGACGCGCGGCTTAACCATGACACGCTGTTTGTCGTCGATCCGATCGATGGTACGCGCAGTTTCGTTGAGGGGTCGCGGACCTGGGCACATTCGGTCGCAATCGTGCATCAAGGTCAGGTCACGGCAGGTGCCGTTTTCATGCCCCTGCGGGACAGGCTCTATACCGCGGCGAAAACGCGGGGCGCTTTTCTGAACGGACAGCCCATCGCTGCATCAACGCGCGAAGAGCCCCATGACGCCGACATTCTGGCCACCAAACCGGCGGTTGATCCGGATCACTGGCGCAATGGGGTGCCTGCCTTCCGGCGCGCGCACCGGCCATCCCTGGCGTATCGGCTGAGCCTCGTGGGCGAGGGCCGTTTCGATGCAATGCTGACGTTCCGGCCGGCCTGGGAATGGGACATCGCTGCAGGCGCGCTGATCGTAACTGAGGCCGGAGGCACCTGCACGGACCGCGCCGGAAACGCATTGCGGTTCAACAACCCCGACCCCCGTCTGAACGGCGTTGTCGCCGCAGGGCCGGCAATGCACGCGGGTCTTATGAATGCGCTGCAGCACTGACTGACAGCGCCGGCGTGGCTTGACCCCAGCGGGCATATACGCAACCTAAGGCACAACCACCCCTGACAAAGGACACCTCTCATGACACAGCGGCTTCATCTCGTCTTTGGCGGAGAGCTGACCGACCCGACCCGCAACATCTTCAAGAACGTCGATGATATTCATGTCGTGGGCATCTTTCCGAACTATGAGGAAGCCTTCAACGCCTGGAAATCAGAGGCGCAGCGGACAGTCGACAACGCGCACATGCGGTACTTCATCGCCCACCTGCACCGGCTGCGCGACGAGGAAGCTGCAGCCTCTTCGACAGAAGAGCTGGGGTAACAGGTCATGGGCCGCTCTCTCGGGCTGGCGGCCTGGCGTGCGCTGTCACGTCACACAGCCGAGCGCACCTACGTCCCCGAAGCCAGCAGGTCCGGCGACGAGCTGGTCTGGATACATGCCGCCGAGCCCGGAAATTTCCTTGCGGTCCTGGATCTGGCTGTCCGGATCACCAGTGCGCGCCACGGACTGCAGGTTCTGGTCACGCTTCCGGACAGCGAAGCTGCACGCGATGTCCGAACGAAGTGGACTCCGCCCGAGGGAGTTGCGCTGGACCGCATCCCGTCCGAACACCCCGAGGCGATCAACACGTTTCTGAAAACGTATAACCCGGATTTCGGTATCTGGGTCTGGGGTAAACTGCGGCCATCGCTGATAGACAGAACGCTGCAAACCGGGTGCGGGATGATCCTGATTGATGCGGGGAGCGACGGTTTTGACAGTCGTCATGACCGTTGGCTGCCCGATGTGACGCGCAGCATCCTGAACGGGTTCGACGCCATTCTTGTGCGGTCGGCCGGTGCTGCGGAGAGGATCGAAGCCCTGGGTGTCGACAGCCACCTGGTGCAGCGGGCACCGCCACTGCAGGCGGGTGGCCAGGCCCTGCCCTGCGATGATGGGGACATCTCTGATCTGTCTGCGATGATGGGGGGCCGTCCGGTCTGGCTGGCAGCGTGTCTGCAGCCCGAAGAGGCGGGCCCCGTTCTCGCAGCCCACCGCGCTGCATCGCGCATGTCCCACCGGCTTCTTCTGATCATGAATCCGCGACAGGCGTCCGACGCACCAGATTTTGCGGACAAAGTGCGCGCCGAAGGCATGCGGCTGTGTGACTGGTCCGCTGGCGAGGAGCCGGATGACAACACCCAGGTGATGATTGCTGACGACCCCCGGGACCTGGGCCTATTCTACCGGGTCGCACCGGTATCGTTTCTGGGCAGCTCACTTATGTCCGGCGCAGGCGGATGCAATCCTTTTGAGGCAGCAGCGCTCGGTTCTGCTGTGCTCTATGGTCCGAACGTCCGGCGGTATCTGCCCTTTTACACGCGGCTGGCAAACGCCGGTGCGGCACGCATCGTGAACGATGCCGACAGCCTCAGCGCCGCCGTGCAACAGCTGATCTCGCCGGATCAGGCGGCCGCGATGGCCCACGCAGGATGGGATGTGATCAGCAAGGGAGCCGCTCTGACCGACCGGGTGATCGGGCTGGTGGAAAGCGCACTGGATGCGCGGGAGGGCCAGCCACATGCAGGCGCCTGACTTCTGGTACAGACCGGCAGCAGCTCCAGGCGTTCGGGCGCGGCTGCTGTCCCCCCTTGGATGGCTGTACGCGCGCGCCACGGCGCGACGGCTGGCCGGCTCAGAGCCGGAGCGCCTTGGGATACCGGTGATCTGTGTCGGAAACCTCAATGCCGGTGGGACGGGCAAAACACCAACCGTCATCGCTGTGCTGAGTGCGCTGACAGATGCCTTTCACTCGCCCCATGTCATCACGCGCGGGTATGGTGGCAGGCTTAAAGGGCCGGTGCGTGTGGATCCGGCCCGTCACAGCGCAGAAGACGTCGGAGACGAACCTCTGCTGCTGGCGGCCTTCGCCGAAGTCTGGGTCGCCGAAGACCGCGCCGCCGGTGGCAAAGCCGCCGAAGAGGCCGGGGCGACTGTTGTGGTTCTGGACGACGGATTTCAGAACCCGTCGCTGCACAAGGATGTTTCAGTTATTGTTGTCGATGCAGCAAAGGGATTTGGCAACGGACGCTGCCTGCCGGCAGGTCCGCTGCGCGAACCTGTTGCAACAGGTCTCGCCCGCGCCGAAGTTCTGCTGTCGATCGGCGACGCCGCGGCACAACAGGCGTTTGATGCGACCCGCCCACCCCTTCCGGCCAGCCTGCCGCACGTCCGGGCAGAACTCAGCCCGCTTCAGACCGGTATGGACTGGTCCGACATGCGTGCCGTGGCCTTTGCAGGCATCGGACATCCCGAGAAGTTCTTTGCCACGCTCCGCCAGCTTGGCGCTGATCTCGTCCACGCCGAGCCGCTGGACGATCATCAGCCCGTCACAACCGCGCTGATGAACCGACTGGAAGCAGATGCAAAAACACGTGGCGCACAGCTCGTGACAACCGAAAAAGACGCGGTACGGCTGCCAGCGGCTTTCCGGATGAAAGTCATCACGCTGCCGGTGCGCCTGCAGTTTCAGGAAACGCCGAACCCGCTCTTGGAAAAGCTGGCGGCCCTCAAAGCGCCCTGAACGGCTCAGCCTTCGTTGTTTTCGCCCAGCCGTGGAGCCGGCCTGTGCAGGGCCAGTTCTGCATCCGAAAATGTAAACGGCGCACGTACACCGGGCACACCATCCAGTGACAGCTCCATGCCGCGTGCGATGACCTGCGGGTCCGCCATAACATCTGCCATGTCGTTGATCGGGCCGGCCGGAACACCCTCGGCTTCGCAGGCTGCCAGAAGGTCTGCGCGCGTGCGCTGGCGCGTGGCATCCGTGAGCCGCCGGATCATCTCATCCCGGTTCGCCAGACGGTTTTCGTTTTTGAGAAATTCAGGCGCTGTGGCCATGTCATCAAGACCCAGTAGCCTGCACAGGCGCTGGTACTGGCCATCGTTTCCTGTGGCGATGATGATATGTCCATCGGCACAGTCGAACACCTGGTAAGGTGCCAGGTTCACATGGGCATTGCCCATACGGCGCGGCGGTTCGCACGTGGTCAGGTAGTTCAGCGCCTGATTTGACGTGACTGCCACGGCCACGTCCATCAGGGACATGTCAATGTGCTGTCCGCGTCCGGTATGTTTGCGCTGGTGGACGGCCGCGAGGATCCCGGTGGTGGCGTAAATGCCGGTCAGGATATCGGTGATGGCCACGCCGTATTTCTGGGGCTGGCCCTCGGGTTCACCCGTCAGAGACATCAGCCCCGACATGCCCTGAATGATAAAGTCGTATCCTGCCCGCGACGCATAGGGGCCCGTATGACCGAAACCGGTTATCGAGCAATAGATCAGACGCGGGAAATCCCGTGACAGGGTTTCAAAGTCGAGCCCGTATTTTGCGAGTCCACCGGTCTTGAAATTCTCGATCAGGATGTCTGCATCCGCCAGAAGTTCCCGGACCGTTGCCTGACCTTCAGGTGTCCTGAAATCGGCCGTTACCGACTTTTTGCCCCGGTTTGTCGAGTGGAAATAGGCCGCCGAAACATCATCGCCCCGCGTGACAAATGGCGGCCCCCACTGACGCGTGTCATCGCCAGCAGGGCTTTCCACCTTGATCACATCACATCCAAGATCAGAAAGCGTCTGGCCTGCCCAGGGTCCCGCAAGAACCCGGGCAAGTTCGACAACCTTCAGCCCTTGAAGAGGCGCAGACATTACTCTGCAGCAGCGTCGATGATCGCCGCCATGTCGGAATACGCCATGTTGGAGTATTTCTGGCCGTTGATCACAAAGCTGGGTGTGCTGTTGATGTCATCTGCCTGAGCGTTTTCCTGGTACCATGCAACAAGCGTACGGGCGTTGTCCGCATCCTGCAGACAGGCTTCCATTGCATCGCCGTCGAGGCCCGCAAGGCGTCCGATGCGGCGCAGTTCGTCAACAATGGACACCATGTCTCCCGCGCGCGCCCATGTGGACTGACCTTCGTAAATCAGGTCGGCCATTCCAAAGAACGCCGTTGGTGTGCCCGCGCAGCGCGCGATCATCGACGCCCAGAGGCCAGGCCGGTCAAAGTAAACCTCACGGTAGACAAAATTGATCTTGCCGGTGTCGATGTAATCCGCCTTAAGCTGTTTGTAGGCTCCGGCGTGGAAACTGGCGCAATGAGGGCAGGTAAAGCTTGCGTATTCGATCACGGTCACCGGCGCGTCCGGATTGCCGAGGGTCATTTCCTGAATGCCCGACGTGTCAATGTCGCTTTCCTGCGCGTTGGCTGCCCCGATGGGGTCGACCTGCGAAACCTGGGTGGACTGGCTGCCCGACGGGCTGGTGACAAACCATGCCCCAAGGCCAATGACTGCTACCGCAGCCGAGATAATCATCATACGCGACATGGGTTTTCCTTTTACCGGTTTGATCTGGTCAGAATGTTCTCGCCAAGGCGGGTCAGTGCCGCTCTGAGCCGGTCATCCCCGACCGGTCTGGCTGTTTCGATGGCGGCTTCCCGAACGGCAGGGTCAACAGCTCCCGGGGCTGCTTCCTGCTTTTTGTGGGTGAAATCAACCTGTCCTTCGGCGAAACCGGATGCTGCTGTCTGGGTCACCCGGATCCGGGCAATAGCGTTATAGCCATAGACCGCATTCACACGGGCACGCAGCTGATCTTTCTGCATCTCCAGCATCGGTGCATTGGCGCCGGTGGTCAGCAGGGTCAGCGTCGCCCCCATGCCGCCACGGCCATAGCTTACCTCAACCGGACGGGACACAGCGGCCGTGTCAGCACCGGCAATCTCTTCCCAATGCGTCAGCAACCGGCTCTGCGCAAATCCGCGGCTCTCGCTGGCCGTACGGATACGGCCCTGCAACAGGCTGGACGTCTGCCGGAATCCTTTTGTACTGGCGCGGCGCGGCGGCATCGCTATCTTCCCTCAGAAACCTGTGAGGTAACATAGCCATTGCAGGGTGAGGTAACCAGCCCGTGACCGGCCGGAGGATGATAAATATTGCGTTATGACACGACCACCGGCACCGGGCTGAGCGTCGCGCTGCTGGACTGGTACGACCGCCACGCGCGCGTCATGCCCTGGCGGGTTGCCCCTTCTGACCGCAAAGCGGGGGTTCTGCCGGACCCGTACCGCGTCTGGCTGTCCGAGGTGATGCTGCAGCAGACCACAGTCGCCACCGTCAAAGAGTATTTCCTGCGCTTTACCGCGCGATGGCCCACCGTTGCCGATCTGGCGGCGGCAGAAGACGCTGATGTCATGGGGGAATGGGCAGGCCTTGGTTATTATGCCCGTGCGCGGAACCTGCTGAAATGCGCGCGCGCCGTTGTCAGCGATCATGGCGGACAGTTTCCGGCAGATTACGATGCATTGCTGAAACTGCCGGGGATCGGACCTTACACGGCGGCGGCGGTGTCTTCCATCGCGTTTGACCTGCCGCACACCGTTCTGGACGGCAATGTCGAACGCGTCATGGCCCGGCTTCACAACATTCACACGCCCCTGCCCGATGCCAAACCAGAACTGATGCAGGAGGCGGAAGCGCTGACCCCGGAGGTCCGCCCCGGGGACTATGCCCAGGCGGTAATGGACCTTGGTGCCACGATCTGCACGCCAAGATCACCGGCCTGTGGCATCTGCCCCTGGCGCGATCCCTGCGTTTCGAGGCAACAGGGCACCGCGTCCGATCTGCCGCGGAAGCTGCCCAAAAAAGCCAAGCCGGTGCGCCATGGGGTTGTGTTTCTGGGCCAGCGCGAGGATGGGGCGTGGTTGCTTGAAACGCGTCCGGAAAAAGGACTGCTTGGCGGCATGCTGGGATGGCCCGGTTCTGAGTGGCGCGACATTTCTGACCCGCTGCAGGACACCGCACCACCCTGTGAAGCCGAATGGCGCATGCTTGAGGCTCAGGTCCGCCACACCTTTACGCATTTTCACCTCGTGCTGCAGGTCAGGACGGCGCGGCTGCCGGCAGATGTGACGCCCGATCGTGGCTCTTTTCGTGAACCAGAGACTTTCCGGCCCTCCGATTTGCCCACGGTGATGCGCAAAGCATTCGACCTGACCCGTCAGACGCCGTAGCGTCAGCCATGACATCCGCCGGCGCGTCCGTTTAGGATCTGACCATGCCGTCCGACGCCACAGCTTCTGCATCAACGCCATCCAGCGCCGCGCCCTTCTGGGTATCGCTGGCCCTGCCGCCGCTCGCGCTGCTGGGCGCGTTTCAGGGCGGCTGGACAGTGATCCTGTTACCGCTGGTCACGTGGTACCTGTTTTCAGGTCTCGACCTGGCCATCGGGCGGAATACTGAAAACGTCGATCCTTTGACGCCATTGCGCGCACTGCGCTGGCATACAGCCATCACTCTGATCTGGGCGCCGGTACAGTTCGTCATGCTTTTCTGGCTGCTCTGGTATGTCCCGCGGGCGGATCATCTTAGCACGGCAGAGAACCTTGCGCTGTTTTTCGGCGCTGGCGTGATTACCGGAACAGTCGGCATCAACTACAGCCATGAGCTGATGCACCAGCGCAGCCGCGTGGAACGCTGGATGGCTGACCTGTTGCTGGCAATGGTGCTCTATTCGCATTTCCGGTCGGAACACCTGCTGGTCCACCACCGCTGGGTCGGAACACCGCGTGATGCTGTGACCGCGCGCTATGATGAGGGCTTCTATCGGTTCTTCCCCAGGGTCCTTTTGCAGTCCCTGGCGTCAGCTTTCCGGGCCGAAGCGGACATGCTGGCGCGCAAAAAGCAACACTGGGCCAGCCCGGCCAACCCGTTCTGCCGGTATCTGGTCCTCCAGGCGTTCATGATCGCACTGGCCCTGACACTGAGCGGCTGGGTGGGGCTGGGCCTGTTTGCCCTGCAGGCCTTCACCGCAGTCTGGCAGCTGGAGCTGGTGAACTACATCGAACACTACGGCCTGACGCGCCGGCGCCTGGAAAATGGCCGCTACGAACCCGTCAGGCCACACCATTCCTGGAATTCCGACCAACGGGCCTCAAACTGGCTGCTGATCAATCTGCAGCGTCATTCCGATCACCATTTCAAGCCTGACAGGCGGTTCCCTGTATTGCAGACATATCCCGGCGACGAGGCACCCCAGCTCCCGTTCGGCTATCCGGTCATGACCATGGCCGCGATGGTCCCGCCACTGTGGCGGCGGATCATGCACCCGCGTGTGCAGGCGTGGCGCAGGCGACACTACCCCGATATCGACGACTGGACAGCTTACGCAGACACCTGAATTCGACCCGGGCCTGCGAAAACCAATTGTTAGTGGTTTTCGGACATGATGCAGGATCAGGTGGAGAGGCGTGAGAGTAGAAAATGTTCAATCAGGCTATGACGGCAGGCAACAACGGGCACAGCGGAACGTGTCTCGTTGTGGAAGACAGTGCGTTCGATCAGGAAAAATTTCGCCGGATCATGGCACGCAGCTTTGGCAACATGAAGGTCGTGATGGCCGCTACTCTGGCCGAGGCGCGCGACCGCGTGTCCCAGATGCGTACCGACCTCATTCTCCTGGACAACAGTCTGCCGGATGGAACAGGCGCGAATTTCGCCGTCGAATTGTCCGAAGATCCGACACATGCCGACATCCCTGTCATCATGGTCAGTGATTTTCCAACCCCCTTCATGTATCAGAAGGCCGAAATCGCAGGTGTCCGCCATGTGGTCGACAAATCAGATTTTGGTGCCCGGTTTATCCATGATGCCCTGAAATCACGCCGGAAAAAGAAACACCGCTACGCCAACGATTCATAAAAAAAACCCCGCCAAAGAAGGCGGGGCTTGAGGTGTGTGCCTTTACAGGCAGCCTCGTTCAGAAGGCCACAGGCACCGGCGGTGTTCAGAATTTCAGTGGTGTCAGCTGTCCATTTCGGAACGGATCTGCTGGCGCAGAACATCGATCGGAACGGTTTTTCCGTCCCGCCGGAAACACCAGTACGTCCAGCCATTGCAGCTCGGGGCTTTTTCGAGTGCCGCACCGACCTGGTGGATCGAGCCTTTGACATCATCCCCGACAAGGGTTCCGTCGGCGCGCACCTTGGCCTTGTGACGCTTGTTCATTGAATACAGCTCTTCGCCCGGGCGCAGCATACCGCGTTCAACCAACTGGCCAAACGGCACGCGGGGCTCGGCCCGCTTTGATACACTGACCTGGAGGGCTTCGCGGTCGAATTTGCGCACCCGGCTGATGCGTTTCTCCGCGACCTTCCGGTAGGCGGCCTCGCGCTCGATCCCGATGAAATCCCGACCCAGCATTTTGGCAACGGCACCTGTGGTGCCTGTTCCGAAAAACGGATCAAGAATCACATCGCCCGGGTTAGTCGATCCGACCAGAACCCGGTGCAGCAGGCTTTCGGGCTTTTGCGTCGGATGCGCTTTCTCACCCTTCTCGTCTTTCAGACGTTCATGCCCGTTACAGATGGGCAGCACCCAGTCCGAACGCATCTGAATGCCCTCGTTCAGGGATTTCAGCGCCTCATAGTTAAACGTGTATTTGCTGTTCTCGCTCTTACCCGCCCAGATCATGGTTTCATGGGCGTTTGTAAAACGCTTGCCACGGAAATTGGGCATCGGGTTGGATTTACGCCAGACGACATCGTTCAGAATCCAGAACCCCTGATCCTGCAGCGCCGCTCCTACCCGGAAAATGTTGTGGTAGCTGCCGATCACCCAGATCGCACCATCGGGTTTCAGCAGACGGCGCGCCGCTTTCAGCCAGGCCCGGGTGAAATCATCATAGGCCTTGAAGCTGGAGAACTGGTCCCAGGCGTCATCCACAGCATCCACACGGCTGTTGTCCGGGCGGTGCAGATCACCTTTGAGCTGCAGGTTGTACGGTGGGTCTGCAAAGATAAGATCGACCGATTCCTCCGGCAGACTGTTCATCATTTCGATGCAGTCACCATCCAGAATCGTGTTGAGGGGGAGCGCCGCAGCGCTCTTCGTTTTCGTTTTCATCATTCTGCCTCAGTCCCGGTGCTTTTTGCACTCGTTGGTTGAGACCAAGATGATTCAAACGCGATTCGCGGTCAAATTCTTTTTTGAATCAACTGCTTACGATTTTCTCTTGATACAACATATTGTAGACCGGCTTGAAGGTACGTCTATGGTGTGGGGTCGGCCCAAGATTTCGAAGCGCTTCCATGTGGCTTTTTGATCCATAACCCATGTTGGTTTCCCATCCATAGCCCGGATGCTGTTGCGCCAAATCCACCATGATCCTGTCACGCGCAATTTTCGCGACGATGGAGGCCGCCGAAATAGACAGGCAGCGCGTGTCGCCCTTTACGACCGGGGTCGCAGGCAGGTTCAGCCCGCGCGGGATCATAGATCCGTCAATCAACACGTGATCCGGCGCAGAGGCCAGTCCCGCGAGGGCGCGCTGCATTGCGATGTGGCTGGCCCGCAGAATGTTCTCCTGCTCAATTTCCGCGACAGTTGCATGGCCAACCGAAACTTCGGCACACCCGGCCAGCAGATCGGCAAGGTGCTCACGTCGTTTTTTCGTCAGCTGCTTTGAATCATTCAGACCTTCGGGGATGTTTTCAGGATCGAGAATGACCGCGGCGGCCGTTACCGGCCCCGCGAGCGGTCCACGCCCCACTTCATCCACGCCCGCGACCCGCAGCATGCCGGTCGCTATGAGCCTGCGTTCCATTTCGAAGTCCGGTTTCATCAGACCGTGATCGGACGAACGCCCGCGCTTTTCAACCCCGGTGCGCCGGAAAAAACGCGCGCTCCCTTCCCGGAACGCGCGCCGCACTGGTTAAAAAGGGGAGAGAGTGCCCGAACACCCCCTCCCGGAGTTTGGCGCCAGCCGGGAAATGGATGGCACCGGGATGACCCGTCCTCAGCGGCGGGCCAACTGGTATCCCTCGCGGCGCAGACAACGGGCGTCCCAGCCTCTGCGTTTGCCGTTAGGGCCCTTGAACTTCACCTTGCAGGAGCGGGGAAGTTCTTTGGTGTAGCTGTAATTTTTCTCAAGGCAGCGTTTGCCGAAAATCCGGTAGGTTCTGTCGCGGGTCGGAATACTGCGCAGGCAGTCGCCCGGCAAAAGCCGGCGTTCGACGCGGCGCGGCAACGGTCGTGGCTCAAGGCGATAGACCGGGGCAGCCTGACGCTGCACGGGTTTGTAGGTGTTGCGGGTCGCGGCCTCATCGCGCTTGCGGTCTTTCCGGTCGTTGATCACCTTTGCAACAATTGCAACACCGGCGATCGCAGCGAGAGCCCGCAGCACATCCTCATCCGCCCGTGCGGGTGCATTGCCCACCGCAGTGATGCAGATGGCAGCGGCGGCAACGGTTGCGATGAATTTCCTGGTCATGGGCGTGGTCCTTTCGAGTGGTCTGCGGGCCGTCCGCAAACCGGCGGCCTGTTGTGCAGTCAAACTGGGGTCACACCCTTCCGACAGGCAATATCGCCGCGCTGCTATCCGATAACACAGGCGCTAAACCCCCTTTGTTATTGAATATCCCGCCACGGGGGCGCAGTGTTGGCCCATGAAACAGACCGCTCTCATAATTGTGCTGACTGCCGCAATCTGCGCAGGTCACGCGGCTCAGGCCGCAGACTGTTATGCAGACTATAAGGCCAAGCAGGATAACCCGCTCCGGCTGCACTATGGTGTTGCTGAGGTTTCCCAGTGTTCCAGACAAGCGGCTCAGGCTGAACTGGCCGCACGCCTGTCCGCGCAGGGGTGGACCTTGCTGAACATCGTTTCAGTATTTAATGCCGACGGGCTGGCTGAAAGGAAACAGAGTGCAGGACCAAACTACCTCCGCTTCTGACATGCGGCGCTCGGGCGGCCGGATTGCTGTGTTCGGCATTGTGGCAATTGTTCTCATACTGGCGGTGGCCGCCGTCATGCTTTTCTGGGCGCTGCCGGACGCAAATGCTTTTAACGCCCGGGTCGAAAGACTGTTCATTGAAAACGACAATCTGACCACGCAGGCTGAAGTCAAACTGCTGGAAATTCTGGCACAGTCGGGCACGGCTTTTTCAGACACGCTGGCCAGTTACAGGCTGGTGATCTTTGTCCTGCTGGTCTTTGCCACGGCGATGCTGATTGCGGCGCTGGTTTTTCTTGTGCTGCTGGTTGGCTTCAACCGTCGCATGGCACAGATTGAACGGGCCGGCATCCAGGTCAGTTCCCTGCTGATCAGCCGCGAAGAGAATACCGTCTATCTGAACAATCTCGGCTTCAGGCTGACGGATGCCGCCATGGAAACCATGTCCGTCCTCGCGGAGGCACGTATGGACGATGATGTGCTCTCCGGGTCAGAAATTGAGGGCATGATTTCGGGGCGCAGCCCGGCTGATTGCGAAGAGGCCGCAGGGGCCACGCGGATCAAGCGGCTTCGCGACACGCTGGGCAACCAGATTGTCTCTGAGCTGCTGGTCAAGAATATTGCGCGGCGCGGCTATATGCTGGCAATCGACAAGGATGTGATCAAGGTCATCTGAGCCCTGGACCAGCGGCCGGAGTTCAGGTTTCCTGATCTTTTGACGCCATCTGGGCCGCTTTGGCACCCATTGTATCGGCCTCGGTCTCGAGCCCTGCATCGTCATTCACCGGTGTACCGCCCATGTCCATGGTAGGCTGTACGCGGCCCTGTTTCTGTTGCACCACGTGCCAGGCCTCGTGGCCAAGGTGCTTTTCCTGACCGGGTCCCAGATGAATATCACTGCCCTGCGCAAAGGCGTGAGCCTGAAGCGTCGCTGGCTTTGCCGAGTTGTAGTGCACGTTCACATCATCCATGGAAACGCCCGAAAGGCTCTCGACGCCTGATTTCAGGCCTGCGGGCATACCACCGTCGTTTTCTGCGCGCTGGACGGGCGCATCGGCGAATTTACCCTGCAGCGCTTCCTCCTCTTCCATCCGCTGCGCGGGTGGCTCGATGAAACGTCCCTGCAGTTCCTCTTCTTCCATGCGCTGGACGGCATCGCCCCGGAACTTACCCTGCAGCGCTTCTTCCTCTTCCATACGCTGCGCCGGCGCACGCTCGCGGCTCTGCATCTGAGCCAGACGGCCCGTTGCCGCGCTCTGATCAGCCTCAGCCTGCAACCCGGCGAGAGCCTGTTCCGGCGCTGTGTCCGCTGGTCCTTTCGCGGATTTTGCCGCGGGGGCGGCTGCCTGGCTGCGTTCGGAAGCGAAAATCTGGGCCATGATCTTTATCCTTTCGGTATGCCGGCATCCTGGCACATTCCTGAGGCAATTTCACCTCGAAGTTGAAATCGCATCCGCCAGTTCGCTCAAAGCCTTGTGCGTCTCTTCCAGCGAGCGCTCTGCCGCCTCAAAGTCCGGTGCCGGATCAGTGCACAGCGCATCGACCAGTGCAGGTGCGAGAACCGCGAGGTTTTCCAGCACAAAACTTACGACAGCAGGGCCGCTCTGCAACGCACTGTCCCCCGGCGGGGCCAGGTGATTACAGGTAAAATACACCATCTGCTCCTCTTCCATGGCGAGCACTTTGCCAACCGTCAGAGACATATTCACGGTGTTCAGCATATTGCGCACCAGCGCCCACGCCCGGTCAGAAACGGCCTGAGCGGGAATCACCACCACCATCTGCCAGAGCTCCAGGTCACCATCCGCCGAATCCAGCAGATTGATCCGCAGAACAGGCTCGTCCTCGACACTCTGACCCGGAAACGGCACAGCAATGTGATAGGGTTCGGGCGCCACATCGATCAGCACCGGGTTCAGACCGGCGATGTCCAGCACACGGGCCATTTCTTCGGGCGTCGCCACTCTGGCCTACCTTTCTTTCAGACTTTTGATGATCAGCGCCATTTTGGCCTGTTCCTTGTTAAAGCCCGGAGTGTCGTTGTTTTCGATCCGCTGCGCATCCCGGCGGATGTTCAGTGCATCGAAGAACCATTTCCGTTCCTCATCGGGGGCCCGCAGAATTTCCATGGCCGCAAAATTGTAACGGAACTCTTTGTTAGCGGTCGTCTTATCCAGATCATAGCGCCCGCGTTTCTTTTTGCCGGCAAGCTTTTCCTGCGTCCGCAACAGCGCGTGGTTCACAAACTCTTCGCCGTCGGCGGTCGCTGCCGCCTTTTCGAGGTTGGTGGCAGAGCCCCCCTTTTTGTCGCGCCGGTGCTGCTTGAACTTCCGGATACCAAGCTGCGTCAGTTTCGCGGCGGTGGAAACCATCCCGATCGCGGCACCGATACCCGCGCCAAGTCCGCTGACCGTCAGCGCCCCTGCTGTAATCGATGCGGCCGCGTGAATAATATCGATGATCGCCCGGTGGATCTGTTTGATGAATTTGTCGCGGGTGACCACAAACGCAAGATACAGCGGCTCACTGAACTTTTCCGTCAGCTTCCTGCCCATCGCCTTTGCCTTATGCGCCGCATGTCCCGTGCGTGCGAGCTTGATGCCTTCGCTGACAAAATCCATGCAGCCTTTGATCAGTCCCAGTACCGGGATAACCGGCACGTTGTTCACCGTCCCCCGCACCACGTCCGAGACAGCCCCCGCGTTCTCGGACGCAATCTGACCACCGGCCGCGATCTGTTCGTAAAGCTTGCGTACAGAAGAATAGGATTTCGCCACGCTGTTGGCGGCTCCGGCGATCTCATGCACAGAATCAAACAGGTCCTGACCGTGTTCGCCTATCGTCTTGTTGTCGTTTTTGACCGGTTTGGCCCGGTCAAAAATATTTTTGCACATCGTGACGATATTTTTGACGCTGTCGACCGCGCCAAGCACGACACCAGCAGCATCACCGGTCAGCTTCATGTCCGTGCTGACATCGGTGCTGTCGCTGCTGAACATGTTGGAATCGAACTTCTGGCCATTGCCGCGCATCGCCGTGAACGCACCGCCCAGATATTTGCCCAGCATCTCTGTGGTGCCTACCGTGGACAGGAACGTCAGTTCGGCGATTGCTTTGTGTTTTCTGGCCTTGAGCTTGCTGTTTTTCGGGTCTGTTTTCAGGCGCCGGTTACAGTCTGAGACGATGGCAAACAACCTGCCGATCTCGGCGCCCAGTTTGACGCTCATCACCGCGCTGGTGCCGATATCTGCGCTGCCCGACACCTTGTCCATGGCGCCGGGGTCGTCCTCAATGGCGCTGTGCAGACCGCCCATGATGGTTGCCGCCATCTGTTTTGCTGCGGTTTTCTGTTCGGATTCGCCCTCCGGAATCGTCGTCTTCCAGTAATCCTCCAGACCTTCGTTGCCCACGCCACCCGTGCCCTGCATACCCAGCGCATTCAGCGCTTCGCCAGCCAGATCCATGGAGTCGCTGAACCCTTCGGGCAGGTCGAAATCTGTCTCCTCCGGCTCCCCTTTGCCTGCAATGGCCGAATACAGGTCCACATCATCCCGCGCCTGCTGCATTGATGCCAAAACATGCGGCGCAACAGTGCGCCCTCTGTCATTCTGCGCTTCTATCTGCGCTTCGGCGCGGGCGTAATGGCGCTTGAAACGCGCCCGGTAGCGGTCCAGCGGCACAGGGCGCGGATGCCGCCGCAGTTTCTTTGCTGCAACCGCGACGTTCAGCCGTGTTTCACCCAGCGCGATCATCACAGAACAGGCATCCCAGATGGCGGTCACCGGATCATGGTAGCCATCAATATCGCGCACCTTCTCCCGCATCTCTGCCAGACCAGCGACCATCTTTTCTGCCGTCTCTGTTTCGATGTCCCGCGGTGGCACGGACATGATCTGCTGCACGCGCAGCCGGATGCGGTTGTAGATGTCGAAGGTGAAGATCGTGCGTTTGCCAACATCCGGATTGTCATCCGGCACTTCGTTCAGTTCGACCTGTTTCGCTTCCACCTGATCGCACAGGTCCTGCACTTCCTTCATGCGGCGCGAATTGCGTTTCTTGTTGGCGTATTTGGCATTTTTGGAACCGATCCACGCGTTGATCCGCAGCTTCAGGTTTTGCAGCCGCTCCTTTTGCGTTTTCACGTCCATAAAGACGGAAGCCTGGTAGAGGATCAGCGCTTCGTCGATCCGCAGCAACAGATCCGAGCGCTTCAGACCCGCCTTTGCGCTGCGCGATTTCCAGGTGTCATAGGGGATCACTGCGGCCCGCTGGATCACCGGCACGGGGGGCCTGCTGACGGAAGGGCTGTGGCTGCGCGCGCGGGCCTGCAGTGTTGCGGCTGTCTGGCGCGGACGGCTCATGTCTGCCGCGGCCTGAAGACCTGACAGCCCCTGACCATCCTGCGGGACCGGCGCAGGACGAACGGCAGATGGCAACACCTTCTGCGTCCGCTGGCTCTGCGCTTCGCGTATTCTCATCCGGGGTTGGCTCCTGCTCCCGCCGAACGCGGAAAATCAATCAGACTTCCCGTCAGGCTAGAGAGAGGGGTGCGCCAAATCAAGGTTTCTGGTTGCTGGTCACTTCTGAATTCCCGTTTGAATTGTTTTCTTGCAAATCGGCGGAAAATTGCCCTAGGGTTGAGCCGTTCAAGATGTTTCTCTCTTAAATAGTTGAATTGAAGCCATAAATCACTCCGGGAAAGAGCAAAGACCTTGATCATCCGCGCATTGCTCCTGTTCTCCCTCATCATCACAACCCTCACCGGAACCGGTGCACCGGCACATGCCTGTCCTCAGGTCCGGCCGGCCGGTGACATTGTCGTCGCACTGCGGGACAACGCTGAGCCTTTTGCCTATTTTGACGCCTCCGGCGCTCCGGCCGGTTTCGCTTACGAGCTCTGGCGGCGGGTGGAACGGTCGCTTTTTGTCCCGGATGACGTCGGCCGGACAGTGGCACCTGACGTGACATTTGTTGCCTGCAACACAATCGACGGACAAGAGATCGGCCTCGTGTCGGGGCGTATTGACGTAGTGATTGCACCGCTGACAATCACCTCGCAGCGTATGGAGTCCTATGACTTCTCTCAGCAGTATCTGTCATCCGGTCTTGCCCTGGCCCTGCCGCCGTCGAACGCTATCGATTTCACCCAGGCGAAAAAGATCGTTGCTGAAACGATCCTGCACCCCACAGTTGCCCAGGCCGTGCTCCTGTTTCTGACATTCAACCTCATTATGGCCTTCCTGATCCGCTGGCTGCTGTTCGCGAAAGAAGACGATCCCGGCGGGCGGGCAACGCTTTGGCTGCGGTCTCTGCTGGAGTCAATTATCCGGACCATCGGCCTGCGGGGCGTCGGGGACGGCTATTCCACTGCTGTTGCAAAAGTTCTGGAAATCTTTCTCGCGGTTGTTGGCACCGCATTGTCCGCAACCCTGCTGGGCGTTCTGACGTCGGCATTCGTCGGCTCCGTTGGCGCGCAGCAGAAGGTGCCTGCTTCCGAACTCACTCAGATGCGCATCGCCACCCTTGACTGTTCCACCGCCCAGGCGCTGTTGCTGACTGAGTACGGCAAGCTCAAAGGGGACGCGGACAAAGGAACAGACCTCGCCACCGCGCTTGATCGGCGTGTCGACCAGCTCGTCTGCAATCCGGAAGACCCCGAACGCGAAGACATCACCGTAGACGACGACCCAGCGCTCGCGGGCGGTGTCCGTCTTGTGAGCAGCTGGCGTCAGGCCGCCAATCTGCTGGCCAAAGGCGAGGTAGATGGCGTGCTGGGGGACTGGATCGCGCTGACCTATCTGAGCCGCCAGGATACTTACGAAAACAAAATTGCCGTGCTGCCGAACGTTTACCGGAACGAACCCTACGGCTGGGGTATCTCACATGTGTCCGTTTCCGAAGACCTGCGCCGCCAGATCGACCGCGCCCTCATCAGACAGATGCGCAACCGCGACTGGCGCAAAAGACTGGAGGACGTGCTGGGTACCGGCAGCGTCAGCCCCAATTGACGGTTCAGGAAACAGACCGGCCAGACACCAGTGAGCCGCCTGTCACACCGGGGGATGCGACGACACGCGCGTCTTATCAACTGTATTTCACGTCCGGCTTTTATGACCGCCGCTACCCATCGCCAAACCGGACAATGTGGCAGCGGATTGCAGGAATGGTTTCCCCGCAGAGCGCGGTTCTCGATTTTGGCTGTGGCAGCGGGAGGTATCTTCTGCGACTTCAGGGTCTTGTCGGGCGTGCCGCAGGGTTTGATGTGAGCCCTGCCGCCCTTGATACCGTAAGGTCGCGCGCAATGTCTGCAGGCTGGGATGATCTGGCGGTGCTGGGTCCGGAAGCGGCAGATCTGGACCGGCATGTTCAGGAAAGTGGGCCGTTTGACCTCGTACTGTGCCTGTTCGGCGTTCTGGGCCACATCACAGATCCGGATGCGCGGGCAGATGCCCTCGCCCGTATGTTCCGCGCCCTTAAACCCGGTTCAGGCCGGTTGCTGATCTCCGTGCCCAACCGCGCGCGCCGCTTTCGCGCAGAACAGGCGGCTGGCGCGCGGGATGGGCTCGTGCATTACCGTCGCCGCACCGAAGATGGCCAGGACGTTGTGTTGCATTACCAGCTTTTTGATCCGGCAAAACTGGCACAGGAGCTGGCAGCGGCGGGCTTCACCCTGCAAAAGCTGAGCTGCGAAAGCGTGCTGCCGGAAAGCTGGCTGCTGCACAACGCTCTGGCCCGCTGGATCGACAGTTTGCTGACCCCGGTCTGCCCGGTGCGCTGGGGATATGGCATCTGCGCCGAGGCAACATGCTGAGGACGATCGCCTGTCTTTTTGCCCTGATGGGCGCGTTGAGCACGCAACCTGCTGCGGCTCAGGATGTACCGCCGGACCTGCGGGCCGGCCTTCCGGAAGAACCAACAGGGCGGCTGGCGCATGTTCTCCAGCGCGGCACACTGATCGTGGGCGTCAAGGATGACTATCCGCCCTGGGGCATGCGCGACAGTGAAGGGGCCCTGGTCGGGCTGGAGCCGGATCTCGCCCGCGATCTGGCGGATCGTCTGGGGGTCGGGCTGGAACTTCAGGCGGTGACTTCGGGCAACCGGATGGGGCGGGTGAACCAGGGGGTGGTCGATGTTGTGATCGCCACAACCGGCGATACGGCTGAACGCCGCAGGCAGGCCGGTTTGCTGCAGCCTAACTATTACTCCAGCGGTGTCGTCGTGCTGACACGCAGCGTCTATGATTTCACCTCCTGGGCCGATCTGCGCGGCGAAAAGCTCTGCCTTAACCGCGGGGCCTACTACAACCGGGCCCTTGAAGAGGACTACGGGATCGACGGGGAATACTTTTCGTCCAACCGCGATTCCCGCCTGGCGCTGCAGCAGGAACGCTGCGTTGGCTGGGCGTTCGATGACACCGCCCTGGCGCAGCTCATCCTCGACCAGCCGGATCCGGATTTCCGTATCATGGACGAGGCCATTCTCGTATCGCCCTGGGCGGTTCTGGTGGCTCAGGGAACCGAGAAGGAAGACCTTGGCCGGTTCATCTCTGACATGATCGGCGAATGGCACGCGTCGGGCCGGATCCTGGAACTACAGGACAAATGGGGCATTCCTCAAAGCGATTTTGTCCGTGACAAGAACACACTCTGGCGCGAAACCCGCGAAGGGGTCAGCCTGTGCGCCCGGGATCCACAAAGCGGCCAGCGCCCGGACATCTGCCTGAACGAAGCACCACTGCAGTCCGCACCGGACCCGGACCCGCCGGGATGGATCGTGTCGCTCTATGAGATGACGGGCATTGACCTGCGCGCGGCGGCCAGCCCCTATAACCGCGCCCGGCTGGCGAAAGGTCTGACGCTGACCCTGGCTCTCAGTGCTCTGGCCATCGTGGGTTCGCTCTTTGTTGGTGTCACGCTGTCGCTGATGAATGCCGTGCTTTCAGGCATGGGGCTGATCGGGCGGATTCTGCTGATCCCACAGCGCATCCTGATCACCGTGGCGCGGATGACCCCGCCCATCCTGCAGCTCTACATAGTCTTCTTTGGCCTCGGCGGCATTCTCGGGAATTCGGGCGGCTTTGTGCCCGGCTCTTTCGGGATCGCCGCTGTGATCCTGTCGCTTTATGCGGGTGCGACCAACACCATCATTCTCAGCCACGCACTGACCGCTGAGCAGGCGGCGCATCCCGACCGTACTGCCCTGTCACTCCTGCCCGGCGCTGTGTCCCGTGGATTTGACGGACTGGTCGCCGCCTGTGTGAACATTGTAAAGGCTGCAGGTATGGCCAGCGCAATTGCCGTGGGCGAACTGATTTCGACCATCAATCTTCTGGTGTCCGAGGGCGCTGATACCGCCACAATGATGAATGGGCTGCTCGTCTTTTATTTTCTGCTGGTGCTCGGTCTTTTGTGGGTATTCAAAGCGCTGCGGCGCAGGCTGGTGCGCACATGATCCAGGACGTGCTGCCCCACACCGGATATCTTGCCGCCGGCTTCGCGATGAACCTGCTGATCTCGGCGATTGCGATGACGGTCGGCACGCTCATCGGTGTCAGCCTCGGGCGTCTGCGTCATGGGGGGGCCACGGTGCTGGATGCCCCCTCCAGGCTGGCCACGAACATCTGCCGCAATGTGCCGAGTTTCGTGCTGCTCTTTTACATGGCTTCCATGATCCCAAGTGAGGTGGAAATCAGCGGCTCAATCCATGCCGTCCCGCTCTGGATCAAGGCATCTCTGGCACTGATTTTTCCGGTCATCGGATTCTGCTCCGACCAGTCCCTGGGCTACTTCCGGCAGCGCGCTGAAGGTCAGCCCGGAGCGCTTGAAACCTTTGTCATCGCCTGGACGCAGTACTTTCTGATCATCATCATGGCCTCGGCGACGGCCTCCGTCATTGGCGCGAATGAGATCGTCGGACGGGCCAACACTGTGATCTCGCAGCAAAGCGATGACCGTCTGATGCTGGGCATCTATCTCTATGTTTCTCTTTGGTTTCTGGCCAGCGGCCTCGCCGTATCCGGGTTTGTGAAAATCGTTCTGCGATACGGACAAAAAGTAGAAAACTAGCCGGCCTCACCCGGAAAAATTGAAAAATAAAGGCGAACGATATTGCTTTTGAACAACTCCTGGTTACGCTGCGGAAAGCTGTTAACGAAAGGTAAGCCGCTGCCACGTTCTCCGACCTCTGTTGTTCCGGCGCACCTTACCTGTCCAGGACCGGAGGTGCTGTGCCGCTGTGATTGATCAGGCCCTCAACCTTGTGAGTGACCGGCTGAACGCGCATCTTTCCGCGCTGTTCGGGGTATCCGAGGATCTGGTGGCGATAGGCCCGCTCTCGGATGCAGAGGGCAAACCGACAGCTGAATCGCGCAACCGGCTGACACTGTTCCTGACCAACATCGCACAGGATTCCGTCCCGCGAGGCACCCGCCCCCGGACCTCCGTGCAACTGGGCAAGGCGCCGCCGGTGCACCTCGATATCTACTTTATGCTCGCATCCGGGCATGATCCGGAAATCTATGGCGAGGGCCTTAAACTTATCTCGGCTGCTCTGATGTTTTTTCAGGCCAATCCCGTCATGACACCGCAGCTGGTGCCCGAGATGCCCACGGGTATTTCCCAGCTGACGGTCGAAATTTCCAATCTGCGGGTCGAAGAGGTTGGCCAGCTCTGGGGCAACCTTGGCGGGCGCTATGTCCCGTCGGTGATGTTCAAGATGCGCTCAGTCATGATCGACGCCGGTGCCGTGCGCGCTGTTACGCCGCTCATCCGTGCGCCGGGCGGTGACACCAGACCCGCGGAGGCAGTCTGATGACCTGGGGCGCTGTCGCACAGCTTCGGCTGGAACATGATTACTACGCCCCGAATATGCCGCCTGTTACGGTGCGGCCCACAGATCCCGCCGGGTTTGACAAAGAAGGGCTTTTGCTGCGCCAGATGGGGCCGCGCATCCTCATTCTGGCAGAAGAGGATAACACCGAGCTGCCAGAAGCTGTGTCGTTGGACCTGGACGTCCAGAACACCGATGTCATCGCGCTGACAGATGGTGCGGACTGGACCCATATTCCACAGATCGGTCTGCCGGAGCATCTGGATCATGCCGTTCTGAGTGCCGCCGGCCCGTCGGACGTTCCACAACCGCCTTCCAGCCGGAAACTGGCTCAGGTCAGCATCGGGCTGGTGCCCGGCAGTCTGCGGCGGATGACCCTGCGCTGCGAGGCTCTCGCCTCATACTGGGCGTATCATGTGACCGGACCCGGCAGCGATGAGGTGATCATCGAGGACGCCGAAGGCGAAATCGAATTTGACCCGCTTGGGCCCGTGGACCTGCCCGACGGCACGCCTGCGCATGTAATCCGAACCCGCAGCCCTCTGCCCGCCCGGGCCCGTCCGCTGCAGCGGTTCAGTCTTTCACGGCCGGGCCCGTTCGGCCCCCGCACCCTGATCCCTGTTCTGCCTGCACCGCAGGCCGTTTTCACCACGGTGACCGCGCCTGACGGCGCCGGCGCACTGATCCAGTCCGACATTTACGTATCGATCTTTTAAAGGAGGACCCGAAGCATGGTCATGAAAACCCCCGGCGTCTACATTGTCGAAAAGAGCGCCTTTCCCAATTCTGTTGTGCAGGTCGCCACAGCAGTTCCGGCGTTTATCGGCTACACCGAAAAAGCGATGAACGGGAATGTTTCCCTGCACGAGACCCCGATGAAGATCACATCAGTCTCGGAATACCACGGCTACTTTGGCGGCGCGCCTGAGCCGACATTCAAACTGCGCGCTTTTGAGGAGCGGACCGGTCAGCCTTACGGCGAGGATGCAGACACGGCAGCCGCAGCCGAACTGCCGCAGGCGGTCTTTACGGCAAATGGTCCGACCGGTCCGGAAAAGTATGAACTGATCCAGACCAACACGGCCTACACGCTCTATTCCGCGATGCGCGCCTTCTTTCTGAATGGCGGCGGCACCTGCTATGTGACGTCGATCGGTTCTTATTCAGACCCGATTGATGGCGACGCAATGCTCAAAGCCATCACGCGGCTCGAAAAAGAGCCCGAGCCTACGATGGTGGTTATTCCGGAAACCACACGCCTGAACCGTCAGAACGCCGCGAAGGTCCAGCAGCAGATGCTTGCGCACTGCGGCTATACGATGAAAAACCGCTTTGCGATCCTGGACGTGCATGGCGGTTACCTCGACGAGCGCAGCCCGCGCGGTGATCCGATTGCCCGGTTCCGTATGGATGTGGGTGCAAACTATCTCGATTACGGGGCCGCCTATTATCCATGGCTCGACAGCGCGGTGTATCAGTCGCGCGATTTTACCTTTGAAAATATCGAACTGAAAAGCCGCAACACCTTCATCTCGCTGCTCAAGCGGTCGGTGAATATGGACAAGGCCCTGACGCCTGAGATCCTTAAGGTCGGCACGGCCGTTGTCACCGGTGATTTTACGATCTCGGTTACAAAGGGTGGTATTTCCGTGCTTAAGGGCACAGACATTCACGCCGCTGATGATCTCGCGGAAGCTTCCGAGCTGAAATACAAGATTGAGGGTGAGCCCGCAGACGTGCTGACCCAGATGAAGGGCAAGATCGTCACGGGTGCGAAAAATGCCGGTGCCGAAGCACTGGCAGGCGCTGATCCCATCTTTGCGTTCACGCAAAAGGACATTGACGACGGCAAGATCCGCTTTGTGCACGACGGCAGCGACGGTGCAGGCGGTTTCTTTGAACTGGTGATCACCGACAATGAGGGTGTGAAAACCTCCGCACGGACCATTGCAATCACCGTCGGCACGGACGTCATCGCCCTGCCTGATGTAGTCAAGGAAAAGCCGGTCAAAGTGTCGGTGGCCGAAGAAGGTACAACAATCGATGGCGTTGTCCTTCTGGGCGCAGACGCCGTGGATGAGGTCGCCGTCAAAAATGCCTCCGACGCGGTGCAGACGGCGCGTACAGCGCTGAATGATGCGGCAGATGGCACCGATCTCGCACCGTTGCAGAAAGCCGTCGCAGACGCAGAAGCCGCAGCCGTCGCAGAAGTTAAAGACAAAACCGTGACCCGCAAGGGCGTCGGCGTCTGGACTGTGGACGGCACGGACATCACGCTTACGCCAAGCTCTGAGTTCCGCAGCGCTGAAACCGCTGTCCGCTACAAGCTGGTCGTCGGTGGTGAGCTGTCGGAAGCAAAGGAAATCAAGATCCTTGTCGATGGTGTTGTCGCCGAAAACCAGCCAACGGATCCGATGACCGGCACAATCGACAAAACGATGCGGGCTACCGTGCCGCTTTATACCGATGTAATGAATGCTATCGCAGCATACATGAACGTCATGCCGCCTGCTGCGGCCATGGCCGGTGTCTACACAGCGGTCGACAATACGCGCGGCGTCTGGAAAGCCCCCGCCAACGTGTCTGTTGCCGGTGTCACCGGACCGATGGTCAACATTGATCATGCCCAGCAGGAAAACCTCAACGTATCCACAACGGGCAAGTCGATTAACGCTATCCGGCCGTTTGTCGGCGAGGGCACTCTTGTCTGGGGCGCACGGACGCTCGACGGCAACAGCCTGGACTGGCGCTACATCAACGTGCGCCGGACCATGATCATGATCGAGGAATCGATCCGGCTCGCGGCCAAAGCTTATGTCTTTGAGCCGAACACAGCGCAGACCTGGGTCACGATCCGGTCGATGATCGAAAACTTCCTGACCTCGGTCTGGAAGGCGGGCGGTCTGGCCGGTGCGGTGCCCACGGATGCGTTCAGCGTTCACGTAGGCCTGGGCGAGACGATGACGCCGGTGGATATCCTTGAGGGCAAGCTGCTGATCACCGTTCTGGTGGCGGTCACTCGTCCGGCGGAATTCATCGAGATCACGTTCCAGCAGCAAATGCAGAAATCATAAGTTTTGAACAGGAAGGACAATTACAATGGCAGATGATGGCTCCGCTCAGACAACGGCGGTCTGGCCGCTTCCCAAGTTCCACTTTCAGGTAAAGTGGGACGACACGGAACTGGCGTTTCAGGAAGTCTCCGGACTGGATATCGAAAGCGAGGTACTAGAGTACCGCGCCGGAAACAGCCCGGTGTTCTCGAAGGTGAAAATGCCCGGCATGATCAAGTCCGGCAACATCACCATGAAGAAGGGTGTGTTCATCCAGGACAACGCGATCTTTGACTGGTTCGCGGAGATCCAGATGAACGTGATCAAACGCAAGGCGATCACGATTTCGCTGCTTGATGAGACCCAGGCGCCGACGATGGTCTGGAAGGTGCAGAACGCCTTCCCGGTCAAGGTCACCAGCACCGATCTCAAGGCCGAAGGCAATGAGGTCGCCGTGGAAAGCATCGAGATCGCACACGAAGGTTTCGTGATCGAGAACGCGTAACCATATGGACCTGCTCACTCCTCCTGTTGCGTTTCATTTTTCGGTCATGTTCGTGGGAATGGTCCCGCCAGTGCCCGACATGGCGTTTCAGGAGGTCTCAGGTCTTGAAAGCGGTCTGGACACCGAACCCGTGGTCGAGGGTGGGGAAAACCGGTTCGTGCATCAGTTGCCGAAACCTGCCAAGCGCGGGAACCTGAAACTGAAGCGCGGACTGACCACGCAGGCAAGCGGCCTTGTGCAGTGGTGCAAATCAACCATCGAGGGAGATTTTGCGGATGCCATTGTGCCCAAGGACATCACGGTGTCGCTGCTGAACGAAAAGCGCATCCCGGTGGCCGTCTGGACCGTCGGGAATGCCTATCCTGTCAAATGGACAGTCGGGGGGTTTGACGCGATGAAAAATGAACTTGCGGTCGAGACGATCGAACTGGCGTACAATACGCTGGTCAGGTCTGTCTGATGGCCGTTGAAATCGGGACACTCGTGTTGAAGGGCCGGTTCGGGCCTGCGCGCGAGGAGGCAGGCGCTGCCGCGAACCGTGACGACATAAACGAAGCGCTCGAAGAGATGCGCCATGATCTGCTGCGCGAGATGGAAGAGCGTATCGCGGATGCCGCGCGCCGCGCGCGGGAACGCTGAGCCGTGGCAAAGCTGAAGATCATACGCTGCTCGATCCAGTCGAGCAAGATCGAACCACGCAGTGGCGCGGCCAATACCTTTGAGGCAACGATCAACCCGGAGAGCTACAGCCACAACTTCTCGCTCAAGTACACGGGTACGATGGGGAAGGGCGAAGCGCCGGTCGGGAAATCCGGTGCGGTGCCCAAGTACTCGATGGCGGATCCCGAGAAGCTGAGTTTCTCTCTGACCATTGACGGGACGGGCGTTGTGCCTGATTCAACAGAGCCGGTTGCGGATCAGATCGATAAGTTGCGCACCGTATGCTACGATTATGATGGCGAGGAACACGAGCCCACGGCGGTCAAGATCATCTGGGGCAGCGGGCTCAAGGAGTTCTTCGGCAGGCTGACGGACATGTCCGTCGACTACACGCTGTTTCACCCGGATGGCACCGCGCTGCGCGCCAAGATCAAACTGAATTTCATCGAAGCGCGGACAGCCGCCCAGGAAGCCCTGGAAGCCGGTCGCCAGTCGCCGGATCTGACCCATGTTGTTCGGGTCCAGGCAGGTGATACGCTGCCGCTGCTGTGTCACCGGATTTACAAAAACGCCGGGCGGTATCTGGAGATCGCCGCCTTTAATGACCTCGACAATTTCCGGGACCTGGAGCCGAACACGCTCCTGCGCTTCCCGCCGATGAGGTAGCCCACATGGCAGACAGCCCCCTGAAAAACGCAGACGGCCCTGTCGGGGTCATCGTCAAAGCAGATGGTGACGAGCTTCCCGACACCACCCAGATTGCGTCTGTTCGGGTACGCAACGAAATCAACCGCGTGCCCGAGGCCATGATCGTAATCGAGGCGAGCAGCACTCAGCTGGATGATTTCACCGAATTCGACGACGACCTGTTTAAGCCCGGCGCCGAATACGAAGTCAGCGCATATTATGGCAGCGAGGCCGAGGAGCGGATATTTTCAGGCGTTCTGGTCACCAGCCGCATGCGGCTGACAGGGACCGGTGGCATGCGCATCGAACTTGTCTGCCGCGACAAGGTGATCGGGCTGACAGAAATCCGAACCTCCGCTGCCTATTCGGAGATGAAGGACAGTGACATCATGACATCGCTGATCAGTGACAGCGACTCAGGGCTGACCGCGGATGTGACCGCGACCACGGATGAGGCCGCGGAAAAACTACGCGTCGGTGCAACAGACTGGGACTATCTGCGCCTGCTGGCCGACCGCAATGGCATGGTTGTCTTTGTCGATGACGCAACTGTGTCCGTAAAAGAACCGGATACGTCCGTTGCAGCGGCACTGACCGTCGAGGTCGGCATGGATATTCTTGATCTCGATATGGCCGTTGACGCCCATCGCATGATCAAATCTGCAGATGCCACTTCATGGAGCGAGGCAGATCAGGATGTCGTCACGGGAAACTCTGCCACGGTACCAGCGCCTGTCCCGGGCAACAGCACGTCGGCGGACCTGGCCAAAGTGCTCAGCGACAGGGTGCATACCACCTTTACAGCACGGGAAATCCCGAGCGCCGAACTGACGACCATTACCAAATCCCGAACGACCCGCGCCGGGCTGGCCGCAATGCACGGGTCGGTTCTTTTTCCGGGCAGCGGTGCTATCTGGCCAATGGACACGCTTGAGATAAAGGGCGTCGGAGAACGTTTTGGCGGCACCGGTTTTGTTGCGGCGACCGAACACGACATCCGCGCCGGCACCTGGACAACAAGGGCACGGCTCGGCCTGCCCCAGGACTGGACCTTGGACAGCACAGGGATGGCGGCCCCCGCAGCGGAGGCAGTCAATACGCCGGTCCATGGCCTGCAGATCGGCAAAGTGCTGGAGGTAGCCCCGGACGAGGACGGCATGCAGCGCATCAAAATCCGGCTTCCGGTGGTAGGTGATCCGCCCGCTGAAGTCTGGGCCCGGTACGCGCAGCCTTATGCGTCCTCAGGCGCAGGCATCCAGTTTCTGCCGGAAATCGACGATGAGGTTGTCGTCGCCTTCCTCAACGCGGATCCGGAGGCACCCATCATCGTCGGATCCCTGCACAACGCCACAGCAGAGCGTCCGGTCGAAGCCACCGACGACAACTTCGTCAAAACCATCACAACGCGTGAAGAGCTGAAAATGACCTTCGACGATGAGAAGAAAATCATCACCGTCGAAACGCCGGGAGGCCATATCCTGACAATGGATGACGATGAAAGTGCATTCAGTCTTGAGGACATGAACGGGAACTCCATCGTCATGGACAGCAACGGCATCACACTGACCACAGACAAGGACATTACCCTCACCGCAACAGGCAACATCGTGGCCGAGGCCACGCAGGATGCCACGGTTGAGGGCATGAATATCACCTGTACGGCAAAGACCGAACTGACCGTGGAAGGGAATGCGACCGCCAAGCTTTCCTCCGGTGGTCAGACCACGGTCGAAGGGTCCGTCGTGATGATTAACTGAACAACACCAGGCAAGAGGGGGTCCGGGGGGATGCCACCAGCAGCAAGACTGACCGACATGCATACCTGTCCCGCGGTGAACGGGGTGGTGCCACACGTGGGCGGTCCGATTGTCGGGCCGGGCGAGGCCACGGTACTGATCGTCGGCCTGCCTGCGGCAGTACTGGGCGACAATTGTGTCTGCGTCGGACCAACGGCCACCATCACCAAGGGGTCGGCCACCGTGATGATCGGCGGCAGTCCGGCCGCGCGCCTGGGCGACACCACAGCGCACGGTGGCACGATTGTCACCGGCGCACCAACCGTGATCATCGGAGGCTGAGCCATGCAGGAGAATGATCCCGGGTTTCTTGGCCGCGGCTGGCACTTTCCACCGGAGTTTGACCCTTCAACGGGCGAGATACGCATGGCGGAGGCCGAAGAGGATGTGGCTGAAAGCCTGCGGATTCTGATGAACACGCGGCCGGGCGAACGCATCATGCAGCCGACCTATGGGTGCCGGATCCACGACTATGTCTTTGAACCCAATGATTCAGAAACCCAGGCAGGTATTGAGACCGCCGTGCGCCAGGCCATCCTGTTTTTTGAACCGCGCATCACTGTTCACCGCATTGAAGCGATCATGACCGACTGGCTGGAAGGCCGCATTGGTGTGGCGCTGGATTACACGGTAAATCAGACCAATACCCGGTCTAACATGGTGTACCCCTTCTACATCCGTGAAGGCACGCTGGTGTCTGACACGCCGGTCATGGCGATCTGAGGCACGTGGCGGTGGTCCGCATATCGCTTCTGGCCCGGATGACGGGTCTTGCCCTGCTGATCGGGACGGCAGGCTGTTCCGTGCTGGAAGAGCTGCCACTGCCGGAACTGCCGGAAATCGGACTGCCTGAATTTCTCAAACCCACAGAAACAGACCGTCTCATCGGCATCGCACCCGCGGCAGGCTCCTGCATCGCCGAGGACAAAGATGACAAGGAAATGGCCGGATCGCTGCTGCGGCGGTCTGCGGCAGCTGGCTATGACTACGACACTGTTCTGCTGACCGGGCGCAGCTCCAACCTGGGTCTTGCGCCGCGTTTTTCGTTTATCGACCGGTCCGCACAGGTGGAGGAGCGGCCCAGCGACAGCACGCCCGGCGTCGGTTCCCGCAAGGCAGATGCGTCCGAACGCGGTGGCTTCGGAACGTCGGGCTCTCTGCCGAATGTCTATGACGTTTCCTACAACATCTTTGACCAGGAATTCAGCGGTCCCATGGTCATCGGCCCCGGAGCGGCGGAGATCGAAATACCCTCCACCGGGTCGGTTACCTTTGCAGGTCCCATTGCGCTGGAGCTGATCACCGCAGATGAGGGCGGCACCATTTCGGTCATCCGGGCAAAGGGTCGCTTTGCGTTCACTGCGGGATATGGTTCCGGCCAGGGGACCTTCGCGGCCAGCGGCTTTGATGCAGAGCTGCCGTTCGACCAGATTTCCTGGACCAACCTGTTTCAGTGCGGCGGCCGGTTTGTCAGCAGCGGCAAGGGCGTTGTGACCGTGCAGAAAGGCGATGGACCGCCCCTGCCACCCTTCAAGACCGGCCGGGATGCCGTGCCGTTCCGGGCGGTTTTCGAATCTGCACAGTTCGCCCCTGAGGAGCGGCCCGCACCACCCGTCTCAGCTGGAGGCACCTTTCTGATCGAGAGCGACGCCGGGACGCTGACCGGGGTTTTCCTTTCTGATCTGCCGCCAGCGGCAGACGACGATGAGGAGGCAGAATAACATGAGCCCCCGCTGGCAGGATATCCGCGTCACGCCCGGCTCGAAGGTCGGTGAGCGTCTGCCACGCCCGCTGGCGCCACGGCGGTTTGAGGTGCGCCCTGACGATCTTGCGGTAAAGTTTGCGCAGGCGGGTGAACGGCTGGAGGCCGCAGATGTCGCCGTGGCCCTCGAAAACAGACACGCGGGTCCCTGGGCGCGTCTGTTCCAGAATGAACCGGCCTGGCTCTATGCTCAGATCCTTGCTTTCAATGCGCATGATCATGGCTTCGCATTTGCAGAAGCTCTGGAGCAGAAACCCGATGACGCGCTGCGTCAGACCAGTGAACTCGCAGCGCTTCTTGATGGCTGGCTGCGGCGGATCCGTCTGCAGAAGCCGGTGGTTTTTTCGCGCCAGCTGGAGCAGCTCGATCAGGAAGTCGCCCTGACGGAGCTTGCGCGGTCGCTGGCAGGTGTCCGGCCTTCCGTCGTGCTGCGGCGGGCGGGCGAGCACCGCAGTGTGCGGGAAGCCAGCCGGGCGCATGGTGCGCTTGCTGCTGCACGGGCCACCCGTGAACGCATGCGTGCCATCCACACGATCCTGCGCAACGCAGTTTCTGCGCTGAAACCTGTTGCCAGAAAGGCATTTGAAGCGCGCATCCGGTCCGGACGGATGGATCCCGGTCTGGGCCTGCTGATGGCTGAACTGCGCACCGCCGAACATGTGGATGCCGCCATCAACAAACTCCCTGCGCGGCACACGGATCACTACTATCGGGACATTATCGGTCAGAAACCCGCTGAGGCCGGTCCTGAAAAAGTCCTTCTTGATCTTGGCAAAGTGCCCCGCGCTGGTGTGCTTGCACAGGGGGCCGGGCTGGAAGCACTGCTGGCCGATGGCACGGTACAGCGGTTCAGCACAGAGGCCGCGGTACCGCTCAGCACTGCACGGGTCAGTGATGTCTGTGTGCTCAGTTACCAGACCAATCCGGATATCTCTTACCACCGCGCGCTGGCCGGGATCACAGGGCTCCGCGCGGCCCGCATCAGCCCAGACGATCCGCCGACCAGTGCGCCGCTTTTCGCCAGTGGCACGGAGCTTCCGCTGGATACCGGGCTTGATATCTCAAGCCCCATGCTGTCACTCGCCGAAGGAACGCGGCGGATCGAAGTGACACTGCATATGGAACGAGGCTCCGGGCTGTCCGCCGGGTCGCGATGCGCGGCCTGCGAGGATTTCCAGGCCCGGAACATGCACCGCAGAATGACAGCCACAAGCGATGTACCGGACCTGCGCAGCCGTCTGGGTGCCGGTCCCGAACAATTCGCTCCGGACGTCCGTCTTGCGCTGGCAGCGGACCCTGATCTGGTGCGCAGCTTCCGGGCTGGAAAAATTGAGACTGCGGTGGATGTCCTCGCTGACGACGTCGCAGAATACGCCGCATCCCTGGTGCGGACACCGTCAGTTTCCCTGATCTATCAGTACCTCATGAATGAGGTCGAAACCCCGCAGCAGCTGCGCGTGCTGCTGGGTCGGATTGTGACCCTTTCGCTGATTGAGCATCATCCTTTCCCGTCCGGCGGCTACTGGGACCGGATCTATGCGCAGGTTGAGCGGTTCCGCCCGGAGCTGATCGGCCGGGTTTCTGACGCGGATGCGGAGAACGAGGAACCGGAACAGGAAAACGAGCAGAATTCCATGATCTTTGCCGCGTTTTCCCAAAAGCCGGATGGCACCATCGATTATCCGCCGGAGGATGTTTTTCAGAGCCTTCTGGGCGATGCATTTGATCTCACAGTCACCACCGAAGACGGGCCTTTGCGCCCCGACATCATGCAGGTGATGCCCATCCGCCGTCCCCGTTCGGCGGGCGGTATCACCCTGAGCCTGCGGTTTGACGAAAGTGCTCCTGCGCTGGCAGGGCCCGATCATGCGCCCACGCTTGCCCTGCGGTATGCGATGGATTCCCGGCTCTGCCCGGTTTCCTTTTTCGAAGCCTACACCATTGAAACCATTGGCATCCGCACCCAGGTGACCGGCCTGCGTCAGCTGTCCGCCTTTTCGGATACCGGGCCGGTGGTCACCGATCAGACCTTCCGCCCCTTCGGCCACCGCCCGAAGGATGGCGCCACTTTCCAGGTCGGCTGCGCCGAAATGGCGCGCAAGCCCATCACGGAAATCAGCATCAGCCTTGGCTGGAGCGGTATGCCTGACCCTGTCGGCGGCTTTGAGGCGCATTACGAAACCTACGGCCGGAATATTGAGATCCCAGCGCCTGAACTGAGCGTGGAATACCTGAGCGGAGATGGCTGGAAACCGGTCAGCGACGAACCGCTGCCGCTGTTTCAGACAGAGGGGATCACCGGCGCCCTGCTGCATGACTGGCAGTTCACAGGCAGCGTTTCCGGACACTCTATCCCCGCAACCGGCGTTGTGACGGCGGCAGAGTATCAGTCGCGCCAGACTGTACGGGCGGGCCTGATCCGTCTGCGGCTCACCGGCACAGCGGATGGTTTTCTGGCCGGGCAGTATCCGGTGGCGCTCGTGGATGCGATGCGCCCGCGATTGCTGCCGCTGGGCAAAAAGAAGATCCCGCCGGAGCCCTATGTGCCCGAAATCAGCCGTTTTACCCTCGCCTATACCGCTGAGGCCACGATTGAGCTGAACGCACCGGATGCCGCCCGCCCGGGCGAAGCCGTGCATCAGGTCGGCCCGTTCGGGCGGACCCCTGTGTTCCCGGAACGCAAACTCCGTGGGATCAGGCTTTTCCCTGAGCGCATGGGGTACGGTCATCTGGCGCTGCAGCTGACCGGCGCGGATGCGACCGGCCCGGTAGCACTTGCCTTTGACATGGCACAGTCCGGCCACCTGCGGCTGGTCCCCCGGCCAAATCCCCTCCGGTGGAAGTACCTGTCTGCACATGGCTGGACCGATCTGCCCGAGACGGCGATTTCCTCTGACACCACTGCCGGACTGGTCCGTTCCGGGCTGGTGGTCATCGACCTGCCGGATGATGCCGCCGACCATTCCTCTGAGATGCCCGAAGGCGGTGTCTGGTTGGCTGCAGTTGCCACGCGGCCCCACCTGGATATCTTCCCGGCTCTCAGCCGCGTGACCGTCAACGGCGTCTGGGCCCGCCGCAACGACGCTACATGGAAGGACCATAACGCGGCGCGCACCTGGTCGTTCTCTCCCGCGCAGCGCGGGCTTTCGCCGCCGACAGAGATCACCACACCGGCCGAAATCCGGCCGCCGGAACACCCCGATGCCTTCACCGCACGGGTGGGCGAGCGCCTGCGCCACCGCCGTCGCGGGGTCCGGCCATGGGACATGGAACGGATGGTTCTTGATGCTTTCCCTGAGGTCTGGATGGCGAAATGCCTGCCGCACCTGCGCTGCGACGACCCGACTCCGGCGCCCGGACATGTGACCCTTGTGGTGACCCGGAAACCCAGCCCTGGCCATGAGCTGAGAACGCCCGCGCCCTCGCTGTTTGACGTGGCCACGCTGGAACGCATCCGCGCCTGGCTGGCGGACTTCATAAACGAAGAGATCACGCTCGATGTCGTCAATCCAACATTCGAACGCCTCCAGGTCCGCGCCAAACTGTCTGTTACTGCAAACCGGGAAAACGGAGCCATGGCCCAGATGCTGCGCCGTGACCTGGCCGGCTATCTGTCAGTCTGGACAGCGGATGAGGCCCTGTCCCGCTTTGGCTGGTCGCTCAACGTGCACATGCTGCGCGCGCATATTGCGGGTCTCTCTTACGTCCGGGATGTTACAGATTTTTCCGTTCTGCACCTCGTGGGGGATGACACGCGCAGCTACCAGTTGCTCGACACCGCCCAGGCGGTTCATGACCCGCGCGGCGGCAACTATGGTCCGGTGCTGACCCCCAGATTCCCATGGAGTCTGCCGCTCTCAGCGGCAGACCACGTACTCACAATCCTGCCAGAAATTGATGATGAAGCGCCCTCAGCTGCCGGGATCGGCAATCTGACAGTTGGCGACATGCTCATCGTCGGCCAGAGGACAATCCCGTGACAAAACAAGATCGCGCCACACTCAAATCCTACTTCCGCAGCGGGGCTCTGCCCACCGCATCGGAATACAGGGACCTGATCGACAGTTCCGTCAACAAGGTTGATGACGGATTTGCCAAAACGGATGCGGACGGGCTGCGCCTGAATTCCGTTGGCTCCTCACTGCGGGTGCTCAGCCTTTATCAGGGTCTTGGCACTCCGAAGCCCTCCTGGGTGATCGAACATGGCGACGCTCCGGGCGCGCTGCACTTCCGTCCCGATCTGGGGAAATCAGCCCTTGAGTTTGTGTCCGGTGATCCCGCGGCGGAAACATCCCGGGACGGACCCGGTGATGCAGGGCTGAGCATCACGCGGGACGGTCGCATCGGCGTTGCGAACGAGCGGCCGGACTGGCGTCTGGATGTGGATGGTGTCGCCCGGATGCGCGGACGTATCGGCGTTACCAGCCACCGCATCCCGCACGTTAAAGCGGACGGGAAATGGCATGACATCACGCAGCCACTGACCGGATGCCAGTGTTTTGAAGTGACCGCCGGTACCGGGGGCGACCCGCGCAAGGGGCGGTATTCGATGATGCACGCCATCGCGATGAACGCCTATCATCCCAGAAACCCGATCCTGAACTGGCTGTTCCGGCGGCGGTCAATCAAAACGCAGACTGCAATGTATGGCTCTTATGCTGACCGTCTGCGACTACGCTGGGTTGCGGACCAGCAGCAACACCATTTCCGTCTTCAGCTGCGCACGAATGCAAACTTCGGCGATGGCAAAGTCGTGCGGTATTATCTGACACAGCTCTGGTTCGACAGTCTGATGACAGGCGCGCGTGAAGACGCCGACCGTGATACGGGGATGCTGTGACTGACGCCGCTTCACCCCTCAGGGATTTTGACGATCTGCGGCGCGCAGCGATTGATTACGCGCAACAGGCGTCCGGCGAAATCTGGACGGATTACAACCTGCATGATCCGGGCGTCACCCTGCTGGAACAAACCTGTTTCGCACTCAGCCAGATTGCGTGGCAGGCGGACCTGCCGATACGTGACCTTCTGACCAACCCGCGCGGCCATTTCTGTTTTCACGATCTTGCGCTGTTCAGACCCCGCAAGGTTCTGGGCACCATGCCGGTGCGGCGCGAAGATCTGCAGACCTGGATCGGGACATGCCCCGGCGTCGAACGTGTTGTGATCGCCCCGCCGGACGCCAGCCGGCCCGGAATAGTCGACGTCGTTCTCATGCCCACAGAAGCCGCTGAGCAGGATGCCGATATTGTTGCCACCTTCCGCAGAATGTACCGGCAGGTACGGCCGCTTTGTACGGATCTGGGGCGCATAGAGGTCGCGCGCCCGGTGCGGGTTGTCCTGCACGGCAATGTCGAAATCACCGATGCGGCCCTGCCCGAGACCGTGGCTGCTGCGCTCTATCACCGGGTATCCGGCATTCTTGCCGGGTCCGGAGGGGAAGGTCACGCCGCACAGCGCGCCGATGTCTGGACGGCGCCCGAACGTCTTCTCGCCCCGGCCCGGCACGACGGGGAGCAGCCAAAGGACATCAGTGATCACCTCAAAGAGCTGCGCGCGCTGCCGGGCGTCAGGGATATCGGCTCCTTCAGCCTGCAGCAGCCCGCCGGGGCAAAGGCCGCCGGGGATGATGCCGTTTTCTACCGGTCTGTCCTGCCCAGGACGCAGGATCAGATTGGCCTGACACTCACACTGAACAGTGCTGCGGTGGTTCTTGATCCCGCCCGCATCCGGGAGGAATACAACCGCATCGCCGCCGAGACGATCGCGGCCTCAGTACATCATGTAGACGGATCCGACTGGGACGTTCTGCGCCCCGGGCGGCGGCGGTATTTCGGCCAGTCCCATGTCGACAGCCTGCTGCCCGGCCTGTTCCGGGCCGAAGGGTATTCGATGCACAATCCGGGCGAACTGATCTCGGAATACCGCGATGCGATCAATGGTGTCCTGCGTGACATGATTGCGGACCTTGATGCCCTGCCCCGCGTTTTCACCGCAGGACCACGCCAGCAGAGCGACGATCCAGAAGAACATCGTCAGCGTATCAGTCTGCTGGATTACCTGATTGCGCTGCAGGGGGCCGAAATGCCCGCAACGCGGCACAGTGGTCTGCACCGCTACAGGTCCGTGCGCGGGCGACACCGCTTTGAGATTGAATGGCGGCTGAAATACCTACTGTCCCTGCCCTGGCTCAACAGCGCCCGCGCAACAGGACCAGGGCCTGACGGGCCCGGTGGATTCATGACCGAGCTGGCCTTGCTTGCCGATCTCTACCCGGTGACAGACGACGCCCCTGAAAAGGTCATGCGCGACTATGGCCTGCGCATCGATGACAGTTGCGTGCCTACTGAAAAGGACAAGGACGACATCATCGTCGTGGGCGCGATCAACCCGTTTGATATGCTGGTTCCTTTGCAGGACGATGCGCCGCTCCTGTCCTCTGAGCGGCTTGCGGAGCTCTCACCCTTTGTGATCAGCGGAGCGCTCCATAGCAGGGATTTCCTGCGGGTCGTGGAGACGGACAGCTTCGCGATTGCCCCTTACATGGGCGGCGACTGGCAGATCCTTTATGATCCCGGCAATGGTGCAGACCTGATGCGCTGTGCGGTGATTGATAAAAAGGAAGACGCCAGCAACACTGTGGCCCGCCTCCGGGCAACCTGGCTCCATCTTCACCGGAAGTCCGAAATTCCTCATCTGTCCGAAAAGGTATTCCAGGACGGTGGTGCAGATGCCAGTGACGCACATACCGCCGATCTGGCCCTGCCTGGCTGGACCGCGCGCACATCAATGCAGAGCTACCGCAATTACGTGGAAGGTCTTGTTGCGACTCTGGCACCTGCGCATGTGCATATCCGGGTCCACTGGCAGGACTTTGCCTCCACAACCGACCAGGCATCAGAAACAGACAGCAAGCCAAAGGAGCGTGATGCGGACGCACAGGCAGAGCGCGCGCCGGAGACTGTCTCCTGATGCAGACCGCCGCGCGCATATCCCGGGCACCTCAGGAAGCCGCGACCATCGAAACGCTGGCCGCTGAGATCGCGGTAACGGCAGCCGATGGTCCTTTGTCATCTCCCGAACGCCTGCTTGCGGCGGTCCGGAATGAGATCCTGCCTGCCCTGTCGCAGGTCCTGGAACGGGCACCATGGACAAACGCAGGTATCTCTGTGCCCGCCCTTGAAATCGACCTCGGCGACTGGCCCGATGATCCGGTCTGGTCTGAGGTACGCTGGCTGCTGGCGCAAAGACTTGAGGCTGCCCTGACGCCATACCTTGAAGAAGCGCAACGACGGGCGGAACGGGCGAAGCTTTCTCCTGACAAAGCCGTGGCGCAGCGGTCGGAAGAGCCGGTCTCTGTGCCACGTACCGCCGCAAACCGGACAGGTTCCGGTGACCTGCCTGCGCCCACATGGGACGATGACCGCCACCGGCAACAGTTTCTGAAAGCGCGCGAATTCTTTTCGTGGGTGCAGCAGTTCGAAGGGGCACCCGATGGCAAAACCATACGCTTGCGTCTGGAAAAAAACCTTGCAGAGGCGCGCGCCCTGCTGGATCTGCGTTCAGCGGGGCTTGCCCCGCTCGCAACCGATCCTGATCTCAATGCGCGGCTGACCGATGCCCTTGCGGCGCTCGCGCCCGCGCAAACCGATGACCCGCAGGTATACCGGAACGGCACGCCAGCGGAAGAAGAGCGTGACGCTGATGGAGACCGGCATTCAGTTCATGAGCATCTGCACTCAGATATTCATCTGGACAGGCTGATCGACAGCGCCTCTGGAATAAAAGAACTGCTGCTCAGAATGGCGGGCCGTGAAGCGCACCCGAATGATATCGGCACCCTGTCCGCGTCTGGCGCAAACGTTCTCTCTGATCACGAATGGCAGGCTGTCACCCACCCCGACAGATTGGCCGCGCTGGAACAGGTGCAAACCCGACTCATCAACGCCCTTATTCATCAGGGCGCACCGGCAGACAGCGCCCGAAAAAGGGCGATGCGTTTGCTGGCACAGGTGGCAACACTGCCCCGCTCTGCCGCCGACAATACAACAGGCGGGCAGGATGCCGCGCGTGCCACCACATATCCCACTGACACCAGCGGCAGCATAACCCCGGCAGGCGGCCCGGTATCAGCTAACTACGCGGCAATCAGTCCCGAAGAAGATGACAGGTTTGGCACTGCTGTCCCAAGGGGTTCTGATCGGTCGCGTCAACCAACTGAACGTGGGATCCTGCAGAAAGCTGCCGGCGCCAATACGGTCTCCGCAAGTGACCGTGCAGGCACTGACACTGCTCAGTTCAGCGCCCGGAGCGACGACCAGACCCGGGATGCGCAGAAATATCCCCAGCCAACGGTGCAGGGATCAATGAGCGGCGCTGACCCCATCCCTGCAAATGCCGGGACTGCTCAGCCCCCTGATCCGGTTGCAGTTTTCACCGACCCGGCAGCTGATCCTGCAGCCCTTCTGCGGGGCGACTGGCTCGACGGTGACGCGCTGCGCGCCCTTCACCAGGAGGTGCCGCAGGACCTCTCCCGTGCGTTCTCCCGGCTCAGCGCATCCGATCTTCTGGCCATAGCCCATCGTCTGATCCCGCGGGACGCCGTTTTGCTGCAGAACCGTCTTGATGACCTTCGCCGTGACGCGCAACACCCGGAGCGCGCATTGCAACAAGCCGTTTCTGCACTTCTCCGGGGCAGTCCGCTGGACTTTGAAGCGCTCCTCGCGCCAGCCGATGAGGAAAATACCGAGACCGCATCAACGACTGACGACAGCGCCATCCGGCCCTCCGGACCTGGGGCAGGAAACGACATGCTACCGGAAGAACCGGTGTTCCGGGCCAATCCCCCGACCATCGAAGATCCGGTTGCGGACCTGTTGGCTGCCAGCGGCCTGACACGGGCGGAGATCCATCGCGTGATGCGCACCGCTCCCGCGGAGTTTTCAGAGGGCGAACGCGGTGGGGGTCCCGCTACCCATTTGCCAATGCCTGGCGCAACAGACACAGCAGGCGAAACCGGCGACGCTCCCATGCATACCCAGGCCACCGGACAATCCCACGCTGACGCGGTAAACGACCGGCCCGATGTGGTCAGCGACAAGACCCGGTATCCTGTACAGGAAACGTTGGAAAAACCGGATTCAACGCAGAAAAAAACGCAAACTGATACCTCCGCAGGGTCGGACGGCGACGGATCGAACCCGCAAAAAGATACGCATGCGTACGTTTTTTCAAGCAAAACAGGCAGGGATCAGAAGGCATCTCAGGACGCGCAAACGGCTCCCGCTGATGCAGGCCAAAACAGCATCGGACAAGGTGACCGAACGAGGGCCGTGCCAGATCATCCGGATGAGGACACCAAGGCCGAAACGGCTGATCTGCATGACAAAACCGCTGCACCCGGATCAGGCTCTTCCAATCCGGACCAGCCTCCCCAAATAATCACCGATGCCACGGCGGAACCCAGAACCCCTCGGACCCCAGACGCGACCGGGCACGCAGACGAGCCCCCACTGGATGGAACCCATCGTTCCCAACGCTATGGCCGCGAAAAGACACCTGTTCGCGACGATGCCGGCCTTCTGTTGCATCTGGAACGGGTCACCAGGGCAACCCTCCCGGCGTCGGACTCGGATCTCGCGGCGGCGCTGCGTCTGGTGAATGCGCTCTGGCCGGCGCGGGATCCGGACCGGCCTCAGACACAATTTCCGCTGATGCAGGCATTGTTGCAGAATGCGGTCTCGGCTCCGCTTCCCGGACAGTCGCTGGCACGCCGTCTGGGCGGTCTGCTGGAACACCTGGAGCCGGACGAGAACCGGCGCGTGCTGGCCATGCGCACCGTATCCGCACGGCTCAGTGCACCTGCGGGACCGGACGCCACCCGTCTCCGCCAGCAAACGCGGGCCGCGCTGGAAAATCTGCTGGCCGGTGACACTGACGCAGACAACGACGTCAGAGACACGCAAGCAAAAGCCCCGGTCGTTGCAGCGCCGGATGATGAAACGGAAACCCTGCTGGTCTCGGAAACGGCCGGGCTCGTTCTGTTGCATCCCTTTTATCCGCTGCTCTTTGAGCGCACGTCCGTCCCCCGCGACGGACGCGCTCTGGCCCCCGAAGGGCTGCCGCTGGCGCGGGGCCTTCTGATGGCATTGTCGGGGACCACTGAGACGCCGATGCCGGATCCGCTGCACCAGATCCTGCTGGGCGTTGATCCCGCTGCACCGCTCCCGGACCCTCAGCAACCGGATGAGGCCGCCATGGAGCTCATGGATGGCCTGCTGCGCTCGGTCATCAGTCGCTGGGCCAGGCTCGGCGCTACCTCACCGGACGGGTTGCGCGAAACCTTTCTACGCCGCACCGGCACCCTGCGGACGGACAGCACCGGGACGCATCTGCGCGTCACGCCCGGACCTTTTGACATGCTGCTGGACAGCCTGCCCTGGAGCCCCGGGCCGGTGACCCTTCCGTGGATGCCGCTGCCCTGTCACGTGATATGGCGGGAGGAAACCGATGAATGACGTCTCCCGCCCCGGCGCGGTTCAGGCCGCCAATGCCGATGCCGTAGCACGGGAGATCCGCTGGCTGGAACAGGTGATCGAAGCGCGCCTCGGGCATTTCTTTGATGGCTCGGCTGAGCCTTTTGAAGTACCCGCTGCACCCACACTGCCGGAAGGCACAGCGCTGGGTGACCTCATCGCCCGGACGGGCATGAACCTGCAGTCCCGCCTCGTGCTGGCCCTCGCCGTTGCACCGCATGTGAATTCTGCCGTGCTCGATCCGTTCTATGTCAAAAACTCTGCTATTGACCGCGCTTTTTCACAGTTTGGCGGGCATCCGGATGCAGGCACCGCCTTTGTGCCGTCGGTTGAGACGGCGCTGTTCCTGATTGCGGGCACCGACACGGCCGCGCGGATCTCGGCAATGCGTTTGTTTGAACCGGACCATCCGCTGCGGCTCAGCGCAGGTGTCACGCTGACACAGACGCCACCCTCCCATGTCAGCCGCCTCGACATCCCCGTTCACCGCGTGGTCGCCCTGTGTGACGGCAAACCACCACGGCCGGATTTTTCCCCGAATTTCCCGGCCCGCCGGCTCACGACCAAACTGGGCTGGGAGGACCTGATCCTGCCCGCCGGGGTGCGCGACCAGCTCCAGCACATCCTGGCCTGGCTCGAAAACCGGGACACGATCCTGCAGGACTGGGGTCTCGGCCGCCAGTTCGGGCGCGGGTACAAGGCGCTCTTTTATGGCCCGCCCGGCACCGGCAAAACCCTGACCGCGACGCTGCTGGGGCAGCGGACCGGGCTGGATGTCTACCGGGTGGACCTGTCGATGGTCGTCTCCAAATACATCGGCGAGACGGAAAAGAACCTGGGCCTGATCTTTGACATGGCCGCCGAACGCGACTGGATTCTGTTCTTCGATGAAGCCGATGCGCTCTTTGGCACGCGCACCGCGACGACCAGCTCAAACGACCGGCACGCAAACCAGGAAGTCGCCTATCTGCTGCAGCGGATCGAGGAATGCCAGAGCCTTGTCATTCTGGCCAGCAACCTGCGCAGCAATATCGACGACGCGTTTTTCCGTCGTTTTCAGAGCGCCGTGGGCTTCGCCCGCCCGACCGTACCCGAACGCCTGCAATTGTGGCACAACACTCTGGGCGGTGTGCCGGTTGATGACGACATCGACCTCAAAGCCATCGCGCGCGAGCACGACCTTTCAGGCGCCGCCATCACGAACGTCGTGCGGCATGCAGCCATCGGGGCCCTGCGCCGCGGTGCACCTGCCGTCACCGCCGAAGATATCAAATCCGCCATTACCGCCGAAATGCGCAAAGAAGGACGCACGTCATGACCCGTCTCAGCCGCCTCATGTCCGCGATCATTGTATATTTCTCAATGACTTCCGCACTTCTCGCTGCCTGCAGTGATCTGCTGGATCTGACGGTCGACAAACTGGTGCCTGCCAGTATCGGAGAGGTCCAGCTAGGGCTGCGCACCGCCTACAATGACGACAATCAGTTTCTGACGGACGGCCGCCTCGGTCAGTATACACGGCAGAAACTGGCACAGCTCTGCGAGGATGTCCCGCGTCCCGCCGGTCTGGACGATGTGCGCTCGACCTTGCAGCTGACTGTGCAGTATGCGCGGCTGCAGCAGAGCTTTCCGGGCTGGTCGACAGCGCTCTTTGATCTCGATCTGACCGCCGATGGCGACGCCGACGCCCGTGCCATGCTGGGCCTGCGCCTGGCGGGCACCACGGCGATGAAAACTCTCGCGATGGGGCGCAACGCCCAGACGTTTGTGTGCTCTGATCCCGGGGGAGCGCTGGCACAATACCCCGACGGTGCCCGCGCTCTGGCAACACTGACCCGTCTGTTTAAGGAAAAGAGCGAGGCCGACATCTGCAATCTTCTGCCCGTGGCCGGTGGTATTGACGCCTGGCAGCAGGGTATGGAACGCCTGGGCCGGCTGGGCTCCAGCCGGGTGGGCGCGCTGCGGGTGCTCCAGAGCGACGACTTTCTGGGCTGGATCGCCGCCGGCGACACCCAGGAGGACAACGGCACCGAAAAGCGCCTGCGCCGGCTGGCCGGTACACTACCTGCCGTCCTGACCCTGATCGATGATTACAACGCACAGAACGAAGGCGGTGACGGTTCAACCGTCTACACAGGCGGCCCCTGTTCGCCGCGCCCACAGGAACAGACGCTGACCTGGTACGCGCTGAATGACGAGGACATCGCATCGCTGGAGTTCTTCGTCTCCCTCTCGCCGAAACTGGATGCCTTTGCGGCGGACAATGGCGGGTTTGACAGCCCGCAGGCGCTCTGGCGGGAGCTGCGGCCTGCGCTGGCCGAAGATCTTGATGATTGCGTTCTGGCCGAGATTGAGGAGCTGGTGACCGGTCCCGAAACCCTGCCGCTCGCCTTTCTGCTCCAGCCGGAGGCCACCGCAGCCCTTCAGGGCGTCCCTGATCTCAGCACGGCGCAACCGGTTCTGGCTGAACTGGCAACCGCCCGCACTGCCACCCGCGCCGAACTGGTGAACCGCATTCGCGCCGGTCTGCAGACGGCCGAAGAAGCCCTGGTTGCCGAGGAGGTTGCCGCAGCAGCAGACACTCTGGCCGCCGCTTCCGAGCCGGTACCGCCGCCCACAGACACCGCACTGATCGAACTGGACGACGAAGAGGAGGCCGCCCCCGACCCCACGCCCACCATAACCGTCACCGAGGCGACCGATGACGCCGTGGAAAGCGCCATCGACAACCCCGAACTGTCAGATGCGATCAAATCCACGCCCATCGCTGACGCCACAGTTCCAGAACTGATGCGGGCGCAGGTGCGTTCGGCCCTTGAGGAAACAGCCGCCCGGCAGGTCGCCCGCGCCGTTGATGCACAGGTCACGCTGATCGAACCGGTCGTTACATCGGAATGGACGCTGACCCCGGCGCTGCGGGACGAAATTCTGGCGTTGCCCTATGTGCGGGCGGCTGTGGCCGATGCCACGGCGCAGGATCTGCCCGACCGTCTGCAGACCCTCAACGGCGTCGCCTACCCCAGCTATCGTCTGTTTGAGGAAGCGCTGGCCAACATCCCGCTCATTGACGGTCAGGTGCCCTTTTCCCAGTTCGTGACCGAGCGCATCATCCAGAAGGCGCAGAAAAACATCACCGATCCGGAAATCACGCGCGTGTTCGGCGACCTTGCTGTGCCTGACTGCAACTGTGTGCCTGAGCGGCGCGAAGAAGATCTGCAGGTCTATGGATTCTATCCGTTCTGGTTTGCACCGACGCCGGTGCGCGCCGGCACCGCCGAGACAGCGGAAGACGGCGAAAATGCAGAACTAGCCAGTACGCTTATCGACTTCAGCCTGACGGGTCAGGTCGCCTTTTACGGGCTGGAGTTTTCGGACGCCGGCAGCACCCGGGTCACCCTGCGCAACCGCGAGCAGTGGCGTGCCGCCAAGCGAAGTTTTGTCAATTCGGCACACCGGTTCCGTGCACGTGCTGATCTGGCTTTTGATCTGCGCGACTGGACGCGCTGGGATGATGCCACCATCGAGGATGTGATCGATGATATCGCCACCGAGATGGCCCCGTTTGAGCGGTTCGAAAGTTACGAGCTGCGCCATATCCGCGAGGCAGTGCCGACCCTTTTTGACCCGGTTCAGCCGGATGGGGTTACGCTGATCTTCCACGGGTACGAGGGCAACGGGCTCGGTCAGGACGAGATGAAATCCCTCGTCAGCATCGTCCAGGATCTCTATGAGGCTCTGCCCAACCGTGACAGGCTGCGCATCAATGTCGCCTTTGATTTCCCCCTGGTGGGAGAGAGCCTTGATGAGCCGCTCTTTGACGAACTCTATGAACTGCTGATCCCGTCCCCGCTGGTGCTGGCAGACGGCGCTGCAGCGCGGGCGGACGGACCGCAGGATCTGGACCGCGAGACCACCAAGATCATCGACAAGATCCTGCTGTTTCTCGAACGCCCGACAACGGATGCGAAAAAAGGGCTGCGCTACCGGATGGAGCAGGGCCTCTTCCAGGGTGAGGTGCGCGCCAGCGTGCTGCGCAGCATCATTCCGGTGCTGCCACCCGGCGGGCATGAATTCGTGCTGACGGCCGTGAAACCGAACGCGGTCAACCAGACGCCTGCAGCACCTTTCTCGCAGTTCGAGGATGACGTCGTCTATTTCAAGGACAACTTCTCCGGCGTCGGGTTCTGGCCGGTACCTGACCCCGCAGGAACCGAGACCGCCAGCATCGCGGCCATCATTGCAAACCACTTCAACGCCCCGCGCCTGCCGCCTCTGCTGGCCAGTTTTGAGGCCACCGTGAGCGATGTCTGCGACTTTTCCTGCCCGAACCGCGCGGCGATCACACTGGCGGCCATGGCGCTCTTTGCGATCATCGTGCTGCTGACCTGGCGGTCGTTCTACAGCGGCATCGTCGACCGTATCGCGTTCCGCTTTATGACCATCGGCCTTGTGTGGATCGGTAATCTGGTGCTGGTGGGCACGCTGCTTGTGCTCAGCTTCTGCGATCCGCGCTCAGTCTGGCCCGGCATCCTGATGTGGGTCCTGATTGCCCTGCTGGGCAGCATTATGATCTACAACTTTGTGCAAAGGATCAAAAACGGTCCGATGCCCTGACCGGGCCCCGCGCAGGAGATGACAGAGATGACAGAACGCCAGCTCTATCTCGGGGCCCTGACTGACAACCGCCGCTGGGATATGGTGCAGATCCGGCCAGACGACGTGTTCGTAGTGACACCGCCCAAATGCGGGACCACCTGGATGCAGACAATCGTGGCCCTGCTCTTTTCCGGCGATCCGGATGTCGAAACGGACCTGTCAGTCAGAATGCCCTGGGTCGACATCCGCATCCGGGAGATCACGGAGGTGGCCACGCGCCTTGAGGCCATGACCCATCGCCGGAGCATGAAAACCCACACGCCGATGGACGGGCTGCCGATGCACAATCGGGCACAGTACGTCTGTGTGTTCCGCCACCCGCTGGATGCGCATTTCTCTTTCCGCAAACACGTGCGCAACATCCCGATCCCCTGGTTCAATCACTGGTATCCCGAAGACGACACCGACGGGACGGCGTTCCGCCGCTTTCTGGATGGCGGGCCCGAAGGGTTTGATACCGATGCCATGCCGCTGGCCCATATCCTCCGGCACTACAAAGTCGCGCGGGCGGCGGCTCGTGCGAACGTGTCACTGTTCCACTACGCGGATATGACACGCGACCTGGCGGGTACCTTTGACCGGCTCGCCGGCCTGCTGGACATCTCCCATCCGCCAGAGCTGATGGATCAGCTGGTGCAGGCCGCAACCTTCGGCAATATGAGCCGGAACCCCGAACGCTATGCTCCGTCGGGCGGCAAAGGGTTCTTCAGGTCGGATGCGGCCTTTTTCGACAGCGGCACCAGCGGGAAATGGAACGGCCAGCTGTCGGATGCCGAACTGGCCGCCTATGACGCGATGATGGATGCCCATCTGACGCCCGCGGAACGCGCCTGGCTGGAAAACGGCACCGCCTGATCCGCGCCCGCTGTCAGCGTTGCGACATCAGCAGCCGCAGCGCCAGACCGGCAAACACAACGCCCGCGATCCGGTTCAGCGCCACCTGCGCGCCCGGGCTTTGCCCCAGCCACTGGCCCAGAAATCCCGCAGCCCAGGCCACAGCGCTGAAAATCACCAGCGCGCACAGGCCGAACACCAGGCCAAAGAGGAAAATCTGCGCCGTCACAGACCCCCGCGCGGGGTCGGCAAACTGCGGCAGAAACGCCAGGAAAAAGATCGCGACCTTCGGATTGGTCAGGTTCATGATCACCCCCCGCCCATAAAGGCGCGCGGCGGGCAGCCGGTCAGAACCGGCACCGGTGACATCCGTGGCACCGGCCCGGAAAGACTTCCACGCAAGCCACAGCAGATAGGCCGCACCGGCGATCTTCAGCAGCGTAAAAGCGGCCTGCGAGGTCTGGAAAATCACCGCCACGCCCAGCGCCACAAGCGTCGTGTGAACAAGGACACCCGTCACCAGGCCCAGGGTGACCAGCACACCCGCCATCCGGCCGCTCAGCGCTGCCTGGGTCAGCACAAAAATATTGTCCGGCCCGGGCGCCAGTGCCAGCGCCACGCAGGCGGCAACAAATACAAAAAGAACGTCAGGCGGGATCATGGCAGGCCTCATTGATGATTGCGCTGATGAACGCTGGCGCGCACGCCGGTGTCAAGGCGTCCTGGCACCTTGCGGCCCGGTCCGATTTCCCCGATGGTCGCGACCGAAGCAACCGCAGGACGCGACAACAGGCTTATGGACATCCGCGCAATTCTGATGGGGCTGGCGTTTGCGGTCATGTGGTCTTCGGCCTTTACTTCTGCGCGGATCATCGTGGCAGATGCTTCGCCAATGGCCGCCCTGACGCTGCGCTATGCCATCTCCGGCCTGCTGGGCGTCGGGATCGCGCTGGCTCTGGGCCAGTCCTGGCGTCTGACGCCTGCGCAATGGCGTGCAACGATCCTCTTTGGTGTATTGCAGAACGCTGTCTATCTGGGCCTGAATTTCGTGGCGATGCAGACGATCCAGGCTTCGGTCGCTGCAATCATTGCCTCGACCATGCCGCTGCTGGTGGCGCTGGCGGGCTGGATGTTTCTGGGCGAACGTCTGCGGCCTCTGGGCATTGCCGGTCTGATTGCCGGCGTGGCGGGCGTCAGCCTTATCATGGGCGCGCGCATCGACGGTGGCGTTGACCTGACCGGCCTGTTGCTTTGCGGCATCGCCGTGGTTGCCCTGACCATCGCAACACTATCGGTGCGCGGCGCCACATCGGGTGGCAACTTCCTGATGATTGTCGGGCTGCAGATGCTGGTGGGGTGTGTCGCCTGCGGGCTGGCCACGCTTCTGTTCGAAACACCCCGGCTGGACCCAAGCTGGACGCTTGCGGCGGCCTTTGCCTATACGACGCTGGTGCCTGGTCTGGCCGCGACCTTCGTATGGTTCTGGCTGGTCAACCGGATCGGCGCCACACGGGCGGCGACTTTCCACTTTCTCAACCCGTTCTTCGGGGTCGCCATTGCGGCCCTTCTGCTGTCCGAGCCTCTGGGTGGCCGGGATGTTCTGGGCGTTGTGATCATTGCCCTGGGGATCCTCGCCGTGCAGATTTCGCGACAAAGGGTGTCGTAAACGCGGTTTTTGGATTTCCCGAAAGCGGCTACCCTGCGCCGACATTCACCGGGATACGCAGCCGATGAGCGACGCACCGCCCCTCAGATCCTATGCCTTTCTGCTGATCCCAGGGTTTTCGCAGCTTGGCTTTTCCTGCGCGCTTGAGGCGCTGAGCCTCGCCAACCGCTATCCGTCCGGCGGGCCGTTTTATTCCTGGCGGGTGCTGTCGGAAACAGGGGAATCTGTGCGCGCGTATAACGGTGTGCCGGTTGGCGTCGACGGCGGGCTCGAAGAGCTGGCGCGCGATGAAACCATCGTTATCTGCGCCGGCGAGGATGTCGGACAGAACACCAGCCGCAAGGCACTGAACTGGCTGCGCCGCGAGGTCCGCAAGGGCATGGATTACGGCGCGCTGTCCTCGGGCACCTACGTTCTGGCTCTGGCGGGGCTGGTGGCGGGCAAGAGGGTGACCACGCACTGGGAATACCGCTCCGCCCTGACCGAAGTACTGCCCGATGTGATTATGGAAGACAGCATCTTTTCCGCAGACGGCCGGGTTTTCACGACGGCCGGCGGGGCCGCGTCCATGGATATGATGCTCGACCGGATCCGCCGCGAACACGGCGATGATCTGGCCACCTGGGTTGCGGATCAGATGGTCTACACCGATCCGCGCCTGCCCGATCACGCCCAGCGCACCGCCCTGCAGCCCCGCACACGGGTCCGCAATGCCAAGCTCGCGCTGGCCATGCAGATCATGGAAAACAATATCGAAGACCCGCTGACCCCGGATGAGATTTCCGCGCTTGTTGGTCTGTCCACGCGCCAGCTGGAACGGCTCTTTGCCCGCTATGTCGGGAATTCACCCAAGCGTCACTATCTGCGTCTGCGGCTGGAGAAAGCGCGCGATCTTCTGCGCCAGACGGATTTTTCGGTGACGGACGTCTGTGTCACCTGCGGGTTCAAATCCCTGTCACATTTCTCCAAGAGCTACCGCGCCGCCTATGGGATCAGCCCCGGGCTGGAAGGGGGCAGCGCGCGCCTGATGTGGCGCGATGACGGCTGACCGTCAGGTTTTGCGGAAACGCACGAGCAGGCCCCTGTCGTCCCGGTGCGCGCCCGTGGCCCCGGGCCCGTAGATCGGCGCCTCAACCTGCTCAAACCCGGTGATCCTGTCGCCGAAGCTGTCGAATCTTTCCGCAAACCCTGCGTCGTGGAAGAGCTCCGGTTTGATGGTCACCACAAAGAGCGCGCCGGGTGCCGCAACCCGCATCAGTTCATCAAAGGCCGCTGGCCCGACGTGGCCATGGGTAAAGGTGCCCGAACTCACAACACCCTGCCATGCTGCGTCCGGCAGCGGCAGCGGCTGCGTCATGTCGGCAACCACCAGATCGCGGTAAACATCCTTGCGCCGCGCCACCTCCAGCATCTCCGGCGACAGGTCCAGCCCGTCCACCGGCGCAATGCCCTGCGCTGCCAGCGCCTGCCCCAGAAGACCGGTGCCCGCGCCCGCATCCAGGACCGGCCCCGTCCCGCCACATGCGGCAAACATCCGGGCGACCTGGCCTGGCATCAGGAAATCCATCGCCTTGGCGAAGGTGTCCTCATAGGTCTCTGCCCAGCCGGCATACAGCGCCCGGTTGTCATCGGGTGTTTCAAGCGCATAAGCGGCATCAAGATCATGTTTGTCAGCTGGCATCCCGGATCCTCCCGGTGCCAGTCTGGCATTCAGGACCCCTGCAGCAAAGCCTCAATTGCACCGGTGATCTCTCCGGACATCGGCTTTGTGCGGGACCCCCAGGTGTCAATCACCGCGCCATCCGGACCAATCAGCACCTTGTTGAAGTTCCAGCGCGGCACAAATCCCGTCTCTTCCCGGACCTCGCGATAGAACGGGTGCGCCTGGCGCCCCTTGACGCGGGTGATATCCGCCATCGGCAGGTCCAGCGCAAAATTCAGCTCGCAGAACTCCTTCACCTCTTCGGCACTGTCCAGCTCCTGGCTGAAATCGTCGGACGGGACGGCAAGAACCACCAGCCCCTGATCACGGTATCGGTCATAGAGCGCCTGCAGCCCGTCATACTGGCCGGTGAAACCGCATTGCGACGCGGTGTTCACCACCAGCACCGGCCGGCCTTCCCAGTCTGCTGTTTCCAGCGTGCCACCGTCTATGGAGGCAAAGCTGTGAGGTCCCATGCCGGCGAGCGCTGTGCCTGCCGACAGGATGAATGCCAGTACCGTTGCGGGTCGTTTCATTGTCGCCTCCTGGTCCGCCTGGGGGTCATATAGGTCCCGTTTCCCCTCAGACACGTGATCACCCACCGAATAGTTTCCTCTTTTCATCGCGCGGCGGGCTCTTATCTTCTGAAGCAAAGGTAAACGGGAGACCCTTATGCCCAGATATGAAAAAACCGACGAAGCCATCCGGAAACTGTCACTGGAAGAATTCCGCGTGACCCAGCAGAACGGCACCGAACGGCCCGGCACCGGCAAACTGCTCGGCAACAAAGAGCCGGGTATCTACGTGGACATCGTCTCCGGCGAGCCGCTTTTTGCCTCTGCCGACAAATACGAAAGCGGCTGTGGCTGGCCAAGCTTCACCAAACCGATTGAGCCTGCCCATGTGCAGGAGCTGAGCGACACAACCCTGGGCATGGTCCGTACCGAGGTCCGCTCGACCTATGGGGACAGCCACCTTGGCCATGTGTTCCCGGACGGGCCTGTGGACCGTGGCGGTCTGCGGTATTGCATCAACTCCGCGTCGCTGCGTTTTGTGCACCGCGACGACATGCAGGCCGAAGGCTACGGCGACTACCTTGATCAGGTGGAGGATGTGGCATGAGCACTGAACGCGCTGTACTGGCCGGTGGCTGTTTCTGGGGCATGCAGGATCTGATCCGCAAGCGCCCGGGCGTCCTGTCGACCCGTGTTGGATATACGGGCGGCGACGTGGCCAACGCCACCTACCGCAATCATGGCACCCACGCTGAAGGGATCGAGGTGATCTTTGATCCGGACGTCATCAGCTACCGCGATCTGCTGGAGCTGTTTTTCCAGATCCACGATCCCACGACGCTGAACCGGCAGGGCAATGACATCGGGCTCAGCTACCGCTCGGCCATCTACTATGTGGATGACGCGCAAAAGCAGGTGGCGGTCGATACAATCGCCGATGTAGAGGCGTCCGGTATCTGGCCCGGCAAGGTCGTCACCGAAGTTGAGGAAGTGGGTCCGTTCTGGGAAGCAGAACCGGAGCATCAGGACTATCTGGAGCGTTTCCCGAACGGCTACACCTGCCACTTCCCGCGTGCAGACTGGGTACTGCCCAAACGCACCGCAGCGGCCGAATAATATCTCTGGTTTCTGCCGCAGCCGCTGCGGCAGAAACGCTGCGGTTTTCTTCCCGAAAATGCAACCTGAAGGCGTGCAGATAAAGAAGTTTTTAAGGTCCGGATGCGTAGAACCCCTGAAACCATCAGGAGATTGCTATGCCATTTTTCGCGCGCAAGGCGGATCGGAAGAATAACGCGGCAGCCCCCGCGGATGCACTGCTGGACGCACTGAGCACGAACCATGGTCTTGTCTGGTTCGACCGCGCCGGGACAATCGTCCGTGTGAACGAAAAATTCTGTGAGATAACAGGCTATTCCCCGGAAACCGCGCTGGGTGTCCGCCATGATGATCTGATCGATCATTCGCAGGCGGAGGCGCGCGACGACACCTCTTTTGCGGATGCTCTGGAGCGTGGCACCTCCGCTACGTACATCCTGCCCCGGAAAACATACGACGGCAGATCACTGTGGGTGTCCGCCACCTACCTGCCCCTGGCGGAAAAGGATCATAACGGTGCCAGTCTGGTAAAAATCCTGCGCGATGTGACCCAGCGCGAAAATGATGCGCGCAACATCCGCAGTCAGTTCGAGGCAATCTCGCGCGAACAGGCAAAGGTGCTTTTTGGCACAGATGGCATCGTGCTGGAGACAAATGAGCGGTTTCTGGAGATCACCGGCTATGACGAAAGTGATGTGGTGGGCAAGCACCACACGATGTTCATCCATGAAGAGTACGAAGGTACCGACAAATACGCACAGTTCTGGCAGCAGATCAGCGAAGGCGAGCTGAAGTCAGGCATTTTCAAGCGGTTCGGCAAAAACGAGCGGCCGATGTGGCTTCACTGCAGCTACGCTCCGGTGCTGAACACACATGGCGAACAGATCGGTGTGCTGAAAATAGCCGATGACGTGACAGAGCGCGAAGAAGCCTCTGACCAGGTTAAAGCCATCGCACGGGTGCAGGCCGTGATCGAGTTCGACATGGACGGTCATATCCGGACGGCTAACGATCTGTTCCTGAACGCGATGGGATACACCCTTGATGAGATCAGGGGCAAACATCACAGCATCTTCATGCCCGATGGCGAGGCCGCGTCAAAGGAGTACCGCGAGCACTGGGAAATCCTGAAATCCGGCAAATTTCACGTCGGCGAGTACCGGCGCAGGCACAAGGACGGCTCCGACGTCTGGATTGAGGCGACCTACAACCCCGTTTTCGGGCCTAATGGTGATCCGGTCAAAGTGGTCAAATTTGCCTCCGATATCACACCACGGAAATTCGCTGTGAAAGAGCTCAGCGAAGGGCTGTCCGAGCTGGCCACAGGCAATCTCGGCGTTCATCTGGACGAGCCTTTTTCCTCCGGATACGAACCGCTGCGCCGGAATTTCAACACGACCCAGGAACGGCTGCGGACACTTGTAAGCAACGTCATCGGCTCGTCCGAACAGATCCACGCAGGCATCACAGATATTTCCGGCGCCTCCTCCAGCCTCAGCCAGCGTACTGAACAGCAGGCGTCAGATCTGGAACAGACCGCCAGCGCGATCACGCAGATGTCCGCCTCGCTGAAATCCACAGCTGAGACAGCGCAGTCAACCGCGTCCGAGGTTGTGAAGACACGCACGCACGCCAAAGGCGGGTCAGACATCATGTCCGAAGCGCGCGCCGCCATGGACGCGATCGCGGAAAGCTCGTCGGAAATCTCCAAAATCACCTCTGTGATCGACGACATCGCGTTTCAGACCAATCTGCTCGCGCTCAATGCTGGTGTTGAGGCCGCACGCGCCGGAGAGGCCGGTCGCGGCTTTGCAGTCGTGGCATCAGAGGTGCGCGCGCTGGCGCAGCGTTCCTCAGAGGCCGCAACGCAGATTGCCGCCCTGATCACCACATCTTCGGGCCAGGTCAGCCAGGGCGTCGATCTTGTATCCCGGACCGGCGATGCGCTGGCAGAGATCGAGAAAGCCGTCGCAAATGTGTCCGACATGGTCAGCGAAATGGCCACGGCCGCGACCGAGCAATCAGGTGGCCTGTCGGAAATCTCGACCTCAATCGGCAATCTGGACAGTGTCACACAGAAAAACGCCGCAATGTTCGAGGAAACCAACGCTGCAACACAATTGCTGGCGAACGAAGTGACCGCGCTCAGCGCACATACCTCTTCATTCCGCACAGGCGACGAGGATGCGAACCGCCGCTCTCAGACCTCCACACGGCTGGCGTCCTGAACACCGTCCTCAGGCGCCACGCGCGGCCGGCCTGTCGCCTCAACGGTGACAACCGCCTCGACAAACACGCGCCGCCCTTCGGTTTCGGCCGTTTTGACATCGCGCGCCGTGCTGGTGCTGATATCGCCTGCTCCGGCACTTTTTGCCCGCCGCACCGCATCCCCGCGTAACCTGGCCTCCAGCGCTGCAAGCGCGGCCGCCTCACTGGCAAAATCCTCCGGCGCTCCGGGCCCATGCACGCGGTACACCCCTTCTCCGGCTGATGTCACCTGCCCGGTTTCGCGCATCGTGACCCGCCCGGCCACGGCACCGATGGCATTGGCCACCCCCCCATGCTCCGGCAGGATCATTCCGGTGCCAACCATCCTGCCCACTTCCGGGTAATAAAACCGGGCGGACGCACCGAGGCCCACCACCGGCAGATTCAGCCCGGCGTCCAGCCGCACCATGTTCCGGTGCCCCGACAGCCCGCGCTGCACCAGCAGATGCCGCGCCATCTCCCCGGGTGCCTCCGACAGCGCGCCGTCTTCTTCGGCAAACCCCGCCTCCAGAAGCGCTGTCGTGGTTTGCAGCGTAAGCTGCCCGATGATCATCAGCGCCATATCTTCTGCGTTTTCTGCATAGACCGAACCGGATCCTGCGCGCCGCCGCGCCATCAGAGACAGTGCTTTGCGCGCGGCCTCACCATCCCAGTCCGCAAGCCCGCCCGTAACATGGCTGGCATCCGACGGCGTCACAGCACTGATCTGCACCAGGCCGCGCTCCACCAGTCGGCGCAGCGCTTCATGCTCCACCCGCATCCGCAACACGGGCCCCAGCGGCTGTACTTGCGGTGTGATCCGCTCGAGCAGCGCCGCCTCCCGCGCGCCCAGGCCTTCGGCATTCTGCCCTCCGACACGCCGCACAAACCGCCCGTCGAACTCGCCCGGCACAGTGCTGCGCAGCTGCTGATCCAGCGTTTCATGCACGACCTCAGGCGCGGATACCGCTGCCAGCGACACCGGCAGCACCCGCCGCGGGCCCAGAAAAACACCGCCCTCCAGCCCCTCGCTCCGCAGATGGACCTCGCTGTCCCCGCCCAGCCCGGTCGTGCGCATCGCCACAGCCTCAACCATCGTCCGGAACCCACCAACGCGCGCACCCGCCGGATCAACCGACGGGCGGCCATCCCGCAACAGCGCGATGTCCGTCGTTGTCCCGCCGATGTCGCTGACCAGCGCATCACCGGCCCCCGTCAGCCAGCGCGCGCCAACGATCGACGCCGCAGGTCCCGACAGAATCGTCTCGATCGGTTTATCCCGCGCCTGTTCCGCGGAAATCAGTGCCCCATCGCCCCGCACCACCATCATCGGTGCCTCAATCCCGATCTCATCCAGCACCGCACCGGCCCGCCCGATCAGACGTTCGATCATCCCGATCAGACGGGCATTCAGCAGCGCGGTCAGCGCCCGCTTGGGCCCGTTCAGCTTTGCAGAAAGCTGATGAGACGCCGATACCGGGCGCTGCGTTTCCGCCCGGATAATCTCCGCCGCCCGGGTTTCATGGGTCGGATTGCGCGTGGCAAACTGTGACGCCACCGCAAAACCGCTGACCTCCGGTCCCCAGCGCCGGGCGAACGCCCGAAGTGCCGCCTCGTCCAGTTCTGCCGCCTCTGCGCCTGCATGGTTGTGGCCGCCCGCGCAGATCAGAACCGGATCGCCCCGCAGTGCCTCCCGCAGGCCATGCGCCTCCAGATCACGCTCCCGGAACCCGATGAAAACCAGCGCCGCCCGACCCCCTTGGCCTTCAACCAGCGCATTGGTGGCCAGCGTTGTCGACAGGGACGCCAGCGCAATGTCCTCAGGCCGCACGCCTGAACTCTGCAGCACCCGGCGCACGGCCTCACCGATGCCTGACGCCAGATCCTCGCGCGTGGTCAGGGCCTTGGCCGAGGCAAGCACCCGTTCCTCATCCTCCAGAAGAACCGCATCCGTATAGGTGCCACCTGTATCCACACCCAGCAAAACTGCCATCCGACATCTCCTTTGTCCTGGCCACCCTTATCCGCTGTGGTGGGATTTTCCAGTCAGAACGCGTCAGAGGCTGCGCAATTGCGTCACCGCCCAGCGCGCCGCGTCGGCAACGGCCGCATCCGGGTCCCCGCAAAGCGCTTCTGCTGCAGGCAACAGCTCCGGCAACCCCGAATTCCCGATGGCATACAGCACATTGCGCACAAACCTGTCGCGACCGATACGTTTGACGGGGGATCCGGAAAACTTTGCCCGGAATGCCGCATCGTTCAGAGCGGCAAGCTCCGCCAGCGCCGGTGCCTCCAGAGAGCCATCTCCCAGCAGGCGCATATCCCGGGCCGCCACCGCGAATTTGTTCCAGGGGCAGACGGCAAGACAATCGTCACAGCCATAGATGCGGTTGCCCAGTGCCGCGCGCAGGTCCTCAGCCACCGGCCCTTTGTGCTCAATGGTCAGATAGGAAATGCACCGCCGCGCATCGAGACGGTAAGGTGCGGGAAAGGCATCCGTCGGACAGATATCCAGACACGCCCGGCACGATCCGCAATGATCCGCCTCCGCTTCATCCGGATCCACCTCAAGCGTTGTGAAAACCGCCCCCAGAAAGGCCCAGTTGCCCCAGTCCCTGCTGACCAGATTGGTGTGTTTGCCCTGCCAGCCCAGGCCCGCCGCCGCGGCCAGCGCCTTTTCCGGCACGGGGGCTGTGTCCACAAACACCTTCACCTCGCAACCATTTTCCTGCACCAGCCAGCGCGCCAGACGTTTCAGGCGCTTTTTCACAACGTCATGATAATCCCGGCCCTGCGCATAGACCGACACGGCGGCACGGTCCGGCAACTCAAGGACAGACAAAGGATCAAAACGCGGCGTGTAACTTTCGGCCAGCATGATCACACTGCGCGCCTGAGGCCACAGCACCTGAGGCGCGGACCGCCAGTGCATCCGCTCCTCCATCCATGCCATCTGCCCGTGATATCCGGCGTCAACAAACGCCCTTAGACGCTCCGGCACCTCCGGAACAGCATCCGGACGACACACCCCACAGGCCACAAACCCCTCTTCCAGCGCCCGGGCGACGATCCTGTGCTTCAGCGCCGTCACGGTTTCTTCTGGCCGGAAATATCCCCGGGGGTCCGGGGGCAGGCAGCCCCCGGCCGTGGATCAGAAATCCAGATCATTGTAATGACGCGGCGGCGGGAACCCCGGCACCTGATCCGCCAGAATGGACCGGAACGCGGGGCGGGATTTGATCTTGGCGTACCAGTCCTTCACCACCTCGGACCGGTTCCAGTCCACGTCTGAAATATAATCCAGTGCACTCATATGCGCAGCGGCGGCAAAATCCGCGAGGGTCATCACGTCGCCCGCCAGCCAGCGCCGGTGATCCAGCAGCCAGGTCATGTAATCCAGGTGATACTTGATCGCTTTTGCGCCGGATTTCACGTTGCCGCTGTCCGGATACCCCTGGCCGGTCACCTTCTTGTTGACCCGCTCATACAGCAGTTTTGACGTCACCTCCTGGTGAAACTTGTCGTCAAACCACCCCACGATGCGCCGCACTTCCTGACGGGCAACCGGATCTTTCGGCATCAAAGGCGGCTCGGGCCGCGTCTCCTCGATGTACTCACAGATCGCCGCACTCTCGGCCATCATGATGCCGTCAATGCGCAGCACAGGCACTTTGCCAGCCGGGTTGCGCCGCATGAAATCGGCATCCTGCTCCCAGTATTTCTCTTCGACCAGCTCGGTTTCTATCTTCTTTTCAGCGAGGCTGAGCCGCACCTTGCGGCAGAAGGGAGAAAGAGGGACGTGAAAAAGTCGCGCCATGCGGGTATCCCGGAGTTCTGAAATCATCTCTTCAATGCCCGGTTGACCGCCGGGATTCAACTCTCGAAACAGTCTGATCTGCCGTCTTTGCTGATTGTCGCCGCCCCCGACAGGATGGCACGGGTCCGTTTGCGCACGAAATCTGATGGCCGGGACGCCGACCGGCCCTTCGGATCCGGCAGGATCGCTGCCAGCCGCGCCGCCTGCAGATCCGAGAGCCGGTCCGGCGTAACCCCAAAATAATGATCCGCCGCCGCTTTGACCCCGAAGACACCCTCATCAAACTCGGCGATGTTCAGATAGACCTCGACGATCCGCCGCTTCGACCACATCAGCTCCATCAGCGGCGTCATCAGCGCTTCAAGCGCTTTGCGGGTGTAATTGCGCCCGTGCCACAGGTAAACATTCTTGACCGTCTGCTGACTTATCGTCGAAGCACCCCGGTTGCCGCCATCCTCAATCGCCTCGCGGATCGCCTGAACGTCAAAACCCCAGTGATTGCAGAAATTTGCATCCTCCGCAGCGACCACGGACCGCGCCATCGCCGGCGCCACCGCGTCGATAGACACCCAGTCATAACTCACACCGCCCAGACGGCGGCTTTCGGAAAACATGTAGGGCGTCGTCCAGGGGTTGATCACAGTGCCCAGACCGATCAGCACCAGGACCAGAACGGCAACGCCAAGTACCCCGCGCACAAACCAGCGGCGGGCCGCGCGCAAAAACAGCTGCGGCGCCGACGGTTGTCTCTTTTTGCGGGGACGCGTCGTCCTGGTCTTACGTTTTGCCATGGCCCGGGTATAGGCGGGCCATGGCAGCTTGTGAACCGCCTGTTACTCGGCGGGTACGGCTGTTTCCTCAGTGCCCAGCGGTGCGGGCAGATGCACCAGCATCTCTTTGGGGCAAACCTGCAGGAAGTGGTGCTTCTCGCTGTCCCAGTGCTGCAGGATATCCGCCACGCGCCTGCTGCCGGTTTCCTCCAGATGCATCTCCAGCAGCTCTTCCAGCTCGCTCAGCCAGTGATCCACCGTGACCGGACAGGTGACCAGGGTCTCCATGTTCATCATCGCCGGGGCCTTGCCCTCAGGGTCATAAAGATAGGCCATACCGCCGGTCATGCCTGCGCCAAAGTTGGCACCGATATCGCCCAGAATCACTGCAACACCACCGGTCATATACTCACACCCGTTGGACCCGCAGCCCTCGATCACGACCTTCGCGCCGGAGTTACGCACGGCGAACCGCTCGCCTGCACGACCCGCAGCGAAGAGATAGCCTTCGGTCGCACCATACAGCACCGTATTGCCGATGATGGTGTTTTCGGCCGCAACAATGGGCGACGCCATCGGCGGGCGCACAACGATCATCCCGCCCGACAGGCCCTTGCCCACGTAGTCGTTCGCATCACCGGACACCTCCAGTTTCAGGCCTGGTGCGGCGAAAGCCCCCAGCGACTGACCCGCAGAGCCCGACAGTTTGACCGTCAGGTGATCCGGCTGCAGCGTGTTGCGCATGCCAAAACGTTTCACGATGTGGCTTGAGGTGCGCGTACCAACCGTCCGGTGCGTGTTCTGCACCGCATAAGACAGCTGCATCTTTTCACCGTCCTCCAGGAACCGGCTGCCGTCCCGCACAATCTGGCTGTCCAGTGTATCGGGCACCGCATTGCGGTCCTTGTCGCGGTTATAAACGATGTCTGCTGCCCCATCGACGGTGATCAGCAGCGGGTTGAGGTCCAGATCATCCAGATGTGCCGACCCGCGACTCACCTGGTTGAGCAGGTCCGCCCGGCCGATCACATCATCAAGGCTGCGCGCCCCGATCTGCGCCAGGATTTCCCGCACTTCGGTGGCGTAGAAGGTAATCAGATTGACGACCTTGTCCGCATTACCGGTGAACTTTTCGCGCAGGGATTCGTCCTGGGTGCAGACGCCCACCGGGCAGGTGTTCGACTGGCACTGGCGCACCATGATACACCCCATCGCGATCAGCGCCGCGGTGCCGATGCCGTATTCCTCGGCCCCCAGCATTGCCGCCATGACAATGTCGCGTCCGGTGCGCAGACCACCATCGGTCCTCAGGGTCACCCGTTCGCGCAGATTGTTCATCGACAACACCTGGTGCGCTTCGGTCAGCCCCATTTCCCAGGGCAGGCCCGCGTATTTGATCGATGTGGCCGGCGAGGCACCCGTACCGCCATTGTGGCCCGAGATCAGGATGATATCCGCCTTGGCCTTGGCCACGCCCGCCGCAATGGTGCCAACGCCCGAGGACGCTACCAGTTTCACCGTCACCTTACAGCGCGGATTGATCTGCTTGAGGTCATAGATCAGCTGCGCCAGGTCCTCGATGGAATAGATATCGTGGTGCGGCGGCGGGCTGATCAGTGTCACACCTTTGGTCGAATGGCGCAGACGCGCAATCAGGTCGGTGACCTTCATGCCGGGCAGCTGGCCGCCCTCACCGGGCTTGGCACCCTGCGCCACTTTGATCTCCAGCTCTTCGCACTGGTTGAGGTATTCGGCGGTCACGCCAAACCGGCCGGACGCGACCTGTTTGATCTTGGCCGACGGGTTGTCGCCGTTGGCCTCCGGCACGAAATGCGCCGGGTCTTCGCCGCCCTCGCCGCTGTCTGATTTCGCGCCGATGCGGTTCATCGCAACGTTCAGTGTCTTGTGCGCCTCCGGCGACAGCGCGCCCAGGCTCATGCCCGGCGTGACAAAACGCTTGCGTATGGAGGTGATGCTTTCCACCTCTTCAATCGGCACCGGTTTGCCCAGCGGTTTGATGTCCAGCAGGTCGCGCAGGTGGATCGGCGGATTGCTCTGCATCTTGGTCGAATACTGCTTCCACATCTCATAAGAGGCGCGGTTACAGGCCATCTGCATCATGTGCATCGAGGTGGCTTCCCAGGCGTGGGTTTCGCCCGATTTGCGCGCCTTGTAGAAGCCGCCGATGGGCAGCACGGTCGATGGTCCGCTCCAGCCTTTGGCGTGCACTTCCTCGGCCTTGCGCTGGATACCGCTGACACCAATGCCGGAGATGCGGCTGGTCATGCCGGGGAAGTATTCCGCACACATAGCACGGCTCAGGCCCACGGCCTCAAAGTTGAGCCCCCCACGATAGGAAGAGATGACCGAGATGCCCATCTTGGCCATGATTTTCAGCAGGCCCTGGTCAATCGCGTTGCGATAGCGCGCAACCGCAGTGGTCAGGTTCACATCCAGCAGGCCGCGGTCGATCCGGTCCGCCAGGCTGTCCTCCGCCAGGTAGGCGTTGACCGTTGTGGCACCACAACCGATCAGAACGGCAAAGTAATGCGGGTCGACGCATTCTGCTGAGCGGACGTTCAGTGACGTGAAGGTCCGCAGCCCCTTGCGGGTCAGGTGGCTGTGCACCGCACTGGTGGCCAGGATCATCGGCATCGCCACGCGGTCCTCGCCGGAATGCTGATCTGTCAGCACCAGGTGGCCGGCGCCCGAGCGCACGGCGTCTTCGGCTTCGGCGCGGATGCGTTCCAGACCTTCGCTCAGGTTGCCGGTACCCGGCGCAAAGCTGCAGTCAATCTCCACCAGTTCCGCGTTGAAATGGCCGACCAGCGCGTCAAACTGCGCATTGCCGATGAACGGGCTGTCGAGCGTCAGGATCTCGGTCTGGCTGCTGTCTTCGTCGAGCACGTTCTTGAGGTTCCCGAACCGTGTTTTCAGGCTCATCACCCGGAATTCACGCAAACTGTCGATCGGCGGGTTGGTCACCTGGCTGAAGTTCTGCCGGAAGAAGTGGCTCAGCGGCCGGTACTGACCCGACAGCACGGCAGAGGGTGTGTCATCCCCCATCGAGGCCAGCGCCTCTTTGGCATCCTCGGCCATCGGAGCCAGGATCTGTTCCAGCTCTTCGATGGAATAACCCGCCGCGATCTGTCTCCGGCGCAGCGCGTCGCCTGCGAACATCGGCTTTTCGGTGATACCCCCCAGCTGGCTGTCCAGGTCCTTGATCTTGCCGACCCAGTCCCCGAACGGCTGGCTGGCGGCCAGTTTGTCCTTGATTTCGGTGTCGTGGAACAGACCGCCTTCCTGCATGTCCACCGCCAGCAGCTGGCCCGGACCCAGAGCGCCCTTTTCAACGACCCGCGCCTCATCAAGCGGCACCATCCCGGTTTCCGACCCGGCGATCAGCATGCCGTCGTTGGTCACCACGTAGCGCATCGGGCGCAGGCCATTCCGGTCAAGCCCCGCGCAGACCCAGCGCCCGTCGGTCATGGCCAGTGCCGCCGGACCGTCCCAGGGCTCCATCACCGAGTTGCAGTAGGAATACATATCCCGCCAGGCCTGCGGCAGTTCCACCGCCTGTTTCGACCAGCTTTCGGGCACCAGCATTGTTTTCGCCATCGGCGCATTCCGCCCGGCACGCACCAGCACCTCAAAGACGGCGTCCAGTGCAGCACTGTCCGACGATCCGCTGGCCACGATGGGTTTGATGTCTTCGGCCATGTCGCCAAAGGCACCGGACGCCATGCGGATCTCGTGGCTCTTCATCCAGTTCAGGTTGCCCTTGAGCGTGTTGATCTCGCCGTTGTGCGCCAGCATGCGGAACGGCTGCGCCAGCCACCACTGCGGGAAGGTGTTGGTCGAATAGCGCTGGTGATAGATCGCAAAGGCGCTCTCAAAGCGTTCGTCCATCAGGTCGGGATAGAATTCGGCTACCTGTTCGGCCAGCATCATGCCCTTGTAAATGATCGACCGGCAGGACATCGACGCGATGTAAAGCGTCGGCACCTGAGCGGCCAGGGCCGCCTTTTCGATCCGGCGGCGGATCACATAAAGCTCACGCTCAAAGGTATCCTCGTCGACACCCTTGGCGTTGGAAATAAGGATCTGCTCGATCTCGGGCCGGGTCGCATTGGCTTTTTCACCAAGGCAAGAAATGTCCACCGGCACATGCCGCCAGCCGTAAATATAATACCCCATGCGCAGGACCTCGGTCTCCACGATGGTCCGGCAGGTCTCCTGCGCGCCGAAATCCGTGCGGGGCAGGAACACCTGACCCACGGCAATCATCTCATCCTCGCGCGGGTCGTGGCCGGTACGGCGCACCTGGTCGTAAAAGAACTCAACCGGGATCTGCACGTGAATGCCCGCACCGTCACCGGTCTTGCCATCCGCATCCACAGCACCCCGGTGCCAGATCGCCTTCAGCGCCTGAATACCGTTTTCGACAACACTGCGGCTCCGCGTGCCATCCAGGGACACAACCAGACCCACACCACAGGAGGAATGTTCCTCATCCGTCGCATAGAGACCCTTTTCGGCCATATACGCGCGCTTTGCTTCCTCACGCGCCACCCAGGCGTCATCATATCTGGTCATCAGTTGTCTCCTTCAACGAAAGGGTGTTGAGCCTGCACTTCGGCGCGTGTCCGGCGGCGGTGATCGCCGCTCAGGCACGCGTAATCCGGCGCGAGGTCCGTATAGATTTCTGACAGCAGAACAAAATCCGCCGCCTCTTTGAATGATCCGGGGAAAAGCTCGATCTCCGTCTCTTCCGGGTCAGTGGCCCGCAGCCAGACAGCACTGCCACAGGTCGCGCAAAAGCCCCGCTCTGAAAAGGACGACGACGCATAGCTGGTAACCGGCCCCGTGACCGTCACCGCTTTTGTGTCCGCCACGAAAGAGCCGAACAACATGCCGTTCCAGCGCTGGCACATCACACAGTGACAGGCCCCGATGGCCGCCACGTAGTTGCCGTCGATCTCAATGCGCACGTCCCCGCACAGGCACCGGCCCGACAGGCGGCCCGTGCGCCGGTGCGGCGCGATCAGCGCTTCTCTCGCGGCGGCGTCGGTCATGCGTCACCCTCCGCGCCTTCAAACATGGCGATGGTCTCTTCGGTACTCAGGCGGGTGTGATCGCCGGCCAGGTGATACCCCTGCGGGCACTGATCGGCAAAGAACTCCATCTTCATCTCGCCGCCCGCGGCATTGTCGAACAGACCGGCAGCCGGATGGCGCATTCCGTCATGCACCGTGCCGTACCACAACGTGGAGCCACAGGTGCTGCAGAACCCCCGTTCGGCCCATTCAGAGGAACGATAGTTTGTCGCCGGCCCCTCGACGACCAGCGTGCCGGGCACCGTATCCACGGAAATAAACGCCCCGCTGGTGTGCTGGCGGCACATGTCGCAATGACACGCGCGCAGACGCGGGTTCTCTGTTTCCACGCGCAGGGTCACAGCGCCGCACAGGCACCGGCCTTCTATGGTGCGGCGTGCCTTATCCACAGCCAAACTCCGACATTGTCTGCAGAAAACCCGGATCGCCCGGTCCGTAAACCGCCCGCGGCGTCATATCAAAGGACTGCATCGGCATGTCATTCACACCCCGCGACCCGGTGCCCTCAATCACCAGATCCCGCGACTGCGAAATGTAGATGTCCACCGCAAAGGTCAGGACCTGTGACGCCCCCTTGCGGGCAAAAGCGCGGTCCGCATGATAAATCGCAAACTCTTCACCGCTGACGGTGACGGTTTCGCCGGTGGCGTTCGTTGAACCGGTCAGCGTATAGCCCTGGTTGCGGATGACCTTGCTGTTGATCACAAAATCCCCGGTGCCCTCATGGGTTCCGGTTGCTTTCAGCGCCGCGACACTCATCGCGGCCCCGGTCCCCGGTACGGCGGCAAATTCCATAGCGCCCGCGCCGCGGGTTTCCCACTTGGTGAAAGACCAGTCCGCGTCATAGGAATTGGTGCTCGACAGCTTGCCGCGCCGGTAGGTCAGCGACCGGTGGCCCTCCTCGCCGCAGGCGACGATGGTCGAGGCGACACAGTTGTTTTTGTGCACGGTGACCACCGGGGTGCAGCCTTCGGGCATGGCCACAACGGGTTGCGCCATGGCACCGGCCGCGCAGAAACAGAGCACGCACGCCAGGGCTGTGGCGGGTCTGCTGCTGAGTCTTTTCCCGGAATGGGTCATGGTTCCTGTCCTTAACAATTTATCACCGTACGCTGCGCACCGACGTAATACCGACATTGCACCGACGTGATACCGACGGTGTGCCGACGCTGGATTATTCCGCTGCGATGGCGCCCGTGGCACCCAGCTTTTCGAGGATCGCTTCGGCACAGTCGCGCCCATCGCGGATCGCCCAGACCACAAGGCTCGCGCCCCGCACGATGTCCCCCACGGCATAGACACCGTCGAGGTCCGTGGCGCCTGTGGTGAACTCGGCTTTGATGGTGCCCCAGCGCGTCACCGGCAGCTCCGGCTGATCCCACAGGGTCGGCAGCGCTTCGGGCTCAAAGCCCAGCGCCATGATCACCAGGTCTGCGTCTTCTGTGTAGTCCGCGCCTTCGATCACTTCCGGTGTCTGGCGGCCGGTCGCATCGGGCGCGCCGAGGCGCATTTTCTGCACCATCACACCGGTGACGGGATCACCTGTGAACCCTCTCGGGGCGGACAACCATTCAAAAATCACGCCTTCTTCTTCGGCGTTCTGCACCTCGCGCTGCGATCCCGGCATGTTCGCCCGGTCGCGGCGGTAGAGGCATTTCACCGAAGTGGCCCCCTGCCGGACAGATGTCCGCACGCAGTCCATCGCGGTGTCCCCACCGCCGATCACCACCACGCGTTTGCCTTCTGCATTCAGCGCACCGCTGTCGAATTCGGGAACGGCGTCGCCAAAGCTCTTGCGGTTGGAGGCTGTCAGGAAGTCCAGCGCGCGTACAACGCCCCCGGCACCAACGCCCGGCGCTTCCAGATCGCGTGATTTATAGACGCCTGTGGCGATAATCACCGCGTCATGCTTTGCGCGCAGGTCGGCAAAGCTGATGTCTTCACCGACGTTCGTGTTCAGCTCAAAGGTCACACCGCCCTGTTCCAGCTGGTCGTTGCGGCGCACGACGATGTCTTTTTCCAGTTTGAATCCCGGGATGCCATAGGTCAGCAGCCCGCCCGCGCGGTCATAGCGGTCATAGACGGTGACCTGCACACCAGCCCGGCGCAGGACATCCGCCGCAGCAAGACCACCCGGGCCCGCGCCGATGATGCCGACGCTTTCGCTGCGTTCCTGACGGGGCGCTATCGGCATGACCCAGCCGTTATCCCAGGCGGTGTCCGTGATGTATTTCTCGACCGCGCCGATCGTGACAGTGCCGTGTCCGGACTGTTCGATCACGCAGTTTCCTTCGCACAGGCGGTCCTGCGGGCAGATCCGGCCACAGATTTCGGGGAAGGTATTCGTCGCTTGGCTGACTTCATAGGCTTCCTGCAGGCGGCCTTCTGCTGTCAGGCGCAGCCAGTCGGGGATATTATTGTGCAGCGGGCAGTGGCTCTGGCAATACGGCACCCCGCACTGCGAACAGCGGCTGGACTGCTCCTGTGCCTTTGCTTCGGCGTACTCGGCGTAAATTTCGCGGAAGTCTTCTTTGCGTACAGTCGCGTCACGCTTTTCAGGCATGTCCCGTTCGACAGTCACAAATTTCAGCATCGGCTGTTCAGCCATATTCAGAATCCCCCAAAATCACTGGTCCACACCGCTTAAGGGAACCCGTCAGATAAATAAAGTCAGTATTATTGACCTATATGCAAGAAATTTTTCGCCCGACGCCTGACTTGGTGCAGAGGTAGTGTCACTTTATGTCCGGTTCGGACCCAAATTCAAGCTTTTCATTTGATTCCACGCCCTTATACCAATCGCACGGGACAATCTTGCAGGACGCCAAGAGTGACACTTTTTCAGCTTCTCGTCGTTGCCGTAATCCAGGGTCTGACCGAATTCCTGCCCGTCAGCTCTTCGGGTCATCTGGCCCTGCTGCCCGCTCTGACCGGCACGCCGGACCAGGGGCTGGCGATCGATGTCGCTGTTCACGTCGGGACACTGTTTGCCGTCATTCTGTATTTCCGGTCTGATGTCGCCATGGCGCTTGCCGGCACCATGCGGCTGTTCCGGGGCCGTGTTGATACCCAGGGCGCCTTTCTCGCGCTTTGCCTCGCCGTCGCCACGGTACCGGTGATCATCGCAGGCTTTGTCATAAAAGCGACCGGCATGGATGAAGCGGTCCGCTCCGTCGCAGTGATCGGCTGGACCATGCTGATCTTTGGCATCATCCTCTACTGGGCGGACAAAAACGGCCCTTCCAACAAAAGCGCGCGGGAATGGACACTGCGGGATGCTGTCGGCATGGGTCTTGCCCAGGCCCTCGCGCTGATCCCCGGCACGTCGAGGTCCGGCATTACAATCACAGCGGCCCGCCACCTCGGCTACGACCGTGAAAGTGCAGCGCGGTTGTCGATGCTGATGTCGATTCCGACAATCGCAGCTTCAGGTGTTCTGCTGAGTCTCGATGTCGCAGGACAGGCAAACTGGGCGCTGGTGCGGGACGCCGGGATTGCCGCCGCATTTGCTTTTGCCGCAGCCCTGCTCGCCCTGGTCATAATGATGCGGCTTCTCCGAACAGTCAGCTTTACCCCATACGTGATCTACCGCGTGGTGCTGGGGGTTATTCTGCTGATCTACGCCTACTCTTAAATTCGCAGGTTTTTCGCCGATTCCTTGATCGCGTCGTACTGACCGGACGGGCGGAACCGCCACAGGTATTCCGGCAGAACGGAGCCAAGCGCTACCGGACTGATCCCGAGATCTGCGAACCCCCGGGCATCGTCAGAAACAATATTGTCCTGCGTAAGATTTCTGACCTGGTCCCGGGTGATCATCGAGTTGGTGAAAAGACCGAGGGACAGCGTCTGGAGCAGATCAAATCCGAAAGCCATGATGCGCGCCGCAAAAAACGGCACATTCACAATCATCCGCCGGCGGTGAATGACATCGAGCATTGTCTGCATGAGCTCTCGGAAGCTCGCAATGTCCGGGCCGCCCAGTTCGTAGACACCTGGGGTCACGGCATCCGTCAGCGCCATCTCCGCCACACGGGCGACGTCGTCCACATAAACCGGCTGGAACCGTGTCGCGGCCCCGACGACCGGCAGCGCAGGGCCCATCCGCGTCATGGACGCAAAACGGTTGAAGAACTGATCCTCCGGTCCGAAAATAATCGAAGGCCGCAGAATGACGGCGTCAGGCATATGTTTCAGCACACCCGCCTCGCCCAGCGCTTTGGTGCGGGCATATTCGCTTTCGCTTTCCACATCGGCGCCGATCGCCGAGACATGCACCATGCTGGAGATGCCCTGCGCAGCTGCCGCGCGGGCAACCCGTTCTGCACCATCGGCCTGTACAGCGTCGAAACCATTTTTGCCGGATTCCGCCAGAATACCGACGCAATTCACGACCGCATCTGCACCCTGCATGACTTCGGCCACTGAGGCGTCATCGCGAATGTTGCACAGAACCGGTTCGACCTGGCCCACAACGCCGTAAGGCTTCACAAAGATCGCCTCGTTGGGGCGTCGTACGGCGACACGCACGCGCCAACCCGCCTTTGCCATCCGGCGCGCAATGTACCGTCCTACGAATCCGGATCCGCCATAGATTGTGACCAGTTTTGACATCGCTTGCCTCTTTGTGCCGTGATCTCTCTGGATGTACAATTGCGCTGCCTCTGAGACAAGGCGCAAATCAGCGCGGGCAGGCCCCGAGGGCCTGGTACAGAAGAGTCCGCGAAACCGTCAAAATCCGTTTGACACCCTTTTGGTGATTGCGTAAACGGCGGTCCACGACACCTGCCCAGGTGGCGGAATGGTAGACGCGCTAGCTTCAGGTGCTAGTGTCCGTATGGACGTGGAGGTTCGAGTCCTCTCCTGGGCACCACTCTTCCCGAAAGATGCAGCCAAGTGAACGCGACGCCGGCACGTCCGGTCTGTGCGTGTTCGTTTGATGCCTGCAGATCCACGTCGCGTTTCGAAAGCCTTGAGCACGAACACTCTGGTCAGGGATCAACCGTCGCGTCGCCCGGACATGATTTGGGCACATTCCCGCCCGAGCTCATAAGCCCGGGCATGGCAGACCAACAGGACAAACCTGTAAACCGCCGCCATGATTCGCGCAGATTTCCCGGCATGAGAGAAGTCGCTGCGCTGACCATCAGCGATTCATCTTAATGCCCTGAAATGCCGTTATTAATCCGGGTTTCCCATCGATCTTCCCCAAATGCGGGTATGCCGTTCATACCCGCCCCGGACACCAATCCCCGGCGTGGTTCCCGGACTGTTTCCACACGGGCGACATCCCGGCGCCAGATTTGAAATGCGCCGGAAATGTGGCATAACTGTGCTCAGCCGGCGTCACATTTGACGGCGAGGTCCGGCGGCAAAACCTGGGTGGGGCACACTACGGGAGTTTGCTGAATGAACCTCAGGAACAGCACGGGTTTGCTGGCGATTGTCACCGGGACAGGCGTGCTCTGTGCCTGCACGATGCAGCAGGACACCACAGTGGCCCGTGGTCTTTTCGCGGGTCCGGACACTTCCGTGCACCATCTGTTTGACTGCACCGATCCGGCTGGTCCGGCGACATGGCATGTGGGGACGACGCTGGTGTGTGACGTAACCGTCATGTCGCTTCTCAGAGAGCCCCGAAATGTCGTCTATACAACCCGTGCGCCGGTTGTTTCAGAAGCAGAAGGTGCGCAGGCGGACGCAGACGGGGATCAGGCATTGCCTGAAAGATCATCCTCAGGCGCCAAAACGATTCCCGCGAAAGTAAACGAGTAACAAGGTCAGGATTTAACAATGAACGCAGAACTTGCCCGCAACCGCCGCCTCGAGGCGCTCAGCAAACGCAAAGCGGACCGCATACTGGTCCAGCCACGCCGCCATGCGTGCGAGATGGACCCACCCGAGGAGGGCACCGTCGCTGCCTGGCTGATCGGCGCCCTGATCCATGGTGTCACCAGCAGGGAAATTGAAGACAAAACCGGCTGGTCGCGGTCGACTTCGATCGTAAACCTTTATCAGGTCGCCAAACGCGCCGGTGTCGGCATTCGCCGCCAGAGCGAAAAGCTCCACATTATCCTTCCCGAAGGAGCAGAGCGTAGTTCTTCCAGCGCGCGGGTGGTCAACCCGGACCGCAAACCTGACAATGTGCGGCTGCTGCGCGAAACAGAACGTGTGATCGCCATCTGACGACGGCAAGGGCATGGCCTCAGGCCGTGTCCGCCGCAACAAGGTCGCGATAGAGTGCCCGGATCCTCTGGGTCACCGGGCGCTCACCATCACCAATCTGCCGGCCGTCTATCGTGGCAACCGGCGTCTGCGCGCCGAAGGTGCCGGTCAGAAACGCCTCATCCGCACCGTAGGCCTCGTAGAGCGAATAGTTTTTCTCAAAGACAGGGATGCCATTGTCACGGCACAGGTCGACCACCTTTTGCCGGGTGACCCCTTTCATGCAGTAGTCCCCGGATGAGGTCCAGACCTCGCCCCTGCGGACGATAAAGAAGTTGCAGGCGTTGGTCGTGTTCACGAACCCATGCGGGTCGAGCATCAGGCCCTCATCCGCGCCGGCTTCCTCGGCCTGCAGACATGCAATCACACAATTCAGCTTCGAGTGACTGTTCAGTTTCGGGTCCTGTGACATCGGGAGCCCCCGCACCTGGGGTACGGTAGCCAGCCGGATCCCCTGCGACTGAAGACTGGCTGCAGGCTTTGAATGCTCCATGATAATGACCAGCGTCGGGCCGGAACGGCTGAGCGAGGGATGCTGGAAGGGTTTAACCTTGGTGCCGCGCGTCAGCATCAGACGGCAATGCACATCCGTGTGCATTCCGTTGGCCTCTGCCGTGCGCGTCAGGGCATCCAGAATGCCTGCCCGGTCCATGCCCACGTCCAGCGCGACCGTTTTGCACGAGGCAAAAAACCGGTCCATGTGCTCTTCAAAAAAGGCCCATTTACCGTTGTAGAGACGCATGCCCTCCCACATACCGTCACCCAGCAGAAAGCCACTGTCATAGACCGATACCTTCGCCTGATCGCGGTGTACGATCTCACCATTCACATAGATCCTGATGTCCCGGTTGCGGATGTCCTCGTCGGAATCATGGGTGGTGTGAGACTCTGTAGACATGGTATTTCCTTTCAGACGATCACGTCCTGCAACTGCTGCGTCCCGACGTTGAAGACACGCTTGTAGCGCTCGATCTGGTCCGCCGGCCCCATGGCTTTGTTGGGGTTGTCCGAGAGTTTGACTGTCGGACGTCCGTTTGCACTGACCGCCTTGCAAACCAGCGAGAACGGGGCAAGACGGTCGTCCGGCACGAGCCCGCGGAAATCGTTGGTCAGCAGCGTACCCCAGCCAAAAGAGACATTGGTGCGCCCGGCAAACTGCCGGTGCAGTTCGCGGATTTTGGCCACATCCAGGCCGTCACTGAAGATGATCCGTTTTTCGCCGGGGTCCTCGCCGCGTGTCTGCCACCAGGCGATGGCCTGCTCTGCCGCAGTGGCGGGGTCGCCGCTGTCGACGCGGATACCCGTCCAGCCTGCCAGCCAGTCCGGCGCGCGCTCCAGAAATCCCGCGGTGCCGAAAGTATCGGGCAGGATGATCCGCAGATTGCCTTCATGTTCTTCGTGCCAGTCCGACAGAACGTCATAAGGGGCCTGTGCAAGTTCTGCGTCGTCCTCCGCCAGGGCCGCATAGACCATCGGCAGTTCGTGCGCGTTTGTCCCGATCGCCTCCAGTTCGCGCCGCATGGCGATTGCACAGTTTGACGTGCCGGTGAATGCATCGCCCAGCCCCTCCTGCATGGCCTGCACACACCAGTCCTGCCAGAGGTAACTGTGCCGGCGGCGCGTGCCGAAATCGGCAATCGACAGGTCCGGAATATCGCGCATCGCTTCGATTTTTTCCCAGACCCGGGTCATCGCGCGGGCGTAAAGCACCTGCAGTTCAAACTTGCCCATACGGTCGAGGACAGCACGCCCCCGCAGTTCCATCAGAACCGCAAGGGCAGGTATTTCCCAAAGCATCACTTCGGGCCAGCTGCCCTCAAAAGTCAGCTCATACTGATCCCCCTTGCGCTCCAGGTGGTACGGCGGCAGGCGCAGCTGCTCAAACCATTCCATGAAATCGGGACGAAACATCTGGCGCTTGCCGTAAAACGTATTGCCGCGCAGCCAGGTGCTTTCACCGCGAGACAAAGACAGGGACCGGATATGGTCCAGCTGTTCGCGCAATTCGCCCTCGTCGATCAGGTCGGCCAGCGGGACATCTTTCGATCTGTTGATCAGGCTGAAGGTCACGCGCGTGTCTGGCTTGTTGCGGAACACTGACTGGCACATCAGCAGTTTGTAGAAATCAGTGTCGATCAGGGACCTGACAATCGGATCGATCTTCCACTTGTGGTTCCAGACGCGTGTCGCGATATCAACCATCAGCCGCACTCCCTTTCTGAAGGCAGTTTGTGCATGGTCCGGACAGGCACGACAAGCCCGGGTACATCAGTTCATACGAAATCACAGGCGCCTGCGCTCTTTCTTTCAGGATTTTCTGTCCGGCTGACCCGATTTTGGCGCGCGTCGCAGGTCCGTTGCCGTTCAGACCAGTTCGACACCTGCATCGCGCATGCCACTGCGCGCAGCTGCGAGAGAACCATCAAGGTCAATCGCGCGGCACAGATTTTCGCGGACGGTCACACGGAACCCCTGTTTTGCGGCATCAACAGCCGAAAAATTCACACAGAAATCAAGCGCCAGCCCCACCATCAACAGATCGGTGATCCCGCGCGTGCGCAGATACCCTTCCAGCCCGGTGGGTGTGGTGTGGTCATTCTCAAAAAGCGCCGAGTAACTGTCGATTGCCGGGTTATAGCCCTTGCGGATGACCATATCAGCGCGGTCAGTGTGCAGGTCAGGATGGAACGCCGCACCTGTGCTGCCCTGTATACAGTGATCCGGCCACAGGACCTGTGGGCCATAAGGCATCTCAGTCACGTCATAAGGCGTGCATCCGGCATGTGACGAGGCAAAAGAGGAGTGCCCGGCCGGATGCCAGTCCTGGGTCAGGATCACGGCGTCTGCTTCGGCCATCAGTGCATTGATACCAGCAACGATCAGATCTCCTTCCGGCACGGCCAGCGCGCCACCGGGACAGAAATCGTTCTGGACGTCGATCACAATCAGGGCGGTGCTCATAAACGGGTCTCCTGCTGGTTGTCTTTTGGGTAGGCCCCCAGCCGGACCGGGTCAATGCCGTCCCACCGGTAGCGTGCGGTTTTCTGCCCGCTTGCCCCGCCCCGGACATCGGCGTATCCACCCGCGCATGTATACAATCGCCGCCCTCTACCACTTTACACGATTCGATGATCCGGCTGCGCTGAAGCCTGCTTTGCTGGACCTGTGTGTCCGGGAAGACGTGCGGGGCACCTTGCTGCTGGCGGGCGAAGGCATCAACGGTACCATTGCCGGGCAACGTGCGGGCATCGACCGGGTCATTGCTCATCTGAAATCGCTGCCGGGATGCGCAGAACTGGAATGGAAAGAGGCGACCAGCGATCATCCGCCATTCGGCCGGATGAAAGTCCGCCTGAAGCGCGAGATCGTGACGATGGGCCAGCCGGACGTGGATCCACGCGCGCGCGTCGGACACTATGTGGAGCCGCAGGACTGGAATGCACTGATCAGCGCACCGGATGTCGCCGTGATCGACACCCGTAATGATTATGAGGTCGCCATCGGCACGTTTGACGGTGCAATAGACCCGAAAACAGAGAGCTTCGGTGAGTTTCCCGCCTGGTGGGAAGCCAACAAAGACAGGTTCCACAACAAGCGGATCGCAATGTTCTGCACCGGTGGCATACGCTGTGAAAAATCCACCAACTTCCTGCTTGGTCAAGGCGTCGAGGAGGTTTTCCACCTGAAGGGTGGCATTCTGAAATATCTGGAAGACGTGCCGGAGGAAGAGAGCAGCTGGCAGGGTGACTGTTTTGTGTTCGACAACCGGGTGAGCGTCGGGCACGGCCTGAAAGAAGGGCCGCATATGCTGTGCCACGGGTGTCGCCGGCCGATCCTGCCCGAAGATACCCAGCACCCCGCCTATGAGGCCGGTGTGAGTTGTCATCACTGCGTGGACGAGACCTCGGACGAGGACAAGAACCGCTTTCGGGAGCGCCAGAAACAGATGGCCCTGGCCCGCGCGCGGAAGACCTGACGTCAGGCGGCGACTGCAGCCGGACGGCGCGGTTTGCTGCGCAGCCAGAGCCACAGCATGATCGTGATGTTCAGCGCATTCCAGGCAATGCCGTTCAGGAAGGCCAGACGGTATGAACCGGTAACGTCATAGATCCAGCCGGACATCCAGCCGCCAAGCGCCATGCCCATGATGGTCGCCATCATGACAAACCCGACGCGGGCGCCGGCTTCGCGGGCGGGCATGTATTCCCTTACGATCAGCGCGTAGCTCGGGACGATCCCGCCCTGACTGAGCCCGAAGATGAGGCTCACAAGGTAGAGCGACACAAGTCCGCCCGACGGCAGATAGAAGAAAAGTGCGAGGCACTGCAGGGCCGATCCGATCAGCAGGGTCGGTACGCCGCCCAACCGGTCCGCCACAAGACCGGAGACGATGCGGGACGCCACGCCCCCCATGAGCATGAGTGCCAGCATTTCGGCACCTACCGCCGGTCCATAGCCGAGGTCCACGCAATAGGACACGATATGCACCTGAGGCATCGACATCGCGACACAGCACCCGATACCGGCAAGGCCAAGCAGATACTGCAATGCCCGTGGGGACAGCCCTGAGCTGCGGGCATTCTGATGTGACAGCGCCTGCGCCTGTGCCTGCACGTCTTCCGGAACACGCGGCCTCAGCAGAAGGGCCAGCGGGATAACCCCGACCAGGGTCACTGTCGCCATGAACAGATAAACGTCGCGCCAGCCGCCTGTCTCCAGCATGCCGGCCAGCACCATAGGCCAGAATGCCCCGGACAGGTAATTCCCGCTCGCCACAAGGGCCACAGCGATCCCCCTGCGGCGGACGAACCAGTGAGAGATGTCTGCGATCAAAGGGCCAAATCCAACGGCCGACCCGAGGCCCACCACGAGTTGGGCCGCCGACAGAATAACAATCGATGTGCTGTACGTGGCCAGCGCAAATCCGCAGGCGATGGCGACAGCTGCCGCGATCAGTGACACGGTGACACCAAACCGGTCAACAGCCTGCCCGATAAGGAAGTTGCCCAAGGCAAACCCGACCATGGTCAGCGTATAGGGCAGCGCGGCCTCGGCCCGTCCGACACCGAATTCCGTCTCGACCGCTGGCATGATCACAATGATTGCCCACATGCCGACATTGGCGATCAGTGCTGCACCGAGGGTGATACAGAGGCGGATCCACGAATATCTGCTGTCTGTGATGGTTGTGGCTGACATGTATGTCTCTCCCGGCACCATCTGCACCCGGATCGGTGTCTTGCGCAAGCGGCGAAAACCGCGTCCGCGTTAAGGTCGCTGAAACTTCTTCTGAGTTACACCTCTCCTTGGGTGAATAAATGAGTGGTGGAGATATGGGCGCGCAGAGCAATCTGGCACCAATCATCATCAAAAGGAAGAAAGTGATCGCGGGTGGCCACCATGGTGGTGCCTGGAAAGTGGCTTACGCCGACTTTGTTACCGCGATGATGGCGTTCTTTATGATGATGTGGTTGCTGAACGCAACAACCGAGCAACAACGGTCTGGTCTGGCGGATTACTTCTCGCCGACCGTTCCGATCAACCGCGTATCCGGCGGTGGCGACGGGTCTTTTGGTGGCGACAGCATGTTCTCTGAGGAAACGCTGCCGCAAAGCGGGCTGGGCGCATCGCAGGAACATGCGACGCAGAAACAGCAGTCCCGCGGCGATACAGGCATGGCGCCTGACGGCGGGCAGGAGCAGTCCGATCAGGACTTTGAGGCTCTGATCGCGGATCTGCTGGGGCGCGGCGGCGAGTCCGAAGTCATGGACAATCTGCTCAAACACATTGTGACGCGTATTACCGACGAAGGTCTCGTGATCGAGCTCTTTTCCCGGGAAAATGCGCCTCTGTTCTCCAGCGGCACGGCAGAGCCCACGCAGCTTCTTGATGATCTTGTGTCTCTGGTGGCGGGAGTCAGTCAGGCGGTGAAGAACCCGATCGCCGTGGGTGGTCACGTCCGGGCATTCCCGCTGGTTGTCGCACAGAACCCTGTCTGGGATACGTCGGCAAGCCGCGCAGATCTGACACGGAATATCCTTGAACGGGAAGGTGTTGCGGCAGAACGCATTCAGCGCGTAACGGGCCACGCCGACCGGGAACTGGTTGTGAACAATCCGATGGCAGCCCGTAACGAGCGCGTCGAGATCGTGTTGCTGCGATGATCTGAGACAGAAATACAACGCATTTTATCTGTTAGCGCGGTGTTAAGTGGCGGTGTCTATCTGATGTGGGACTTGGATCTCACATCAGAAAGGCGTGCTCATGTCCATTTCATCATCGCTCAACGCAGGTGTTGCAGGGTTGCAGACAAATGCTCAGCGATTGGCTTCTATTTCAGACAATATCGCGAACTCCTCAACCTTCGGCTACAAGCGGGTTGAAACCGATTTTGAGTCCATGGTGCTTTCAGGGGGTGGCGGTTCCTACGCTGCCGGTGGTGTCCGGGCGAACACACAGCGTCTGATTGACGAACGCGGAACGCTCGTCTCGACGTCCAATGCAACGGATCTCGCGGTACGCGGTGGTGGTATGCTGCCCGTAGCACAGGCAGCACAGGTACAGACCGCCGGCGCAGATGCGCCGATGTTTCTGACCACGACAGGATCATTCCGGACCGATTCCGAGGGCTATCTTACATCCCAGTCCGGTCTGGTTCTCATGGGCTGGCCGGCCGCCAACGACGGGACTATCCCGCCGTATCCGCGCGATACTGCAGATGGTCTTGAGCCGGTCCGGATTAACACCGGTCAGCTGGCCGGAAACCCGACAACCAATATGTCCCTGGGCATCAACCTGCCTGCTACTTCAACCGAAGCTGATTCTGCCGGCGTAACCGAGCAGATTTCAGTCGAATATTTTGACAACCTCGGCACGTCTCAAAGTGTGAACATCACTTTCGAACCGGACGTGCCTGCCCTCCCGACGGACCCCGCGACGAACCGCTGGACCATGCGTATGTATGACTCCACAGATCCGGGGACAATTATCGGCGAATATGAACTGACATTCACAGACGCACGCGTTGGCGGCGGCAGTCTCGCAACAGTGACGCCATCGCCCACTGTTCCGGCGGGCGGCAGTGCAGCCTATGACGGTACAACCGGTCTGCTCACAATCAACGTTGCCGCCGGGCCGATCGAAATTGATATCGGTGCAATCGGAGATAACGAAGGGCTGTCACAGCTTTCCTATAACTTCGCACCGATTTCGGTAACCAAGGATGGCTCGGCGATCGGTAACTTTGTCGGTGTCGATGTCGACGCCAACGGCTTTGTGCGCGCTTCGTTTGATACAGGCGAAATCCGGACAATTTATCAGGTTCCACTGATCAATGTGCCGAACCCGAACGGTCTGCAGGCGTTCGACAGCCAGACCTATCTGCCTTCGCGTCAAAGTGGGTCTTTCTTCCTGTGGGACGCGGGTGACGGACCGACCGGTGATATCGTTTCCTTCGCCAGAGAGGAATCAACCACTGACGTAGCAGGTGAACTTACCGACATGATCAAGACGCAGCGCGCATATTCCTCAAGCGCCAAAGTGATCCAGACTGTCGATGAGATGCTGCAGGAAACAACGAACATCAAACGCTGACGCCGGCGTTTGATTAACCCGGCTTCCAGGAGAAACCGCTATGTCAATTTCATCGGCACTGTCCAACGCAATGTCAGGCCTGACCGCTTCCGGGCGGTCATCCGAAGTCATTTCCGCCAACATCGCAAACGCGATGACACCCGGCTATGGCGTCCGCGGCCTTTCACTGTCATCATCAGAACTTGGTGGGGTCAGCGTCGATGGAATTGTGCGCAACGTGAACCCTGGTTTGCTGGCAGACCTGCGGCTGTCGAGCGCTTCCTTTGAAAACTCAACAGTCCGTACAGATTTTCTCTCCCGGTACGAAAATGTGCTGGGAACGCCGGACGAAGAAAACTCGCTGTCAGCCCGGATCGCGGAATTCGAAAGCTCGCTGATTACAGCGGCCAGCCGCCCTGATGCACCCGAACGTCTGACCGGAGTTGTCAATGCAGCCCGCGATCTTGCGTCGCTGATATCAGGGGCATCAGAGAGCCTGCAACAGTCCCGCAGTGATGCTGACAGTACAATAAATACCCAAGTCGCACGGCTGAACACGTCGCTTGCGAATGTCAAAGAACTCAACAACCGGATCACCCGGACAATTATCGTGGGCGGTGATACGTCGGCTTTGCAGGACACACGCCAGGCACTGGTCGATGAGATCAGTGCCATGGTGCCTGTCCGGCAGGTGCCCCGCGATAATGGCCAAATTGCTCTATATTCCACCGGCGGCGCGATCCTGCTTGACGGGAGTGCCGCCGAAGTTGAATTCACGCCCGTCAATCAGGTAACTGCATATATGAGCGTTGGTGCCGGCACCTTATCCGGCCTTACGATAAACGGCATCTCGATTGACATCAGCAGCGAGCGGGGAACGCTTGGGGGTGGATCACTTGGAGCACAGTTTGAAATCCGGGATGAGCTCGCGGTTGAGGCTCAGGAAAAACTGGATGCTGTCGCAAGAGATCTGATCGAGAGATTTCAGGACCCGGCTGTAGACCCAACACTGATAGCCGGAGATCCCGGTTTGTTTACGGATGAGGGGGTCGCGTTTGATCCGCTGAACGAGCTCGGGATTTCCAGCAGACTGGAGATAAATGCTGCCGTAGATGAGCGTCAGGGCGGTGAGGCATGGCGCATTCGCGACGGTATGAATGCAGCCGTGCCCGGAGAAGTTGGAGATTCACGCCTGCTTCAATCGATGAGCGACGTGCTCACAGAAGCGCGAAGCCCTGCATCGGGTAACTTCGGGGCGGGTGCATTTTCGGTCATTAACCTCGTTTCTGCGCTGACCTCGCAACTGGGCTCGGACCGTTTTCAGTCGGAACAGAAGCTGAGCTTTGCCACGACGCAATTTGACGAACTCACGATGCTCACCCTGACCGAAGGCGTGGACACCGACAAAGAGCTCCAGCGCCTGCTGGTTGTTGAGCAAAGCTACGCTGCAAATGTTCGGATGATCGAAGCAGCTGATGAAATGATGCAAACAATTCTGAGGATTTAAGCAATGAGCTCCGTCTCAATCGGCGATCTGTCGAATTCCTTTATGATGCAGCGCCGCAGTGTATCGCTGCGCAATGACCTGTTCCGGCTGACAGATGAATTGTCCAGCGGGCGGGTAGCGGACGTGAAACAGGTGTTGGCCGGTAACCACAGTTACCTCACCGGTCTCGAACGTTCCATTGAAGTACTTGAAGGGTACTCAGTGGCCACGACCGAGGCAGCATATACAACGGCTGCTATGCAGGTTGCCCTCGAAAAGTCACAGGAACTCGGTGGTGATCTCGGGATCGACCTCCTGCTTGTGGGAGGGGGGCCAATCGGGGTCGTATCAGGCAATCCGTCCGAAAATGCTGCCGTTCAGCTGGATGGGATGATCAAGTCAATCAATACTCAGGTTGCCGGCCGTACTCTTTTTGGCGGCATTGCCACTGATCGTTTGCCTCTGCCTGATGCGCAGGAGCTGATCGATGCCGTTCGGCCGATCGTTGCGGGCCTCGCAACACCGGCTGACATGCTGGCAGCGGCAGAAACATGGTTCGCGGATCCGGCAGGATTTGACACACTAATCTATGCGGGATCCAATACCGCCGTCGCCCCCTTCATTTTGTCAGAGACAGAAAGACTGACTCTCGATGTGAAAGCAAATGACGATGCCATCAAGAATCTTCTGATGCACACGACGCTCGCGGCTCTCGGCAATGATCCGGCTCTGGCGCTGGATGTTCCGGCACAATCGGATCTCTTTCTCATGACCGGCGAGGGGCTCCAGGCAAACCAGGATGAAATAACCGCCTTGCGGTCCCGGATTGGCTTCACCGAAGAACGCATCGAGATGATCTCAGCACGAAACGAAGCAGAGGAAACAAGTCTGGAATTCGCGCGCAATAACCTGCTTGCAGTCGACCCGTTCGAAACAGCGACCGAACTTGAGAATGTCCAGTTCTATCTGCAGAGCCTCTACTCAGTCACCGCGCGCAACGCTCAACTTTCACTGGTGAATTTCCTATGAGAATTTTTCTATCCGCATTCTTTTGTATCCTTTTCATGGTGAGTTCCGTCACCGCTAATCCGGTCAGGATCAAGGATCTTGTAGAATTTGACGGAGTGCGGGGGAATGACCTGGTTGGATACGGATTGGTTGTCGGGCTGAACGGGACCGGAGATGGTCTCAGAAACTCTCCTTTCACCGAAGAAATCATGGCCAATATTTTGGAGAGACTGGGAGTCAACGTCACAGGCGAACAGTTCCGGCCGAAAAATGTTGCCGCAGTTTTCGTAACAGCTTCATTACCGCCCTTCGCTCGCGGAGGCTCTCAGGTCGACGTTACTGTGTCGGCTATCGGTGACGCGAGCAGTCTTCTTGGCGGCACTCTTGTTATGACCCCGCTGAACGCCGCAGATGGTCAAATCTATGCGGTAGCGCAGGGCACAATCATCGCTGGAGGTGCGGTTGCAGAGGGTGAAGGCGCGACCGTAACGCAAGGAGTTCCGACAGCAGGCGTCATTCCGTCCGGCGCACGTGTTGAAAGAGAAATCGAGTTTGAATTGTCCAGTCTTTCAAACGTCAGGCTGGCGTTGAGGGATGCAGATTTCACGACTGCGGCAAGAATTGAAACTGCTATAAACAATGATTTCGGGCGCCCGGTCGCCTTCATGCTTGACTCCGGCACCGTGCAACTCGACGTCACGCAAACTCAGATGGTGTCGGTAGCACATGCACTTGGCCGTATTGAGAACATTTCAGTACTGCCTGAAAGGAAAGCGCGCGTCGTTGTCGATCAGCGGTCAGGAACAATCGTAATGGGTGAAGACGTTCGCATAAGCCGCGTGGCAGTGTCTCAGGGCAACCTGACCCTGAGGATACAGGAAGCTCCGATAGCTGTTCAGCCAAATCCATTTGCAGAAGGAGAAACGGTTGTAGTCCCCCGGACCAGAGCTGACATCGAAGAAGAACCCGGAATCGGGCTTGCCGAGGTTCCGACGGGTACGTCACTTTCTGAGGTTATCACCGGGTTGAACGCCCTGGGTGTGTCGCCCAGAGATATGATAGATATACTGAAAAGCATAAAAGCGGCTGGTGCTTTGCATGCTGAGTTCATTGTCAGGTAGCACCTTGGGATCGCCCAACACTGAGTTGGTCCGCACCTATAGTTAGGGACCGGAAGATAAGTAATGGCAATCAAGCGACAAAAGCCGGAGGAGATTGTCACGAAGTTACGGCAGGTTGAGGTGCAATATGGCCAAGGAGTGCCGCGGATTGATGCGATCAGGCGGGTACAAATTAGCGAACAGACATTAAATCGCTGCGTAAGCACAATGCCGGACTCGGAACCGACCAACTGAAAGAATTGCAACGGCTTCAGACAGAGAATGATCTGTTTCGTCGCGCAGAATCGGATCTGACGCTGGATAAGCTGGTCCTGTCGGGGGCCGGTAGGGGCAAACTACCGAGCTCGGTACACCTTCGCCCTTGTTTTAACCATGTGCCGATCAGGTTCCAAATCTGTGAGCGTCGTGATTAATGCGTCTTGAGGCAGCTTCGGTCCACGCAAAGGCGGATACCAGTCGGACGTAATGGCGAAGACCGTCAGATTGTCGACTTGATCGAACTAACGCAGCAGTGCTCTAAGTTTTTCGGCGGTTGTAAATCGTCTTGTGAAGGCCGCATTCCTTCGGCGCATCAAGCCAACGTAGGCTTGTGCAGCAAATCAAGGAATTTCTGTTCAGCAGGCAACTGTCTTTCATGTGACGCTTTAGGAATCCAAGGTATGAGACGCGCCATCTGCGCGTACGTCAACCAAAAGAGATCAGAAATTTCCATCGCTCGTCGTTGTGTCGAGAAACATGCACTCGAGCGAATGCAAATGGGTTCTAACCAAGTGAATTTGCCAGCAGCAAAATCGGAATTCAGAAAATACTCATTTACGAAGATTCAAAATACCAAAAAAGAATCTTTGAAGTCAAAAATAGCTGCGAACGAGGCTTCCCGCGATCAGGCTCCAACCATCTGCCAAAACGAAAAATGCTAACTTAAAAGGTAAAGATACAATTACCGGTGGTACCATCATCATACCCATGGACATCAACACTGCGGCAACAACCAAATCGATAATCAGAAACGGCAGGAAAATCAGAAATCCAATCTGGAATGCCCGAGAAATCTCGGACAATAAAAAACTGGGTATCAACACCGACAGCGAGGCTTCAGCAGTTGGCGTTTCCGCCAGGGTATCCGGCCTGAGTTCGGCCATCGCATAAAAAGTATCCGGGTCGAGCCGTGCTGCCATAAAGACCCGAAATGGTTCGAGTGTTCGAGTAAACGCGGTTTCCACATCAATCTCATTTTTTGAGAGTGGAGACAGCCCACTGGACCAGGCCTCGACAAAAACCGGCTCCATGATGAAGTAAGTCAGAAACAGAGCTAAACTCACGATCAACATGTTTGGCGGCGATTGTTGCAGACCAATTGCTTGTCGCAGTATCGAAAGGACGGTAATCAGGAAGGGAAAGCAGGTAACCATTATTGCCAGCCCCGGAGCGAGGCTGAGGACCGTGATCAAAGCGAAAAGCTGGATGGTGCGCGCGCTGACTGATCCGTCGTCACCAAGTGACAAAGATATGTCCTGAGCTGCCAACGGGCCTGATGTCAGCAACAGAAATCCAAACAGAAAGACTGGTATTAGTGCTTTCATTCCTTGATCAGGATCCGGAGCGGCGGTCTATTACTTCGGTCAGCCGGACGACCAGTTGTCCGGCTCCTTCACCTTCCTGCTCTTCGAGCATTCCCCGCGCAATCATCCGGTCGCCAACATAAAGTTCAACCGGGTCTTCCACAGATTTATCGAGCGTGAGAACAGCATTTTCACCCAGATTTACGAGTTCCCGAATGAGCGGTCGCGCTTTACCGACGCAGACTGTCACTTCGATGGGGACAGACGTGAACGGACTGCTGTTGTTCATCGTATCCTGCTGTGGTTCGGCAGCGTCAGTCATTGGCCTGCTCCTTTTGAGCTTCGTGGAAAAATGCGTTCAGGGCTTCTGAAATCGCGGAGACCACGCCGCTGATATCAACTTCCTGCTCTTCTGATCCGATCCGCACAAACGCCTGCCCTTCCGCAACTGATGTGTCACCCACCACCTCAAAAGGAGGTTCAATCTTTCCGTCTGCAAAATCTTTGATCGCTTCCACGTTATGCGGCGCGACAACAATCTCCACCGGTTGAGAGATACTTTCTTTGAGGAGTGCCTCAATTTGCTCCAGAATGTGACCGCCGAGAGACTGCGCCACCATTGCGGGGAGCAGCCGGTCGATAATTTCGGACATGACCGGTTTCAGAGACAGTGTGAGCTTCGCCAGGGCTTCATGGTAAGTGAAAGACATTTCCTGGAGGCTGCGAGCAAAGTCACTGCTGATTTTGTCTCTGTTATCTGACTGCGCCTTTGTTGAATCATCCCAGCCTGCCTGGTAACCCGCCTCAAATGCCGCCAGTTTGTCCTGCTCTATCTGATCATCACTCTCCGGCGCTCCGGACGGTTCCGTTCGGTTCGAGCTGCCAAAATTCCTGTACCTGTGTGAAACTGACATCAGACGCTCTCCTCTTTGTCCTCAAGCCAGGTCCGAAGTATCTCGACAGTTTCTTCCTGACGCTCACCAATCATATTTCTCAGTCTCTCAACCGGATCATCGGACATGCCGCCGGCCATGTTGATCTCCGGCAAACCACCGTTCTCATCACCAAAGTCTGAAATTACCGGCAAATCGGGCAGTTCAAATTCCTCAGACGTCACTTCGCCATTGAGCCCTCCGGCCTCAGCTGCGTCGGTGGCGGGTGGCAAGGCTGCAGGTTCTTCCGGCGTCTGGTTCGCTGGCGCTGCTGAAAGAAGCGGGCGAACAACAAAAAGTCCGAGGATAAGTGTAACAACCGCAAGAATTGCCATTTGGATAGCGGACATGAGATCGATGTTCAGCCCGTCAACGAGGGATGTGCCCGCTGCCGTTCCCTGGGGTGAAACGCTTTGCAGGGCCATAGACTTTATGGTGATTACGTCTCCCCGCGCTTCGTCAAAACCGACAGCCGATGCTACAAGGTCCCTCAGGGCATCCATCTCTTCCGGATCCCGCGCCTCAAAAGTCTGGCCACCGGCTGGGTCAGGCGAGGCCACGTCGTTCACCAGTACGGCAACGGTCAGACGCTTTATGGCGCCCGGGGCCCGGACAATTTCCCGCTCGGTTTCCGAGACTTCATAGTTAACCCGTTCTCGCGTTTCGCTGTTTTGCGAAGAGGAGTTTTCTCCGGTGCCACCTTCCTCATCTGGCAGATTCGACGCCACGGTTACGTCGCCGCCCCCGGCTTCATTTGACGTGTTGTTACGCTCTTCAGTATCGGTACTGATCGCGACCCGGCCTTCGGGGTCAAAAATCCGTTCACGGATCGCTTCACTTTCCGTAACCGTGTCGACGCTGACTTCGACAACTGCATTTCCAAAACCAACCCGTGCTTCGAGAAGTCGCTGCACGCGGTCACGAAGCACTTGCGCGCGATCTTCTCCGCCTACTGTCGGAGCCGCTTCATCCGCTGTTCCAATCAAGGTTCCGTTGGAATCAATGACCGCGACATCCTCTGCGGCCAGCCCCGCAACAGCAGAAGAAACCAGAAATCTGATTGCCTTTGCCTGCTGCGTTGTAATTGCCGCGCCCGCCGGATTCACCGCCACCGACGCTTTCGGCGTAACACCTCTCTGAAATGGGTTTGATCCCGTACTGGCTATGTGAACCCTTGCCATTGCAATGTGCGGGCTGGAAACGATCGTCCTGGCGAGTTCACCTTCTTTGGCGCGCCAGTAGGCAGCGTCAAACATCTGCGATGTGGTCCCAAAACCGGAAAGGGTATCAAGAAGCTCGTAACCCCGGCTTGAATTTGCGGGCAAACCTTCGCTTGCGAGCGTCATTCTCAGCTGGTCGCGCTCTTTTGCGTCAACGAAAATCGACCCGCCGCGCACCTCAAAAACTGCCCCACGCTGCTCCAGCGCCCGGACAACATCACCCGCGGCGCCATTCTCAAGTCCGGCATACAGCAACGTCATAGTTGGCGCGGACGCCATTCGTGACATTGCCAGAACAGCAAAAAACATTGCAACGGTGGCAAGACCCACAATGATCTGCCGCTTAATCGATAGTCCTGTCCAGACAGACAATACTTGCTGCACGTTAACCTCCGTCAGACCGGACGTTCTGCCCGGCGATGGCGACAACTTTGAACGATCTGGCTTAACAATCGGTTAGTGCAATCGCGTCTATAACGAATTTCTACATCAAAGATGGAGTCGACATGGCCGACGCAACAGCCGATGAAGTACCAGTTGAGGAAAAATCGTCCAAAATGCCGCTTATTATAGGGCTCGTGCTTGCTCTTGTTGGCGGCGGTGGCGGTTTTTTCGCAGCCCAGTCGGGTCTCATACCGGGTTTCGAATCAGGTACTGAAGAGAAGGTTGCAGAACCGGAAAAAGAAGAGAAATCCGAGCCAACGGTCGCATTTTTACCGATGGACCAACTCATGATTTCTTTGCCCGCACACAGCTCCAACAAGTACCTGAGGTTCCGCGGAGAACTTGAGGTGAGCAAAAAGTACGCCGACGAGGTCAGCCTCCTGATGCCCAGAGTTGTGGATGTCCTGAACACTTACCTTCGTGCAGTCGAATTGCAGGACATTGAAGAGGCGGCTGCGTTGACGAAGCTGCGCTCGCAGATGTTGCGGCGCGTACAGATTGTCGTTGGCCCCGGGAAGGTAACAGACCTTCTCGTTATGGAATTTGTGCTTCAGTAAAAGGAAACAGAAATGGAATTGATTGCGGATATTTTTCTGGGAGCCGGCGCGCTGGGTGCGGCCATATACTGTTATATTCTGGGCCGGCGCCTTAACCGGTTTAACGACCTCGAAAAAGGTGTGGGCGGCGCGGTGGCTGTGCTTTCTGCACAGGTGGATGATCTGACAAAAACTCTTGAGACGGCACAGGCAACGGCGTCAAACTCGGCCGACACGCTGACCGACCTTACTGCACGCGCTGAGGCAATGGCAAAGCGACTTGAGCTCCAGATGGCGTCAATGCATGACATTCCTGATGTCCCCGCTGAACGGGAACCACAGGTTGTCGCGACGCCGGCTGCTCAGGCGGGCGGCGAACCGATGTTCGTCAGACATCGAGCTGCGGCGACACAGCAATGAAAAAACTGTTCTCCAGAAAGACCGGCAAGGGTTCGGTTCTGCTGATCTGTTTTCTTTTTATCGGATCGGCCGCAATTCGTATCGGAATTGGCGCAGGCCAGGCCGTCGCCGTCGAAGCACCCGTGATGGCCGCAGAAGAAGTCGTGGAAGATGAACCCGTAACTTCAACAATTGCCGATGCAGAGACGCTGGCCGTGATGCTCGACGCCTTCCAGAAGAGGGAGGCGAAAATTGAGGAAATGGAACGCAAAATGGCGATTCGCCAAAAGGCGCTTACAGTGGCTGATGAAGAAATTGAGCGGCGTCTGGCAGAGCTGGAACAGGCTGAGCAATCTTTGCGCTCTCTCATGGCCGTCGCCGACACAGCCGCAGAAGACGATATCGCCCGGCTGACTGCTGTTTACGAAAATATGAAGCCAAAGGATGCTGCCGCATTGTTCGAGGAGATGGAGCCAGCTTTCGCTGCTGGTTTTCTCGGCAGGATGCGGGCCGATGCTGCCGCAGGCATCATGACCAGCCTTTCCCCAGAGAAAGCCTATACGATTAGCGTAATTCTTGCTGGTCGCAATGCGAATCTGCCTCGGGGCTGACCCGGGGATATCATTTTTTAACTCCATTCTGCGATGGTTGCCAGGTAACTGGTTCTGAGGGTAGCTATGATTGGAATTATCGGGATAATCACGATTTTTGCTATGGTCTTTGGCGGCTATCTGCTGGCCGGAGGCAAGATGGGAATCGTGCTCAAGGCACTGCCCTTTGAGATGATGATGATTGGTGGGGCGGCGCTTGGCGCATTCCTGATCAGCAATGACATGTCAGCGGTCAAACACACCGCAAAGGACATGGGACGCGTCTTCAAAGGTCCGAAATGGAAACATTCGGATTATCGGGATCTGCTCTGTCTGCTCTTTGAACTGATCCGGCTTGCCCGCCAAAATCCGGTTGCCATCGAAGAACATATCGAAGCGCCGGATGATTCTTCGATTTTTTCCAAGTATCCGAAAATCCTTGCCGACAAAGAAGCGATAGCTCTGATCTGCGACACGCTGCGGTCTGCATCGATGAACTATGATGACCCGCATCAGGTAGAGGAGGTTCTGGAAAAACGGATCGAGGCGAACCTTCATCACGCCCTTCACTCCAGTCACGCTTTGCAAAATCTCGCAGACGGCCTGCCGGCGCTCGGTATCGTCGCCGCGGTTCTTGGGATTATTAAAACGATGGGTTCTATCGACCAACCACCAGAAGTACTGGGGAAACTGATCGGTGGCGCTCTGGTCGGCACTTTTTTGGGCGTTTTTCTTGCCTATTGTCTTGTGGGCCCATTCGCCGCGAAGGTCAAAACTGTGACTGAGGAAGACGGTCACTTTTACCAGCTGATCAGGGAAGTTCTGGTCGCAAACCTTCACGCACATGCGACGAATATCTGCATTGAGGTTGGCCGTCAGAACACACCGTCACATTGCCGCCCGAGCTTTTCTGAACTCGAAGAGGCCCTCAAATCTGTCAAGCAGAACGCAGCATGAATCGGCCGGCAGGTTACGTTCTGTTCGCCGGACTGGTCGCATCAACCGCGCTTAAGGCGGAGCCTGTACCCGTGATTGCAGGTGAACACGAAGATTTTACGCGCCTGGTTCTGGAAATGCCCCCTGACATGTCCTGGGAACTTCAGGGAGAACTGGGGGAGTATCGCGTTTCTCTTCTGGCGCATGACGACGGGTTTGATACGTCGCGTACCTTTTCGATCATTCCGCGCGATCGCCTGGCCTCCGTATCTTCCGATCAGTCGAGCATTTCCCTGAAGTTCAACTGCGACTGTCCGGTAGAAGTTTTTGAAGAACAAGGTGGGTACCTCGTTATCGACGTTCTTGACGGTCCTCCACTACAAGATCGCCCGAACGAACCTCTACTTGCAACTGACCCTGCTGTTGAAACTCGACGGAGGCCGGAGTTCGAGACCACTTTTGGCTATGGTGACTTGCTTTGGTCCCCTATCCGAAACGAACAGGGCGAAGAACAAGCTGCAGAGGGTAGCCAAAATACGGATTTCGACACACCAGCTGCAGCTGAAAGCATAAAGGAACAAACAGAAGCTGCCCTTTCTCTTCAGGTAGGTGAAGCAATAGCATCTGGCATTCTGGAAGGGTCAGGCTCAGCTTTGCGGCTGGAAACAGCATCCGAAATCAGCCGCGATGATGAACTCATCTATGATTCATCCTTACCCGAAACATTCGACGATACGGCAGGCAATGTTCGGGTGAGTTCGAGTAATGACATTCCAATAATCAGTTCCGAAAACTCGGCTGGACTGTTCGAATCCAGTTGCATTCAACGGGAAAAAGTCGACGTGGTCAGTTGGGGTTCCCATGAACCACCAACCTTGCAGATCAGCAAAGCCCGCGAAACCCTTTTTGACGATACTGGGTCACTGGATGACGCTGCCGCAATCAAATTGGCTAAGCTATACATCTTTTTGGGTTTTGGAGCAGAAGCCAGACAAACTCTTCTTTTGTCAGAAGTCGCTGTTGAATACCCCGAGCTTTTCGATCTTGCAGGGATTGTCGATGAGGATTTGCTGAGCAACCCGAGAATTGTCCATCAGTTCCGCGAATGCGAAGCATCGCTCGCTTTATGGGGGGTTCTGGCTTCCGGCAGGCTTGCGGACGATACTTCAGACAAAACCGAAGCAATCGCCGAAACGTTTTTTAGCCTGCCCGGTCACTTGCGCGCACTCTTGGGACCGAGGCTCAGCAACATTCTGATTGAAGCGGACCAGATACAGGTCGCTTCAGTCGTCCTGAGGAACATCGAACAGCTACAGGGAAATACAGACGCCACATCCTTTGCAAAAGCAAAGGCACTGAAAAACCAGGGTTTTGAAAAAGAGGCAAAGAGCACCCTCGCTGAAGTCGTGAAAGGCAACAGCCTGGACTCTCCAGCAGCGGTTGTCGCTCTCGCGGAAACATATCTTACGGAAGGAGATCCGGTTCCATCTGACCTCGCGGGTACTCTGGAAGCTTACGTATTTGAAAACAGGAACACCGCACAAGAAAGTCGCATGAAAGCAATCCTGGCGCGTGCAAAGGCTCGCTCAGACGACTTCCATACAGCGTTTGATCTGGTCGATTCTATTGAGGCAGACTACGAAATGCTTCTAACAACAAGAAGCGAGATTTTCACAGATTTGACGAAAGCCGCGAGTGATGTGAAGTTTATGCAATACTTCAGCTCTGATTATGAGCGCATTGCTGGTTTCGTAACGCCAAACACAGCACGCCAGGTCGCGAGCAGGCTTTTGGAGCTGGGCTTTCCGAACATGGCCGAAGACGCACTGAGTGTGATTGAAGGTGAATTTAACATCAGCCAACACAGAGCTTTGTCGGCCAGAATTGAGCTGGACCGCGATAACCCGCAAGCAGCGATATCACTTCTTCCAGACCCCCAGAACGATGAGGAGATTGAAATTCTGGCCAACGCATTGGCGCAAATGGGGAGGCTCGCTGAGGCTCGCCAGTCCTTTTTACAGATCGAGAATAAAGAAGCTGCTCTCGAGGCTGCTTGGCTATCGGGAGACTGGCAGGAACTGGTGAGCGTAGAGGAGCCGGTCTACGGGAATGCTATTTTGGCAAGTTCTTTGCCAGATCGGCGCGTCACCCCCTCTGACAGTATTCTGGAAGAAACCACCGCGGTGCTGGACTCTAATCAATCATTTCGAAACGCTATCAGGGAACTGCTGGACGGGACTGAAGTTACGCCTCCAAACCAGTCAACGCTGGAATAATTGAACAGGTTTTTGGTTACCGAAAATAAACCATAGTCATTTACGCTTAACTTGTTTCAGAACGAAACTGAGAGTGGACAGTCTATGGTTAGCGATCGCGCATTTGTTTTCAGGACCATTCTTTTTCTTGCTTTCCTGCACTATACAGGACCCGCAACTGCTGCCTCTCCTGGTATCCACCAGCTTGGCGCATGTGACGCAGCCGCTACAGAGGCCTCTCATCGCACCGGCGTACCACTCAAAATACTTAAAGCTGTAACAAGAACAGAGACGGGCCGAAGCAGAGATGGGAAAATAACCCCCTGGCCATGGACTATCAACGTGGAGGGAAAGGGGTTTTGGCTTGGCTCGAAATCAGAAGCCACTGATTTTGTGCAAAAAAGTTTGAACAGTGGCAAAACTCTCGTAGATGTCGGCTGTTTCCAGATAAACATTCATTGGCACGGTGAACAGTTCATGTCGGTCGACGATATGCTCGACCCGACCAGAAACGCTGTTTACGCGGCTCGCTTTCTTAAGCAACTTTTTGATGAAACAGGCAACTGGAAACAGGCGGTCGGAAAGTTTCACTCGCGAACACCAGCGCATGCGAACCGTTACCTGGAAAGGTTCAACCGCATCTTTGCAGCGCTCCCCGGGCGTCGTTCGTCATTTCCTCTCTTAAGTCAGGAAAGAAAGAACAGCTTTCCGCTTTTGAAGCCATCGGGCGGTGCTTCGGCCATCGGATCATTGGTACCCGGAGGCCTGGGTTCACCGACTGGCCTGTTCACCACCCGAAGTAACTGAGGCCGTCATGCAGAACCTGAGTTTCAAAGCGTTTCTGAACCCTACAATCATGCTCGCAGTAGCACTGATGGCTGTAATCGTAATGATGATACTGCCCATGCCAGCGTGGGTTCTTGATACTGGATTAGCCGCCTCATTTGCGTTGGCAATTCTCATTTTTACAGTCACTCTTTTCATCGAGCGGCCTTTGGATTTTTCCGCCTTTCCTACCATTCTGCTGGCGTCGCTGATGCTCCGGCTGTCACTGAATGTTTCATCTACAAAACTCATCATCGGCCAGGGACACACCGGAACCGATGCTGCTGGCGATGTGATCGAGAGCTTTGCCCAGTTTGTGATGGGTGGAAGCGTTTTCCTCGGGCTCGTTGTTTTTTGTGTGCTCCTGATTGTCAACTTCATGGTCATCACCAAGGGTGCTGCCCGCATGGCCGAGGTGGGCGCGCGTTTTGCACTGGACGGAATGCCCGGAAAACAACTTGCAATCGACAGTGATATGTCCGCAGGCGCAATAACTCATACAGAAGCAAAGGAGCGCAGGGAACGCGAACAACAGGAAACTACGTTTTTCGGTTCACTCGATGGTGCATCAAAGTTCGTCAAAGGAGATGCGATCGCGGGTTTGCTCATAACGCTGCTCAACCTTGTGGCTGGCCTGATCATGGGGATCGCCGTGCACGACATGCCAGTGGGTCAGGCGTTTGAAACCTACGCCATTCTGACTGTTGGCGACGGGCTGGTTTCGCAAATCCCGGCTGTTGTGATTTCAATCGCGTCAGCGCTTTTGCTGGCACGTGGCGGTGCCACGGGTGCGACAGATCTTGCCGTTTTCAGCCAATTGGGCAAGCATCCGGCAGCTCTCGCAACTGTCGCCATTCTGATGTTGGCTTTTGCTCTGTTTCCCGGATTGCCTTTTGTTCCATTTTTACTGGGTGCTGCCGCCCTTGGAACTGCATCATACCTTTTATACAGGAAGAAGAACTCCGAGCCTGAGCTCGAACACGAAGCACCGGAAGTGAACGTTCCTGCGGAGAAGCCTCTGGGAGATGTGCTTGAAATCGACGATGTGCACGTCGAATTCGCACCGGATCTTGTCAACATGGTACTGGATCCTGGCACCGGGCTGGACGCGCGGATTGCCAATATGCGGACCCATGTTGCCTCCGTTTTTGGCCTGATTTTGCCCGAGATCAGGCTGACTGATAATCCGGCGCTGTCGAACGGGACATATGTCCTGCGTATTCAGGGAGTAGAACAGGCCAGAGCTCAAATCAGCCCGGAAAAGGTGCTGGCGCTCATACCTGAAGATGCTTCAGCATTGCCGGACGGCACTGATACAATGGAACCGGTTTACGGCGCACCTGCCAGATGGATCAGTAGCCGGGATCAGGAAAATGCGGCCCTGAACGGCCTGACATTGGTAACTCCGGCAGAAATTCTCGCGACCCATTTGCTTGAAACTGTCAAAAAGAACTTCAGCCGTTTGCTCACACTTAAATCCCTGAGGCGACTGCTTGCCGAGATGGTTAATATCTCAAATCCGGTAAGGGCGGAAGCGAACCGGAAACTGCTCGATGAGATGATCCCCGATAAAGTTCCGATTGACGTTTTGCATACTGTTCTTCGGCTGCTTCTGGATGAACTGGTCTCTATCCGAAATCTGCCACTCATACTGGAAGCAACTGCAGAGGCCCGATCCCGGAACGCACAGCCGGAGGCAATCTGCGAACACGTTCGCCAGCGCCTCGGTTTCCAGCTTGTTGCCGAGATGCGGCGGGACGATGGCACGCTGCCACTGATCCAGCTGGCCCCGGAATGGGAAGACACTTTCACCATGTATCAGGTGGAAGCAGACCGCGGCCTCGACATCGCTTTGCCGCCCGACCTCTTCAATCAGCTTGCGGAAAACGTTTCGCGCAAACTGCAGGATGCAAACGAAAACGGGATCCATGCTGCAGTCGTCACCAGCACAAGGCGCCGGCGTTTCCTGAGAACCGTGATGCGCGCAAAAGGGATCAGCAATCCCGTTCTGTCATTTGAGGAAATCGGCCTGGATGCCCGTCCATCGCTGGTAGGTGTAGTTGCTGCATGAATGCTTCCGCTGAACTGCTGGCACTTTTGACAACGCAGTTGTGGCACGGATTTGCTGTTTTCCTGCGTGTCGGCGCACTGGTGTCGATGCTGCCGGCCTTCGGAGAACAATCTGTTCCGGCGAGGATCAAACTGGCAGTCGCTATAGCATTCACTTTCGTTGTTGCTCCGGCTCTTCCACAAATCAGCCCACCAGACGAGCTCGGAGGTGTTGGCATGGTCATTCTGTCGGAAACATTTGCCGGGTTGGCAATTGGCATCGGATTGAGGCTTTTTGTTCTTGCACTCCAAACGGCTGGATCCATTGCAGCTCAGTCAACATCGTTGTCCCAGGTGCTAGGGGGTGCCGCAATCGATCCGATGCCGGCAATGGGCTACATTCTGATCGTGGGAGGGTTGGCACTTGCTGTCATGACGGGTTTGCATGTTAAGGCGGCACAGCTCATTATTCTGTCGTACGAATTCATCCCGTTCGGCCAGTTCGCGACCGCAAATGATATGACCGAATGGGGCGTCGACCAGGTCGCAAAAGCGTTCTCGCTCGCATTTACCCTTGCCGCTCCATTCATCATTCTTGCCGTAATTTATAATATTGCGCTGGGTGCGATTAACAAGGCAATGCCTCAGTTGATGGTAGCTTTTGTCGGCGCACCGGTGATCACAGCCGGAGGGTTAATACTACTGATGGTATCGGCCCCATCAATCCTTGCTGCCTGGCTGGGCGCAATGGATGTCTATCTGTCGAATCCATTTGGAAACGCTCGATGAGCGGGCAGGACGACGATACTGACAAGTCATTTGACCCTACTCCGCAAAAGCTCCTTGAGGCGCGGAGAAAAGGCGAAATTCCACGTTCAACAGAGGTGCTGACCGCGGCTGGATATGCCGGACTATTCGCGGCATTTCTACTGACGGGTGGGTCCAGTCTCCTTGCATTTGGCGAAAGTCTGTCGATTCTGATCGATCAGCCGGCTCAGCTGGCCGAACTGTTCTTCAACGGCGCAGCTGCCCCAACAGCGGGAAATCTGATCAACAAAGTCGCAACATCAATTTCGCCGATATTTCTGTTACCAGCTGTCTGTGTCCTGGTTTGCCTGTTTGCGTTAAAGGGTATCGTTTTCGCTCCCGACAAGATTAAACCGAAACTGTCCAAAATTTCGATAATATCGAATGCAAAAAACAAATACGGACGCAATGGCATTTTTCAGTTTTTGATAAGCACAATCAAGCTGATTATCTATTCCGCCTGCCTTGCAATTTTCCTCCGACTTCACCTCAATGATATGATTGGTGCGCTTTTTACAAACCCTAGCTCGGTTATGCTCCTGCTTGCCGAGATCTTCCTGAGCTTTTTGTTTGTTGTTGTTTGCGTTTCAGGACTCATTGGCGGCATTGACGCAGTCTGGCAGCATTTCGAACACATACGAAAAAACCGAATGTCCCGAAAAGAAATTGTGGACGAAACCAAAAACAGTGAGGGAGATCCTCATGTTAAACAGGAACGGCGAAAACGGGCGCAGACCTCTTCACAGTCTCAGATGATGAGTGATGTTCCGGACGCTGATGTGATAATCGTGAACCCAACACACTACGCGGTCGCTTTGCGTTGGGACAGGGAACCCGGAAAAGCACCGGTTTGCGTGGCCAAAGGAATTGACGAAATCGCCCTGAGAATTCGGGAAATTGCAACCGAAAACGACGTGCCTATTCACAGCGATCCACCAACGGCAAGAGCACTACATGCCACAACAGAGATCGATCAGGAAATTGCACCAGAGCACTATAAGGCCGTTGCCGCCGCAATCCGTTTCTCTGAAGCGATGAGAGAACGTTCAAAGGGTAGAGCATGGTAAATGAACACTCAAAACTCTCAAAGCTCGAAGAAATCATGCGAGCAAAATACCTTACCAGCCAACAGGATCTTCGCCGATATGTTAGTCAGGAAAACCAACTGCGCGACAAAATCAGGAAACTGGACAAACAAGCCCGTGACGCGGATTCTGATGTGGAATCTTCGATGAAAACCATTGGCGCCGACATAATCTGGAAGTCATGGGTCGGTCGCACAAAAACGGAGCTGAATTTACAACTTGCCCAAATACTGGCGCAGAAGGAAGGTTACCTGAACAGAGTTCGAAAAGACTACGGAAAATTACTTGTGGCCGAGGAATTGAGGAGAAAGCAACTGGAAGATATCAGGTACGATGCGCGAACTTGCCGCCTCAGCGACTCAATAGAAATGGCCTTGGCAAAGTGTAAGAAAACTGCGAAGTAAAAAGGGATGGGAAATAGTCATTGGAGGCGTTTCTGATCAATAGTCCTGTCGGGCAATATCTGATATCAGAACGTCATTTATTACATCTGATCCCATGGTTTTTTGAGCAACTTCGCGCAAGTTTCTGCGTAAAACGTTGAGATTGTTGTTGTTGGTAAACGCTCCGGAAAAACCACCTATGTTGGCAAAGTCAAAAAGAACGCGCAGAAATGCATCCCTTATTTTTGGCTCAGTGTCATAGATTATTTGACTGCCGCCATCCGGAACTTCGACATTCAAAGACAAAACAACCATTGACGCAATCCGGTTGCCGTCAACTATTGGTACGACAAACTGGTTTGATAAGTCTACATATTGGACCGCCGCATTCTCCTCGTCAGCAGACTCTGGCTCCTGTTCAGCCACTTCTGCTGCCGGTTGCTCAGCGTTTGAAACTTCTTCATCCATCGCAGGAGGCGCTGGCTCAGGTTCGGGTTTCAGGAACAAACCCGCCCCTACACCGGCCCCTGATCCAACAATCAACATTACCAACGGAAGAACGATTTTCATATCAGTTCACCTCAGAACGGGAGAATTGCGTCCAGGACCTGTTGGCCCATGCGTGGTTGCTGCACATCAGTAATCTGACCACGACCACCATAGGAAACGCGCGCGGTTGCTATCTTGTCGTAGGTGATCTCATTTTGCCGGGAGATATCTTCCGGGCGAACGTAACCTGTGACGAGAAGTTCGCGCATTTCGAAATTGACACGCAGCTCCTGACTGCCTGCAATTGACAAAACTCCATTTGGCAGAACGTCAACTATGGTAGCTGCGACGCGCAGCGTCAGTTTTTCGTTTCTTTTGACCGATCCGTCACCAGACGATCTGCTTGTCGAATTGATAGACACAGCGTCAGCGGTCGTCGCACCATCAGGAAGTCGCTCGTCTATTCTTTGTGGCAATCCGAAAAGGCTGGGGACACCGAGACTTTCCGACCCTGACCTGGACCTGTCAGTCGCGTTAGAGATTTCTGCCTCTTCATCAATTTCAATCACCACCGTCAAAATATCGCCACGCTGGATAGCCCGTCTGTCGCCCAGAAGGGACTGACGCGCGCCGGACCAGAGAGACGCAGCTTCGGTCGGGGATGATGCGTCAGCCGTAACGGGCAGACCCGGCGACAACATTGCATTGTGTTCGGTTGTTGCCATCGCCGGGCTGAAGGAAGGAGCCTTGCCCAAATGGTCCAGACGGGCACAGCCGGTCAGAGCAACCGCAGCAACAGCTAGAGGAACAAAGTGTCTGTACATTTAAGTCTCCGAACTATTTTACCAGAACAGAACCATCGTCCTGAACCTGACCAAAAAGAGTTTGCCGCGATGCAAGGTTCATTATTCTGACCCGGTCGCCAACCGCGCCACGTTCCAGCGAACGGCCTTCTGTTTCAATCACAAGGCCAGACGCCTCAAAACGTAAAGGAACCACCTGATTGCGGGCGACAAGCGCGGGGGGGCCTACATCGCTGAACCTCACTGGCCTGCCAGCGTAAAGCGTTGTTTTTGCTTCCTGACCAATCACATAGTGCAGCGCATCAAAACCACCCGGCACCTCACCGGATATCAGTTTGACGTCCGTGTCCGTTATTATCGCGGCGGCACGTATTGTGCGGGTTGCAACCACAGCATCAGCCGCAGCTACCCCGGCCGAACAAAACAAAAGAAAAAACGAGCAAAGTCTGATCATCGGATCTGCGTGGTCGCGCCCATCATCTGATCGGCAGCAGAAATGACCTTGGCGTTCATTTCATATCCTCGTTGCGCTTCGATCAGCTCAGTGATTTCCCGTACAGCGTCCACAGAACTGTCTTCCAAGAACCCCTGTCTCACTGTGCCAAGGCCGTCTTCACCCGGTGTAGAGACCAATGGCGGGCCTGACGCTTCTGTTTCCGCAAACAGATTGCCGCCAAGCGCTTCAAGGCCTTTGGCATTTGTGAAACCCGTCATGTTGAACTGGCCGAGGAGCTGGGCGTCCGGATTGTCCGCGAAATAGGCAAAAACTTCGCCAGCCGCGTTGATCGAGATGCTTCGCGCGTCGTCCGGGATGACAATCTCAGGCTGCACGGCAAAACCATCTGACGTGACAATCAGACCTTCCCCATTTCTCTTGAGACCACCGTCTCTTGTGTATGCGGTCTGACCGGAAGGAAGAATTACTTCCAGATATCCAGAGCCTTCGATCGCAAGATCGAGGTCGCCGCCGGTTGCACTCAGAGACCCCTGCTGGAGCTGAACCGAAACAGCTGATGGACGGACACCAAGGCCAAGCTGAACCCCAGTCGGAAGAACCGTACCATCGGTCGCATTGATCGTGCCGGGGCGCATCATCTGTTGATAGTGCAGGTCAGCAAATTCTGCACGCCGGGCATTGTAGCCGGTCGTACTCATATTTGAGAGGTTGTTGGAAATCGTCTCAACACGCAGTTGCTGAGCGCTCATGCCAGTGGCCGCAATTTTTAATGCACGCATGGAAGTCTCCTTTACTCGTTACTGTGACAGTGCTTTGAGAGCCTGGCGAACACGTTCGTCTTCCGCTTCCAGAAAACTGGCGCCCAGTTCATAGGCACGCTGCACTTCGATCATCCGTGTGATCTGCGAGATTGCATCCACGTTGGAATTCTCGACAAATCGCTGAAGAACGTTTGAGTCCTCGGCCGGTTCAAACCCGCTGTCTGCCCGAAACATCACGCCATCCTCCCGGACCATCTGCTGAGGATCCAGCGGGCGGACGACCCCGATCTGCCCGATCGGATTGCCTTCGGCCGAGATCGTCCCGTCCGGAGCGACTGCGATGTCGCCCACACCTGCGGGCACGAAAACCGGTGCGCCACCCGGGTCCAAAACCTGGTACCCATCAGGTGTCACCAGATCACCGGCAGCATTGGGTGAAAAGGAACCTGCCCTCGTCAGGCGTTCGCCATCCGGCGTGCCGATCAGAAAGAAACCATCTCCCTCAATGGCAAAATCAAACGTGCCACCGGTCTGGGTCAGTGCACCCTGTACAAGCGAAGTATGGCGGGAGTTCCCCTGCCCCATTGAAAGGCTTGAACCACCGTCAATCGACTGCACATATTCTGAAAAAACCATGCCTTCCTGGCGATAGCCGGAGGTCGCAGCGTTAGCGATATTATTCGCGACAATACGCATTTCGCGCATCAGCCCGGATTGTCGTGTCAGCGTTGTATAGCCAGTGTTTTCCATCGTCAGCCTCCGATTATCAGGGGAACGATCATGTCCTGAAAGAACGCAACCAGTGTCTGGGTCATGAAGCCCATGGACAGCCAGAACACGAGCACGATAGCCGCGAGTTTTGGCACAAAAGTCAGTGTCATCTCCTGGATTGATGTCAGGGCCTGCACGAGACCAATGGACACACCGGTTACAAGTGCTGCTGTCAGAATCGGTATCGAAATAATGACAGCAATCCACAGGCCGTGGCGCAGGGTATCAAAGAAGATGATCTCATCAGCCATATCAGACAGGCATCCTCAGAATTTCCTGATACGCTTCGACGACTTTATTGCGGACGGAAACTGCGGCTTCGACGGCAAGTTCAGTCTGCGCAAGCGCCTGAACAAGTGCATGTGGATCCGCATCACCAACCATTGCGGTTTTTGCAACTTCCTCACTTTCGGCGAGCGTCTGGGCGAAATCGAGCGCCACATTCTGCACCGCCTGCGCCATACCCGCTTCTTCGGGTTTGGGCTCGGTTGCAGGCCGCGCTTGTGCATAACTCTGAATCGCGGAACTGGCGCGCGAATCTGTAAATTTCTGAATGGCTGAGACAGCTTTCATATCCATTCTGGATCTCCTTATGTCAGCGTGTTTTTCTCACGCAGTCTTGTCGGTTACTTTCGCAGCAGCTCCATCAGGCTGCCGGACATTTTCCGCGTTTGTTCAAATACTTTCAGGTTGGCTTCATACCCGCGCTGCGCCTCACGCGCGTCGGCGAGTTCAATGAGCAGATCAACATTGGATCCGTCAAAATAGCCGCTCTCGTCTGCCATCGGATGCGACGGGTCGAAAACCCGTTCAAGGCTGGTGCGGTCAAGCCGGACCCGGCTTGTTTCAACTTCAGAGACATTACTGTCAGCGTTGAAAGACGTTTCAAACGAAATCATCTTACGCCTGTAACCAGGTGTGTCTGCGTTCGATATGTTTTCAGCAAGATGGCGCAACCTTGTCGCCTGCGCCTGCAGGCCGCTGGTGGTCACGCTCAGTGCTTTGGCAAATTCACTCATACTGTTACTCCGGAATTAAGAGCGGCTCAGAGTAGCGCGCAGAATCGTCATGGAAGATTTGTAGATTGCGAGCGCCCGGTCGTGCTGACGCTTTGCATCCAGCGAACGGAGCATCTCGTTTTCCAGCGAAACTGTGTTTCCGTTGGGCGCTTCGGGCGATGAGCGGTCAAGAATCGGGCCTGGCATCTGACCTGCGACAGCACCATGCATATGCAGGCTGCGTGTGGCACGCTGCGACAGGCCACCAACGACGCTCTCATCATTTCTGAAACTTTCGGCAAATGGGATAACGCCCTGTGCTTTATAATCGGGCGTGTCCGCATTAGCGACATTCTGCGCGGCAACGGCCTGTTTCTGGCCGGCATGAACTGCCATCGCATGTGACATCCGGAAGACATCAAGATTTTCAAACATCGGGGCTTCTCCCTCGTGTGGTTTCATCAAGGCTTAACTGTGATTCCTTTAGAAAGAGTTTGCGGAAACAAAAGGATCGACATGTCACAGCATATTCCTTTCGAAGATCTCACCGCGCAGATCATGGAGTTGAACCCGGTTCGGGCGATTGGACGCGTCAGTCGCGTTGAGGCCGGACTGATCCACATCAGAGGGCTTGCGGGCAAAGCCCGTATTGGCGATCTCGCCGTTGTCTACCGCCTTGGCGAACCGCTCTCCGGTGAAATCCTGCAGCTTGACGGGGATGAACTGGTGCTGTTGCCGGATCAAAGTCCGGACGGTGTTGCGCTGAACGACCGCGCTGCTCTTTTACAGGCGCGCGGTATTGCGCCGTCTGATTCCTGGGTTGGACGGATTATCGACCCCTTCGGCAATCCACTTGATGGGAAACCGCTTTTGAGGGGATCTCTTTCACGAAGCCTCCGGAATGCGCCCCCCGATGCGGCACAACGCCGTGCAATGGGAGAGCGTATGAATACAGGTCTCACTGTGCTGAATACACTTCTGCCTGTGGTGCAGGGGCAGCGCATCGGGCTGTTCGCAGGTTCCGGGGTTGGAAAATCCAGTTTGCTGGGTCATCTCGCGCAGAATATGACGGCGGATATCGTTGTGATTGCGCTCATTGGCGAACGTGGTCGGGAACTCCGGCACTTTATTGAGGAGGTTCTCGGTGAAGAAGGACTTAAGCGCGCTGTCGTGATCTGTGCGACCTCAGATCAGTCGCCCCTGATCAGAAGAAGATGCGCCTGGGCGGCCATGTCGGTTGCAGAACATTTCAGGGATCGGGGATCGTCAGTTCTTTTTCTGGCAGATTCGATAACCCGTTTTGCTGAAGCACACAGAGAAGTCGCGGTAGCGTCTGGTGAAGCACCTGTTTTGCGTGGGTTCCCCCCTTCGACCGCGCATCTGATCATGTCGCTTTGCGAACGAGCCGGGCCGGGTGCAAGGATGCAGGGAGATATCACCGGCGTTTTCAGCGTGTTGGTAGCTGGGTCAGACATGGACGAACCGGTTGCAGATATTCTCAGGGGTGTGTTGGATGGACATGTCGTGCTGGACAGAAGTATCGCTGAACGCGGGCGCTACCCGGCCATCGATGTGTTGCGATCCGTGTCAAGAAGTCTGCCCGCAGCAGCCACCGAGAGTGAAAATGCACTTCTGGCGCAGGCGAGGCGGCTGCTTTCTGTCTACGACGAGAACGCGATGATGATACGCGCCGGACTATATTCTGCTGGAAGTGATCCGGAAGTTGATGCTGCAATTCAGATCTGGTCAGAGCTGGATATTTTTCTGTCCAAGACCGAAAAGCAATCTATCGATCATAGCTTCACACAACTTGAACTGGTTCTGCGCCGCACTCGTTCGCAAATCCCTGCCCGAACCGCCGGTCGTCCGCACTCGGCGGCATAAAGATTTGCGATCAGGATTGGAGAAGCGCCAGCGCAATGGATGCAGACGAAGTATTGGCAGAAAACGCATCAATCTGCGACCGGACAATATATTTCTGAATGGCATCATCAATGATTTCAGGGTCGGCAAAGATGCTGACATCGTCGCTTCCGAAAACCTGTCTTGAGCGCTCTTTAAAAACTACCAGCTGCTGGTCAATATCGACCTGACCGAATTCTGCTGGCAGGTTGAGTGCTTTTTCGAACAACGAGCGCAACGGAGGTTCACCCATTATCGTGAACCACTTCGCATCGTTTGATATGTCCCTGACATCGATGTCCTCGAGCAGAAACTGGCCGTTCGAGACAACCACTTCTCCTGCGAAATCTATGTCATCCGGAATTTTGAAATTCGATTCAATATAAAGGTCGTTGATGACGGTAGCGAAGCCAAAATCATTTGCCCGAAAATCTTCTGCAATTCCAAACCCAAAAGCACGGGAGAAATTTCGGTATTGAGGATTCTCAAGGGTACTCCCAAAGGCAGTATCCGAGATACTTCCTTCAACAAGAACCTGTCTGATTTTTTCAAGTTCCAGACTGACAGGCTGTTCAGCTGTCGGCACAAAACTGACGATCGCTTCGTAGTCTTCGTTCAGGCCGAAAGCGCCAAGGGCAACTTTGAGAAGTCTGGTGTCAGCCAGCAGGTCATCCACGGTCTCGACCTGACCTATGAACAGATCAAAATACTCTGTGTCGTCCGACACCGATGCCGCGAACCTGTCCACAGCCTCTGCAACTTCTTCTGCTGCGAGTCGTTCCGGGGACCTGGTCGCCGGAGCGGCAAGTTCACCAAGTTTTCGTTGAGCATAAAGGGCAACCCGCATGGTGTTGTCCTGATCCCCGGCCGCCACCTCAAAGCTGTTGGCCGTATAAAGCGCCGTTATGCGATTGGTCAGACTGGCAGTGCCAATCTGACTGGTTTCACCGGGACCGAGCCCAAAAGCTTCGACAAATTCGCTATACCGTGTGTCTGAAAAACGGTTCGCAAGGGCATCGTCGTTTGTCGAACCTTCCTCTAGCATTTTTCTGATAAAGAAGCGGTTATCAATATCTTCCTGAAGGCCAAAAGCACCCAGTGCAACTTCGAGAAGGCGGCGATCTGACACAAGGTCTTCCGCGGTACGGACATTGGTGATGTTCTCTTCGAAATATGCGATCGCACGTGATTGCACGGCGGATTCTGAGAACGTTTTAAGTTGGGAATCGTAAGTACGCTGAAGAAACGACCAGCCTCCGAGCCCCGACGAAGGAATAATCGGGGTGAACATCAGCTGGGCCGCGCTGCAAGAAGACGGTCTTCGCGGGGCAGCAAAGCTCTGAGCGCTTTCAGTGCCCTGTAGTGTTCTTTTTGCACGAGCCCTTTGGTTGCTTCGGCCAAGACATTCCTGCTGTCAGGATCAGTAAACACCTGACTCAGGTCTTCAATCTGGCGCAAGAGCGGAAGGTGCGCATCCTCAGGTGACTTATCACCGGAAAGGACAAGCTGCATGGCAAAGCATGCGCGCCGCACCGGCGTCTTTGCATCTTCAGGATGGATTGCATCGCGCAGACGCAGAATATTCGCGTCCGGCGTCATGATGGACAACCGGCTTCTGCGGTCACCATTCTCGATAACGACACCGTTTATCAGGACGCGTTCTTTGGGGCTGAGTTTCAAAACCAATCCGCTCATTGTTTTCCAGCCTCCTGTTTTAATCCTTTGAGAACCGCAGCATTGATTTCCAGCAAGGGAACCGCGTTGTCTTGTTTCATCAGAACTTTGGACGTGTGTTGCCGGGTAAAGTCCGCAAGATAGAAAATGCGTGCTCTGAGTTCCTCGGGGAGCAGATTTTCAGGGTTTGCGACATCAATTGCCAGCGCTGTCCAGAGCTTGTTGTTGTCATAAAGCGCTTCCGCGAGCGCGTTATAGTTCTTTGATTTTACCGCAGCCTTCAATCGGTGCGAAATACGTGCGATCACTTCATACTCGATACTACGGGTCGTTTTTGTTGGCGAGTTTACTGGGGAGTAAGCACGTTGCGCCTGAGCATAAGCATTCACGATAAAATCCAGTACCTGTTATTTCTCACTTCGGGATTTCAGGGGCGCGTCATGACGCGCCCCTGAATTTATCGGATTACCGGAACAGCGACAGGATTGTCTGCGGAGCCTGGTTGGCAATCGACAGCGCCTGTACACCCAGCTGCTGCTGTGTCTGCAGGGCCTGCAGTTTGGCCGAAGCTGCTTCCATGTCCGCGTCAACCAGCGTACCGATACCGGACTTCAGACCATCGATCAGGTTGCTGACGAAGCTGGACTGAGCTTCGATACGGCGACCGTCAGAACCCAGCGATGCAGCCGAGTCGATAGACGTCTGGATCAGGCTTTCAATCGAAGCCAGAGCTGCGGTTGCACCGTCAGCAGTAGATACATCGATAGTTGCCAGGTCGGCCAGACCACCACCGGATGTACCGCCGAGGTTTTCCGCCACTGCAACGCCCAGTGTGTTCGCCGCAACGTCAGTGTTGGCCACTGTGATCGCGCCGGTCGTTGTGTTCTGGGTGAAAGTGGTGTTTGTGAAGCCGTTCGCCGTAGCATAGTCGTTCATCTGCTGAAGCAGATTGTTGCTGACATCCAGCTCGGTATCACCGTCAGCAGCGACATACTCAAAGTTCACTGCTGTGGTTCCCCACTCACTCGCAGCAGCACCTGTCAGGGTGATGCGATAGGAAGCACCTGCTTCAGCTCCACCAGCCGTAAAGCCGATGACCGGTGTCGCACCTGCCGGACCAACGGCCGCAGCAGCAGATGTGGTGATCAGATCACCCGCAGCACCAACAGCTGTAGAACCGAACACAGCGGCGCGTGTATCGAGGTCCTGCTTCGCAACGCTGATGTTGCTTGCTGTGACAGTACCGTCGCCACCGCGGTCAAGCGAAGACAGAATGTTTGCAGTGCCCGAACCTTCAACATTGCTGTCGTTTTTCAGCAGGTTCAGACCGTTGAACTGGGCTGCGCCAACAATGCTGGAGATCTGATCGCGCAGAGCTTCAATATCCGTCTGGATTTTTGCACGGTCAACGTTCTCTTCCTGAGAGTTTACGATCTTGCCTTTGATTTCGGTCAGCAGATCTGTGACGCTCTCAGCCGCGTTGAGGGAAACACCAACTGTCGCCTGGCCGAGGCCCAGCGAGTCGGAAATGGCCTCGAAACCGGAAACGTCGGAAGACATAACCTTGGAAATCGCCCATGTCGCCGCGTTGTCTTTCGCGCTTTCAACTGTTTTACCAGTCGAAATCTCGCTCTGGACTTTGCCGAGGTTCATGTTGATGGATTTCAGGGTCTGCAGCGCAACCATTGCGCTGTTGTTGGTAAGAATACTGGACATCAGTAATGTTCCTTTGATCATTCACGCTTTGCGTGGTTTATGGCCGGTCGGAAATCCGCCCGGTTTGAAACAGTCTTTCTGACCAATGCAGCCACCAGTTCCTGGAGGTGCGCCATTCGCGATCGAATGCGAGGTGCAAAAGACCCTTCAAAGGCTAACGAAGTCCTAAATCGCTCTTTCCCAATACGTCTGTTTTTAGACAAATTCGGTTTCAAGCACGCTTTTCGAGTGATGATTCCTTATTCATATCAATAGTTTGACGCTTTCCACTTTCATCATACGTATCAAGGGAATCGCGAACGCGACGCAATGCAGCAAGGCGTTGGGACACAGACTTTATCCCCTGCAAGGCGTGGTCAAGAAGGGCCTGATTGCGCTTAACCTTGGTATTCAGGTTTTCCAGCTGCGCCGTTTCGCCTGCCTCAAGTTGCGACAAAAGATCAATAAGAGACTCTTTTCGCTCCAACAGGCGGCCCACCTGTTCCAGGTCGCCTTCGAGCAGTGCTCTTTTCTCCGCATCGAGAAGGTCATCGAGTTCACCGATGACTGCTGCAAAGTCATTGTCCGTCATTCTGTTTCTCCTTCAGAGACTGGAAAATTGATTCGCTGAGCCCGATGCCACCGGCACGGACCATCTGCATTGCCTGTTCCTGCAGAAGAAATGATGAAAACTGGTCTTCACCGGAGCCGCCGCCAAAGTGATCGCTGGTTTTCCCAAGTCCTGCTGATTTCAGCATTTCCGCCAGAAAACCTGCCTCAAGTTTTTCGGCGGCCTCCCTCAGAGCATGATCTTTCAGGGTCGGAGGCTGCACCGGCTGTGCTGCTGGTTGAATAACTGACATCTGGGTATCTCCAATTGCATCTATTTTTTCCGATCATCCGCGAAACCGGTAAAGATGCGGTAACCAACGTCCGTCATAAGAGCGCCGAGCGACGGAAGAACTCCTGGAGAACGAGATGTTGGAAATTCCATTTGTAAAAGCACCGTCCGGCGCATCACGCGCGGAATCATCATCAGTGTCAGCGGCCCGGGGGAACGACACCGAAGCGCCACAGGACGACTTCGACACCGTAATGGCCGAAGAAAACGACACGGCGGACAGCTCAACGGCTGAGACCCAGACGAACGAGACAGACGACGGCAAAGAGGCGTCTGCCAAGTCTGATGGCACAGAAGAAAAGCTTGGGTTGGGAAGTGAAGCAAAGGCAGCGGTTGATGAGGATGTGGAAGCTGCCGACGCCGCGGTCTTCGATACAGACGTTGATGATCCAGTTGACGCACCAGTTGAGACAGAAAAGAAACCGGCCAAAGCGGGACAACCGGTGTCTGAACTCGCATTTCTTCAACAAACCAACCCACGCATTGTGACTGCGGACGACGGTGGTGAGCGCCGGGCAACGATCCCTGTCGAGGCGACCGAACAGATAGCAAAAAACACAGACGTGAAAACCGATGTGACGCAGCCAGCCACGGAGCCTAAAATCAGGCAGGGACTGGTCGGGACGGAAACGCCCGCAAGTGCCAGAGGTGACATGCAACAGACGCGTGTTGATGTGAGACAACGCGAGACGCCTGACCCGGTAAATAAGAGTGCTCCGGTTCGGGCAACTGAAACTGAACCTGCAATCACAAACAAACCGGATATCCCTGCTGCGCAGCCGGGCCTCGACAGAAAACAGATCAGGCGCATAGCAGAGTTCGAATCCAGCGTGAGGAATGAAACGCCCGCCATCGCAGCAAATAGACTGCGCAGCCCGGCGACGGCGATTCCGACAGGCACAATGCCCGTGATGCAGAACAAGGATCTTTCGGTTTCAGCGATACCCAAAGGAGAGGTATTTGACCTGCAGCCCGTTGCAGGCACAGCCTCAGAAATAACAACCCAGTCCGATCCAAGATCAGCCGCGGCGTCCTCTCTAAGCCAGACACTCGCGCGCGCGGAAACACCCGCAATGATTGCGCGTCAGATGGCGGAAGTGTTGCAAAAGATGCCCGACAAGCCTGTTGAGCTCATGCTCAGCCCCCGCGAACTTGGGAAAGTGCGCATGAGCATCGCGGCCAGCGAAAACGCCATCACGGTGACGGTATTGGCGGAACGGCCGGAAACACTGGATCTGATGAAACGCAACATTGATCAGCTGGCCCGCGAATTTCAGTCGCTGGGTTACGAGAGTATCGACTTTGCATTTTCAGAAGGACAACAGCAGACCGGTAGCGATTCTGAGCAGCAGAGCACGCAGCAAGACACACTCTTTGTGAACCATGATGCTGCCGGGGTTGATGATGAAAATGTCATTCCGCCAGACCAAATCACAATGGTCACCGACACCGGCGTAGACATCAGATTGTAAGGCAGGACAATGGACGTAAATACAGTAGCGACACCGCAGGCCCAGCAACAGGCGTCAACAAACGCAGGCTCGCAATCATCTTCGGTTATCTCATCAGATTTTGAGACATTTCTGCAGATGCTCACAGCGCAGGCCCGTTTTCAGGACCCGCTCGAGCCAATCGACTCGTCTGAATACGCAGCTCAGCTCGCTCAGTTCTCCATGGTCGAGCAGCAGGTCTTGTCAAACGATCTGTTAACAGAACTGAGCAATCGTCTTGGCGCTGGCAACATTGCCGAAATGGCCGGATGGATCGGTATGGAGGCGCGAACCACAGCGCCAGTACAATTTGATGGAGCACCCTTGACGGTTGTGCCCTCACCGGATCCCGGGGCGGATGAGGCTGTTCTGGTTGTTTATGATGACGCCGGAAACGTGGTGCAGCGCAGGCAGATTGCGACTGACGGTATTCCCTTTGAATGGGATGGGGTCAGCGCCGATGGATCTGAGATTGCGCCCGGCGCCTACAACTTTGCCGTGGAAAGCAAAGCTCTAGGTGAGGTGATCGCAACGACACCTGCTGAAAGCTACGCACGGATAACCGAGGCACGGCAGCAGGGCGGTGAAACGGTACTTGTCCTGAGCAGCGGTGCAGCGGTTTCGACATCTCAGATCAACGCGTTGCGGGAGCCTGTTTTATCTGAAACGGAAGCGCCCGTCTGATCACAGATCCAAAAGCTGCAATCCGGCATAGAGCGGGAGCATAAAAAGCCTGCGGGCGCCGCCAAATGGAAAGATCTGCAGCGGATCTCCAACGATTTTAGGCTCCAGGTCTGGCTGCCTGCCGGAGATAAGATCAGCAAGAAGTTTGCCGGTGAACGTACCCATAGCAACGCCGTTGCCGTGGTAGCACATTCCCGCCCAGATGCCCGGAGCACCGGGGACCAGACCGGCAAAAGGCATGCGTGAGCGGGAGAGGCATACCAGACCGGACCAGCTGGCCTCGGTTTCAGCATCTGCCCACGCAGGAAACATGCGCTCGAAATCACGCCGCGCACTGCGCCGCGCTCTGTGTTCCGCCAAGGGTCCGGAAAAAATGCCGCCCCGCATGCCGAACAGGAATCGGTTGTCCGGCATCAAACGGAAATAATGGAGGAGATTGCGCGTATCGAAACTCATCTGCCGCGATGTCCAGCCCTGCGCATCCAGCTCTGCCGGTGACAGGGGGCGTGTCACCAGAACATTAGACTGCGTTGGCAGGTACCGCCCGGCGAGCCAGTCTGGCAGATCTTCGGAAGAATACCCATTGGTAGCAATGATGACCTGTTCCGCCGTGACGGTACATCCATTCACATCCAGGGCTCTACGCGACCCGTGCGAAGAAATATGCGAAACAGGGCTGCCGTGAAATACAACCGCTCCGTGACGTTCTGCGGCTGCCGCCAGCCCATCCAGATACTTTCGCGGGTTCAGTCCAAACCCGATTGGCACGGTCAGCGCGCCGTGAAATCCGGCCGACATTCCCTGCGTGGCCAGCTCATGTGCTTCGTGCAAAACCGGTTCAACACCGTAATTTTCCTGAACCGAACGCGCGTAATCCCGCAAGCCTTTCATATCGCGAGCTCTGTGCGCCAGAGCGGTTTCCCCGTCGGAGTGCCGATCAACATCCAGACCTTCGTCCGTAATGATGCTGTCAACCAGCTCAACCGCGCATTTTTCCGCCTGTCGCCACTCAAGCCGTGCAGGTTTTCCGTAGCGGCGATCCAGAAGACCATCATCCGCCTTTGATCCGCCCAGACAACAAAACCCACCGTTGCGGCCAGAGGCACCCCATCCAACATATCGGGTTTCCAGCACAGCCACCGACGCACCCGCACGGGCCAGATGAAATGCCGCGGAAATGCCGGTAAAACCGCCGCCTACCACAACAACGTCAAAAAAGGCGCTCTCCTGTACGGCCGGACGGTCCTGCATTTCGGACGTTTCATCCCACCAGCAGCCGCTGCGCGGACCATCGCCATAGGCAAAGTCCGGAAAGATCCGCTTCATGCCGTGCGGGCCGCCGCCTGTTCGTCCCGTTTCTGGCGCAGCGTATTCCGTTTGGAGACCAGCGAAGCGCTGATCACACCAATCGTGACAATCGCGATCATCAGGGTCGAAAGCGCGTTGATTTCCGGCGAAACACCAAGCCTCACGGCTGAGAAAATCTTGATGGGCAGGGTCGTCGCGGAGGGCCCCGCTGTGAACGACGCGATCACCAGATCATCAAGGCTGAGCGTGAAGGCAAGCAGCCACCCGGAAATCACCGCAGGGGCAATGATGGGCAAAGTCACAAGACGGAATGCCTCAAACCCAGTGCACCCCAGATCGAGCGCTGCTTCTTCGAGTGAACGGTCGAACGTCAGCAGGCGGGATGACACAACGACGGAAACATAGCACATCGCGAAAGTGGTATGCGCCAGCACAATTGTCAGGACACCGCGGTCAAGACCAATGCCGATAAAGAGCAATAGCAACGATAACCCGGTGATCACTTCCGGCATAACCAGCGGGGCGTAAATCATGCCGGAAAAGACTGTTCGGCCCATGAAACGGCCGCCCCTCACCAGAACATACGCGGCCATCGTTCCCAGAACGGTCGCCAGCGTAGACGACAGCACCGCGACCTTCAGCGTCACCCAGGCTGCGTCGAGAAACGCCTCATTCTGAAGAAGCTCTCCATACCATTTGGTTGAGAAACCTGCCCAGACGGTCACCAGTTTGCTTTCGTTGAAGGAATAGATGACCAGAATGACCATCGGCAGGTAAAGAAACGCGAACCCGAAGCTCAGAGAGGTGACATTGAACCAGCTCAGTCTGTTCATTGCTCCGCCTCCGCCTGACGTTGCTGGTTCCGCTGGAACAGCACGATCGGAATAATGAGGATCAGCAGCAGGATCACTGCAACAGCGCTGGCCACCGGCCAGTCACGGTTGTTGAAGAACTCTTCCCACAGGACCTTGCCAATCATGAGGGTACCGGATCCGCCCAGCAGGGAGGGGATTACAAATTCGCCCAGCGCCGGGATGAACACCAGAAAACTGCCCGCCACAATGCCATTCCGTGACAGCGGAATTGTCACCAGCCAGAAGGCCTGCAGCCGTGAACAGCCCAGATCTTCGGCAGCTTCGATCAGTGATCCGTCCAACCGGTCGAGGGCCGCGAAAATCGGCAGGATCATGAATGGAAGATAGGTGTAGACGATGCCGATGTAGACGGCCGTTGTCGTGTTGAGAATGGTGAGTGGCTCGCCGATCAGCCCTGTCCACAACAGAAACTGGTTCAGGAAACCTTCCTGGCTCAGGATACCCATCCATGCATAAACGCGGATCAGAAAGGACGTCCAGAACGGCAGGATCACCAGCATCATCAGCGTCGGGCGCCATTCTTCAGGGGCCCGCGCCATGCCATAGGCCATCGGGTATCCGACCAGCAGGGTCAGCACCGTGGAAATGACGGCGATCTGCAAAGAACTCAGGTAGGCTTTCCAGTACAGGTCGTCCGATGCAAGAAAGGCAAAGTTCTCAAAATCCAGCGCTTTGAAAAAGGGGACAAAGCCGTCCGACAAGGTCGGCGTGTAGGGCGGAATGGCCAGTTCGACGTCCGACAATGAAATCTTGAAAACGATCAGGAACGGCACCAGAAAGAGGGCAAGAAGCCAGGCGTAGGGCACTGCAATGAGGATCAGCCGTTGCATTGCTGTCTCCCCCTGTGATGTTCCGCAAAGCCATTCATTGTGCCAGCAGAACCCCTGCCGTCGCGGTCCAGCTCAGCCAGACCGTATCTTCCCAGGTGAAACTGCGGCGTGAGACGCGCCTGGTGTTGGCAGTCTGCGCTTTGATGATCTGACCATCCGGCAGTTCGACATGGTAAGTCGAGATATTGCCCAGATAGGCGATATCGAGCACCTTGCCCTGAACTGCATTATCTACGCCCTCCGGCTGCTCGGCATGGATGCTCACCTTTTCCGGTCGGATGGCGAGGTGGCATGTCTGGTCCGTTGCAAACGGTCTTTCGGACACTGCAACAAGCGGCGGCACGTCACCTGATCGCGCGATGTTGTACCGCTGTCCGCCCGCTGGCGTCGCAGAGCCGCGGATAATGTTTACGTCCCCGATAAAGTCCGCAACATACACGCTGTCGGGCGCTTCATAGATCTCTTCAGGCGTTGCGACCTGCATGATGCGGCCCTCATCCATCACAGCGACGCGGCTGGCGACCGTCATCGCTTCTTCCTGATCATGCGTCACGATCACAAAGGTGGTTCCGGTTTTCTCCTGGATATCCATCAGTTCAAACTGAGTGGCTTGGCGCAGTTTGGCGTCAAGTGCGCCGAGCGGTTCATCAAGCAGCAGGAGCTTTGGTGCCTTGGCCAGGCTACGTGCCAGCGCCACACGCTGGCGCTGACCACCGGAAATCTGGTGCGGCTTGCGGCGTGCGAATTTCTCCAGGCGCGTGAGTTTGAGCATCTCCGCAACACGGTCATCAATGTCATGCTTCGGCATGTTCCCGCGTCGCAGCCCAAAGGCGATATTCTCGTAGACGCTCAGATGCGGAAAAAGCGCATAGGACTGGAACATCATGTTCACGGCGCGTTTGTTGGGCGGCACAGGCGCAATGTCCTGACCCGCCAGCTCGATCACTCCGCTTGTCGGCGTCTCAAACCCGGCGAGCATCCGCATCATGGTCGTTTTTCCGCATCCGGACGGACCAAGCAGCGCAAAAAACTCACGTTCAAAAATGTCGAGGGTCAGATCATCAATCGCTGTGAAATCGCCAAACTGTTTGGTCACGTTGCGAAAGCGGATCAGTGGCTTTTCGGTGGGATCATCCCAGGGCGCAAAAACGGATTCCGGCACGGTTTGTCCTCGTTTCGCCCGCAGGCCGGGCGGATGCAAAAAGGGCGGCCCGCCTGGGAGCCGCCCCGATTGTCACAGGCTCAGGTGCCTGATTTGATCTTTGTCCAGAGCCGGGTGACGACCCGCTGAACTTTCGCCGGATAGGGCGTAGTTGTGTAGAGGTTCTCCAGCGTCGCCTCATCAGGATAGATGGCCGGATCACCGATCACATCCTCTTCCAGCATCGGCTGCGAGGCCAGGTTGCCGTTCGCATAGTAAACATAGTTGGACGCATCAGCCATGTTCTGCGCGTCCATAATAAAGTTCAGGAACGTGTGCGCAGCTTCCGGGTTCGGCGCATCTGCCGGGATAGCCATCTGGTCGAACCACATCAGCGCGCCTTCGGACGGTGCGTTGTAGGCGATATCAACCCCGTTTTCGGCCTCTGCCGCACGATCACGCGCCTGCAGGATGTCACCGGACCAGCCGAATGCAACGCAGATGTCGCCGTTTGCCAGTGCGTTGATGTATTCAGAGCTGTGGAATTTCTGGATGTGTGGGCGGACGCCCGCCAGAACCGCTTCTGCCTTGGCGATCACGTCCGGGTCATGGCTGTCCGGATCCTCGCCGATGTATTTTAGAGCAGCCGGGATCATTTCGGACGGGGCATCCAGGAAATGCACGCCACACTCTGCCAGCTTTTCCATGTTGGACGGCTCGAAGATCAGGCTGAGCGATCCAACGGGTGCATCTTCACCCAGAAGTTCGGTAACCTTGCCGGTGTTCACACCAATACCGGTCGTGCCCCACATGTAGTTGATGGAATAGGCATTGTCGGGGTCGTATTGCACGGTACGCTCTTTTACCGTGTCCCACATGTTGGCCAGGTTGGGCAGCTTTGACGCGTCCAGCTTCTGGAAAGCACCGGCAGCGATCTGGCGCTGCAGGAAAGTACCGGACGGCACGACGACGTCATAGCCCGATCCGCCTGCGAGCATTTTCGTTTCAAGAACTTCGTTGCTGTCAAAAACGTCATAGACGAGGTCGATGCCTGTCTCTCTCTCAAACTTTTCCAGCAGCGCTTCGTCAATATAGTCCGACCAGTTGTAAACCCGGACTTCGTCGGCTGCTGCGGCGGATGCGATCAGCGCCACAGCTGCACTGCTCATCATGAGCTTCTTCATATCATACTCCCGTTGATGCAGACCGGGTTGGTCCCGGTTCGGCAGAATTTGATCAAGTTTTGCCTGTCACGGCAAGATGCTTTATGCTTTCATGCGATGACAGGCTGCGCAAGGCACCTGCAGCGAGACCCGGGAAATAGCAGAGGCGGTCGGATCCGAATGCTTACGAACGAGGCACTTTCAGGCACCCGAGCCTCAGCCGGCCGGCCTGCGCATCAGTCTGTTTACGAGCAGCTGCGCGATCTCATTCTTTTTGGTGAGCTGGCACCGGGTCAGGCGGTCACCATTCAGGGCCTGACGCAGGAACTTGGAGCCGGTATGACGCCGGTGCGCGAAGCGATCCGCCGGATGACCTCAAACGGCGCACTCAGCATGCAGGGAAACCGCCGGATCATCGTACCTGAACTGACACAGGGTTGCATTGAACAGCTTGAATTTATAAGAATATCTCTCGAACCGGAGCTGGCTTTGCGCGCAGCGGGGCGCGCGACACCGGCGCTGATTGATGCCCTCAGAACGTGCGATGACGCATTGAACACCGCCATCTCTCACGGTGATATCCGCGGATATCTCACGCAGAACTACAGGTTCCACGCCTGTCTTTACAGCGCGGCCGATGCGCCGATTCTTGAGGCCACAGCAGACCGGCTGTGGCTGCGCTTCGGACCTTCTTTGCGGGTGGTGTGCGGACGGTTCGGCACAGCAAACCTGCCAGACAAACATGCGGAGTTGCTTGAAGCGCTCGAAGCCGGTGATCCGGCAGCGACAGCAGAGGCCCTCAGGGGAGATGTTGAGCAGGGTATGCGCCAGATCCGCGAAGCACTTCAGGACATCAGCACCACCCGGTGATTCGATTGACTCTGAAAAATTTGATCATATTCTGCGCATCACCTGACCTCGTCCCATCCAAGCAATGCAGGAAGCCCAATGCCAGCGATCACGAACCATCTGCCGACGGCTGAACTCCAGGCACTGGATGCCGCGCACCACATGCATCCCTTCACTACAAACGACGAGCTTGCATCAAAAGGCGCGCGGGTCATCACGCGTGCTAAAGGCGTGTACCTGACGGACAGCGAAGGGAATGAAATCCTCGATGGTATGGCTGGCCTGTGGTGTGTGAACATTGGCTACGGGCGTCATGAGATGGCCGAGGTGGCCGCCCGCCAGATGCAGGAACTGCCGTACTACAACACGTTTTTCATGACGACGCATGTCCCGGCAATCGCACTGGCGCAGGAAGTCACAAAACTGGCGCCCGAAGGTATGAACCACGTGTTTTTTGCAGGCTCCGGGTCTGAGGCGAACGATACCAATATCCGCATGGTTCGCACCTACTGGGCGGAAAAAGGCAAACCAGCCAAATCGCATATCATCAGCCGCAAAAACGCCTATCACGGATCTTCGGTCGGTTCAGGCAGCCTGGGAGGGATGACGTATATGCATGCGCAGGGGGGCATGCCGATCCCCGGCATCCACCATATCGGCCAGCCGGACTGGTGGTCGGAAGGCGGCGATATGACCCTGGAAGAGTTCGGCCTGAAACGCGCGCAGGAACTCGAAGAAAAAATTCAGGAGCTTGGCGAAGACAGTGTAGCCGCCTTTATCGCGGAACCGGTACAGGGCGCCGGCGGCGTTGTTGTGGCGCCGGACAGCTACTGGCCGGAAATCCAGCGGATCTGTGACAAATATGAAATCCTGCTGATTGCAGACGAAGTGATCTGTGGATTTGGGCGGACCGGAAACTGGTTCGGCAGCCAGACCATGAACATCCGGCCGCACATCATGACGATCGCCAAGGGTCTGAGCTCCGGATATCAGCCCATTGGCGGGTCGATTGTCTGTGACGAGGTGGCAGAGGTGATCGGTGCGACCGAGTTCAATCACGGGTATACCTATTCCGGCCACCCGGTGGCCGCGGCGGTCGCACTGGAAAATCTGCGCATCCTGCAGGAAGAAAGCATTCTGGACCATGTACGCAACGTTGCGGCCCCTGCACTCCGGGCCGGTCTCGAAAAGCTGGCCGAGCACCCGCTTGTGGGCGGTCTGAACATCAAAGGCATGATGGCATCACTGCCTCTGACACCGCACAAGGAGAGCCGCGCGAAATTTGCGGGCGAGGCCGGCACAATAGGATACATGTGCCGCGAGCGATGCTTCGCCAATAACCTGGTCATGCGGCACGTCGGAGACAGGATGATCGTATCTCCGCCACTTATCATCACGCCCGAAGAGGTTGATGTCTTTATGCAGCGTGCCCTCAAAGCGCTGGATGAAACATGGGCCGAGGCGAAATCACAGGGTTTGCTCAAATCGGCATCCTGACCGGATCAACGTTGCACAGACCGCAGATTCGCCTGACTGAAGCATCAATCTTCTACAGGACAATTCACTGATAGCGCTAAAAACTGCAGCACAAGTGTCGGAAATTCGCGATTTATCAGCGCATTTGGGTCAAATGCTGTTGTAACAACATCCAGCGTGGCTAATTGCTTGCGTCATGGCGGCTGTGTGTTGTTAGCTGTCATCCGAACAAGTGCGGAAAACCGCCAGAAAACGGAACGGGGAGCCACACGTGGCAGACACAAGCAATGCAGACGCGTTCGTCGAATTCGAGCGGGTGCAGAAAAGCTATGACGGCGAAAACTTGGTCGTAAAAGATCTCAACCTTTTCATGCCAAAGGGCGAGTTCCTGACAATGCTCGGGCCGTCCGGCTCCGGCAAAACCACCTGTCTGATGATGCTGGCCGGGTTTGAAACAGCCACCCATGGTGACATCCGCCTCGACGGTCAGTCGATCAATAACATCCCGCCGCACAAACGCGGGATCGGCATGGTGTTCCAGAACTACGCACTGTTTCCGCATATGACAGTGGCCGAAAACCTCTCTTTTCCGCTCGAAGTGCGCAAGATGGGCAAGTCCGAGCGCGAGGAAAAGGTCAAACGCGCGCTGGATATGGTGCAGATGGGTGCCTTTGGCGGTCGCCGTCCCGCGCAGATGTCGGGCGGTCAGCAACAGCGGATCGCGCTGGCGCGCGCCCTCGTGTTTGAGCCAGAGCTTGTCCTGATGGACGAACCGCTCGGCGCACTCGACAAGCAACTGCGCGAAACGCTGCAGTTCGAAATCACCAACCTGGCGCATGATCTGGGGATCACCGTGGTCTACGTGACCCACGACCAGACCGAGGCGCTGACCATGTCCGACAGGGTTGCGGTGTTCGATGACGGACGCATCCAGCAGCTTGCGCCGCCTGACAAGCTTTATGAAGAGCCGGAAAACAGCTTCGTTGCGCAGTTCATCGGCGAGAACAACACGCTTGAAGGTGTGGTGAAGGAAATCAAAGGCGACAATTGCCTGGTGCAGCTTGACGGCGGCGAAGTCATTGATGCCAAACCCGTCAATGTAACGGCTTCCGGGGATCGCACACGCGTGTCGATCCGGCCAGAGCGGGTTGAATACAACAAGGACCGTCTGAGCCCGGATGCCCATACGCTCAAGGCGGAGGTTCTTGAGTTTATCTACATGGGCGACATCTTCCGCACCCGCCTCCGCGTTGCCGGAACCGAAGAGTTTGTGATCAAGACACGGAACGCGCCGGATGTGGAGCGCCTGAAACCCGGACAACAGATCGAAATCGGCTGGCTGCCGGAAGATTGCCGCGCGCTCGACGCCTGAGTGCTGCGAAAGGAATGTCGTGCTCTTCGGGGCCCGATTGAAAAGAGGTGGAGGTCAGACCCGTTGCCCCCACCCGACAAAATACCAAACGGGACAAAAACTGGGAGAATATCAATGAAACTCACCAAGACACTGCTGGCGACCACTGCACTGACTGTTGCAGCTGGTATGGCCACCGCAGACGGCCACATGGCCAGCGAAATGACGATCGTCAGCTGGGGCGGCGCCTATTCCAACTCGCAGCAGCAGGCCTATCACAACCCCTACATGGAAAAGACCGGCGTCAACATAATCAACGATGAAAGCTCCGCCGAAGCAGTGGCCAAACTCCGCGCCATGAACGAAGCGGGCAACGTCACATGGGATGTGGTCGACGTGGTTGCGGCTGATGCGATCCGCCTGTGCGACGAAGGTCTGGCAATGGAGATTGACCCGGACGAGCACCTCGCCGCAGCACCCGATGGCACATCCGCCGAGGATGATTTCGGTGACCTGCTGGTCTCCGACTGCTTCATACCGCAGATCGTGTATTCCACAACATTCGGCTACCGCACTGACATGGTTGGCGACACACCGCCCACATCGGTCTGCGCCGTATTCGACACCGAAGCCTATCCGGGCAAGCGCGCGCTCGAAAAGCGCCCGATCAACAACATGGAATGGGCTCTGCTCTGTGACGGCGTTGCCAAAGAAGACGTCTATGACGTTCTGGAAACGGACGAAGGTCAGCAACAGGCGCTCGACAAACTGGCGACCATTAAGGACGACGTAATCTGGTGGTCCGCAGGCGCGGACACACCCCAGCTGCTGGCAGACGGTGAAATCGTTATGGGTTCGACCTACAACGGTCGTCTGTTCTCGGTGATCGAAGAGCAGAACCAGCCGGTTGCAATGCTCTGGGACGCGCAGGTGTTTGACCTTGACGGCTGGATCATTCCCGCTGGTCTGAGCGATGAGCGCAAGGCGCGCGCGCTGGACTACATCTACTTTGCGACAGACACACAGCGTCTGGCGGATCAGGCCAAATACATCAGCTATGGCCCGGCACGTGCGTCTTCCGCACCGCTGGTCTCCACACACGCTGATCTGGGCATCGACATGGCACCGCACATGCCGACAGATCCGAACAACGCCAAGAACACGTTCCTTTATAACTACGAGTTCTGGGCGGACTACCGCGACGACATCGACGCGAAGTTCCAGGCCTGGCTGGCACAATAAGCCGGTTCCGGCTCTTCTTCACGGAAGGGGCGGTCAGCCGCCCCTTCCCACCGGACGACAGGGGGAACGAAAAATGCCCAAAGGCTATATCATCGGTCACGTCACAGTGAAAAATCCCGAGGCCTACAAGGAATACGTTGAACGCGACACGCCGATCCTGCTGGGTCTGGGCGGAAAGTTCATCGTACGGGGCGGACAATCCGAGGTGCCGGAGGGCGAGAGCCTGGAGCGCCATGTCGTTATCGAATTTCCGTCATACGAGGCCGCTCTCGCCGCCTACAATGACCCCGAATACCAGGAAGTTGCCGACATCCGCCGCCGCAACGCCGACAGTACAATCATTGTGGTCGAGGGTGCCTGAATGAGTGACGCAGCTGAACAGACGGGCCCGATGCTCGCGGCCGACGGCCGGCCCCTGAAGGCAAGCCTGAACCGCGCCCTGAGGCGGCAGAAACTGCGTGCGCTGATGCTGATCGCGCCGCTGCTGATCTTCGTGCTGGTGACATTCATCGCGCCGATTGCGGACATGCTCTTTCGCTCGGTCGAAAACCAGATCGTCTCGGACACGCTGCCGCGGACAACGGCCGAACTGGCGGACTGGGATTCCTCTGCCGGAGAGCTTCCGCCAGCAGAAACGTTTGAAGCGCTCTATAAGGATATTTTCATCGCCACAGAGCGGAAGCTGCACACCCGCCTTGGGTCACGCCTGAACTATGAGCTGACCGGTGTGTCCTCGCTCTTCCGGAAATCCGGCCGCAAGGTCGAGGATATGGGCGAAGTGTACCAGGACCAGTTCGAGGACCTGAACAAGTTCTGGAAAAAGGGTGAAAACTGGAGCCAGGTAATGGGCAGCGACGCCTGGAACGCTGCAATGGCGGGCTGGGACGACAAAAGCGATACACCGCAGCCGCCGTTTGAAGCCCGTTCCGAAATTGCCGCGATGCTGCCGGAAACAGCGGCCATGTATGCGGTTTTCGCCGATTTTGTTCAGAACGAAGACGAAGACAATCTGACCAAAGAAGACCCCTGGGCCATTGTTTATTCGGCACTTTATGCCGACTTCAGCGCTGGTGCTGACGTGTCCGGCTACGCAGGTCCGGGCGCATCTGAGCTACAGGAAGCCGAAGCCACCGTCGCAGAATTTGAGTTTGTCGACTACCCGGCCGCCTTTGAGGACGTAGACGAGGACTGGCACGACATCGAGGTCTGGCAGACGATCCAGACCTATAGCCCGGATTTTACCAGCGGCTACTTCCTGAATGCGGTCGACATGAAGAAGACCCAGGACGGCCCCGAAATGCGTCCTGACAACGAACAGATCTATATCAAGCTCTTCATCCGAACGCTCTTTATGTCGCTCGTGATCACCGGCAGCTGCATCCTTCTGGGCTATCCGGTCGCCTGGATCCTTGCGAACCTGCCAGCGCGGACCGCCAACCTGCTGATGATCCTTGTGTTGCTGCCCTTCTGGACCTCGCTGCTGGTGCGGACATCCGCGTGGAAGGTCATGCTGCAGCAACAGGGCGTGGTGAATGACACGCTCGTCTGGCTGGGACTGGTTGCCGATGACAGCCGTCTGGCGCTCATCAACAACCAGACAGGTACGATCATCGCGATGACTCACATCCTGCTGCCCTTTATGATCCTGCCGCTTTATTCGGTGATGAAGACCATTCCGCCCAGCTATCTGCGCGCGGCGAAATCGCTGGGTGCCACCAACTGGACAGCCTTCTGGCGTGTTTACTTCCCGCAGTCAGTGCCGGGCATCGGCGCGGGCTCAATCCTCGTCTTTATCCTGGCCATCGGATACTACATCACCCCCGAGATCGTGGGAGGCACAACGGGCACGTTCATCTCGAACCGGATCGCCTATCACATCTCCAGTTCGCTCAACTGGGGGCTGGCTGCCGCGCTTGGGGCAATCCTGCTGGCGGTGGTTCTGGGGCTTTACTGGGCCTACGACCGCATCGTCGGCATCGACAACGTGAAACTGGGAGGCTGATGCAATGGTCGCTCTGACACCTGTATCCCGCACCGAACCGTCTTTCTATGTTCCGGTCGTGGCCGCGTTTGGCGCATTCGGCGGCCTCTTCGTTGGCACTGCGCAGGGTAGCGGCCTGCTGGGCATTGTGCTTGGCGCGGTTCTCATGGCTGCTGCGGCCTTTGTGCTGACTAAAGTGATCCGCAATGAAAAGGCCGGCCGATGGGGTTTTGTGGTCCTGCTGGCCGCCGCCGGTTTCGCCTTTGGCGGCATTCCGGCCGGTATCATCGGTGCAGCCTTTGGCTGGTTCTTCGGCTGGGTCAGCTTCTGGCTCTACGAATCCCGCTACCGCCAGCACCTGGTGCCCTATCTCACGCCGGGTCAGGTGCTCTGGCACTACACCTTCCGCGTGATCTGTGGCGCGATCCTCGTGTTTCTGATCACACCGATCATCGTTGTGATGCCACTGAGCTTTAACGCCGAGGACTTTTTTACCTTCACACCGGAAATGCTGCGGTTTGATCCGGCAGGGTATTCGCTGAAGCACTACGAGGACTTCTTCACAAATTCGGACTGGCAGGGTGCACTGGCGAACTCCGTCAAAATCGCCCCGGTGGCGACATTGCTGTCTGTCAGCTTCGGCACCCTCGCAGCGATCGGTTTGAGCCAGGCGCATGTGCCATTCCGTCGCGCGATTATGGCCATCCTGATCTCGCCTATGATCGTACCTCTGATCATCTCTGCGGCGGGCATGTACTTCTTTTACAGCCGGATCGGCCTGCAGGGCACCTACATCGGCGTTGTGCTCGCACATGCGGCCCTGGGTATCCCGTTCGTGATCATCACCGTGACCGCCACACTTGTCGGTTTTGACAATTCGCTGACCCGGGCAGCAGCCAACATGGGCGCCAACCCCGTCACCACCTTTTTCCGGGTGCAGATGCCACTGATCCTGCCGGGTGTGATTTCAGGGGGGCTGTTCGCCTTTATCACATCGTTCGATGAGGTGGTTGTGGTGCTCTTTGTGGGATCCGCCGGACAGAAAACACTGCCCTGGCAGATGTTCACCGGCCTGCGGGAACAGATCAGTCCGACAATTCTGGCTGTGGCAACGATCCTTGTGATCATCTCTATTGGTCTGCTGACTGTTGTCGAATTACTGCGTCGACGGTCGGAGCGTCTGCGTGGTATGAGCCCCGGATGATCAGAAGACTTCCAATTTCTGTCGCTGTCTTTTGCGCGGCGACGGCAAGTACTGCAGACCCATCTCTCGAGTGCAGCCTGATGACAAAGTCGCAGGTAGAAACAGCCGACTGTCTGACAGAGACAGAAAAAGCAGCCGAAAGCGCGCTTGAGGTCATTCTTGGCTTTGCAACTGACTCAGCGCAGGAACTGGACAAAGTCGCGGGCAGAACCTTTGCTGTGCCGGCACTGCAGGAATCCCAGGCCGCCTGGGAAGCCTGGCGCGACGCTGAGTGCAACTACGCGGGCTCGCTCTTTGGCGGCGGGTCGGGAACCGGCATCGAAATCCGGTCCTGCCGGATTTCGCTTACCCGCGAACGGACACAGGCGCTGATTGAACGGTTCCGCTGACGTTCAGCGCAGTTTTTGCAGCAGGCTCAGTGACGCGTACCCATCGGGTGTCAGGCCACGCGACCGCTGATAGGCGCGCACAGCGGCAATCGTGTTCGGTCCGATCCGCCCATCAACGCCCTGCGTGCTGAACCCAGCCCGCGTAAGGCGTTCCTGCAGTTCCCGGCGTTCGGCGCGGGTCAGCGCACGGCCATCTGACGGCCAGTCAGCTTTGAACTCACTGCCACCACGGATCCTGTCACTCAGATGGCCGACGCCGATCACATAGGCATCCGCCGCGTTGTAGCGTTCAATCGACCGGAAATTGCTGAAGATCAGCAGCGCGACCCCATCAGCACCGGCCGGCAGCAGCAGGGATGCGCGGCCGTGGTTCGGCACCTGCCGGCCTTTCATATCCACCACACCAAGCCGGGCCCATTGCGCTGGTGTTTTAGTGACCTTGCGGTTCGCCAGTGCGTAGTCAAAACCCCGCGGCACCTGAACTTCGACGCCCCAGGGCTGGCCTTTGGTCCAGCCGGACTTGTTCAGATACGCCGCCGTCGAGGCCAGCGCATCCACCGGATCATCTGCCCAGATGTCCCGCCGGCCGTCACCGTCAAAATCAACCGCAAAGGCCAGGTACGACGTTGGGATAAACTGGGTGTGGCCCATCGCCCCCGCCCAGCTGCCGGTCATATTGCGCGGGCTTGTGTCGCCGTTCTGCAGAATTTTCAGCGCGGCAATCAGCTGCTCTTCGAAAAACGCGCCCCGTCGCCCGTCAAAGGCCAGCGTTGCCAGCGAACCGATCACATCATTGCTCCCACGGAACACGCCATACCCGCTTTCAAGGCCCCAGACGGCAACAACTACTTCTTTTTCAACACCATACCGCCGTTCAATCGCTTCCAGTGTGCGGCGGTGCTCTTTCAGTGCCGCCTTGCCGTTGCGGATGCGCCGGTCAGAGACGGCACTATCGAGATACTGCCAGATGGTTTTGGTGAACTCCGACTGATTGCGGTCGCGTTTGATGACGTCCGGGTCGTAGCGGACGTTCCGGAATGCCGCCTGCAGTGTCGCGTTGCTGATCCCCTGCGCCCGGGCACGCCGCTGGAAATTCTGCACCCAGCGGTCAAAACCAGCCGGCGAAGCAACCTGCACAACCGCGGGTGAAGGCTCGCCTGCCCCGCGCGTGGCAGGGCGCAGTTTCGGACGGGCTGCGGTTGCCATCAGAGGAACCGCGTTGTTCACGACCGGTTCAGGGGCAGAGGCCGGCCGGACCACGGGCCTCGGCGACTGGATGGTGTTCTGTGCCTCTGCCACACCCGTCAGGGCGAGCCCGGCGGTCAAAAGTCCTGCGCTCCAGATCTTCCACTGCATGTTGATATCCTGCTGCTCGGTTCATTTTTATTGGTTGCTATTCTAGCGAATCTGGAGCCACAGAGAAAGAATTCAATCCGAGCGGGTGCGGGGTTCTGCCGATGTTGTGATGTCACAGCGGATCCGCTCGAGGTGTTCGCGCAGCATCGGCACCCGTTTTGGCCGGAAACTGTTGTCTGTCCGAACAAACCGGCTGATCCGGTCCAGGCGGAATGTCCGGAAGTCCTGGCGCAGATGACACCACGCCATCAGCACATTGCTGCGGTCGAGGTACACAAACCCCAGCGGGTCCACCAGCCTTTCGGTTTCAGCGCCCTGCGCATCGGTGTAGGTAAGCACCACACTGACCTCATCCCAGGTGGCTTCGCGCAGCTTCGAGACATCCACATGAATGTCCGGGCGGGGCGCGTAGCGGTGCGCATCCAACACCGCGTGCTGCAGACGATGTGCCTGTCGGGGCGGCACGCGCGCCCGGATTTTTGCGAGAGCTGAGTTTGCGGCCTGGGCCAGCGCCGGGTCGGCAATCACAGCAACATCACGCAGCCCCAGGACCAGAGCCTCAAGCTCGTCATCCTCGAACCCAAGCGGCGGCAGAGCGGCATCTTCGATCAGGGTGTAACCGAACCCGGCCTCTCCATCGATGACCGCACCAATGCCTCGCAGTGCCTCTATATCGCGATAGATGGTCCGCAGCGACATGCCCATCTCATCAGACAGGCGGTTTGCCGTCACGGGGGGCGGCAACCGGCGCAGCGTCTGCATCATCTGAAAAAGTCTGTGTGTTCTGCTCATGGTCTCACCATATCACAAGTACTGCCAGAAACTGTCAGGACGGTTTCCTATTCTGGATACCCCCGAAACAAGGAAATCCCGTCATGATTGCACTGCTGACCTACCCCGCCGCCTTTGGCCAGTTTTCTTCCAGCCCCTTCTGTACCAAAGCCGCATGGCTGCTGAACCTGTCAGGACAGACGTGGCGCCGTGAAGATACACTGGACCCCCGTATGATGCCCTTTGCCAAACTCCCGGTGATCCGCGTCGAAGACCGGCTGATACCCGACAGTGACGGGATCAGGACACACCTTGAAGCGGGTGGCGCCGATTTTGATCACGGCCTGTCTGACGATGACAAAGCAGTGTCGCGGGCATTCATCCGGATGGCCGAAGAACATATGTACTTTCACCTGGTTCTCGATCGCTGGGCAAATGACGATGTCTGGCCGGTTGTGCGGGAAACCTATTTTGCCGGTGTACCGGGGCTGATCCGTGGTCTGGTGACAAGGCAGCTGCGTGCAAAAGTCCTCGCGGGTATGAACACCCAGGGCCTTGGCCGGCTGAACGAAGCCCAGCGTCTGGCCAGAATAGAGCCTGATATTGCCGCTATCACGAACCGGGTCAGGCACCGGGAGTTCCTGTTCGGGGACCGGCCAACGTCTGCAGACGCGTCCGTCGCCCCCGTGCTCAGTGCAATCCGGGCAACACCCGGCATGACGCTGCTGAAACGTTATGTCGAGGACAACGGCATCCTGATGGGCTACCTGGACCGGACACAGCGGACGATGGGCTAGCGCCTTGTGCGCTTCACCTTTCGTTTCGTTTTGGAGGCCTTTTTTCTGGCCTTCACACTGCGGCGCCGGGGAGACCGGCCCGCAGGCGACTGCCGCCCGCGAGGAATTGCCGCGCCATCCAGAGACAGCAGCTCAAGCGCAATACCGCCCGTGACCGGTGTCGCCTCTGCAAGGCGCACGGTCACCCGCTGTCCGATGCTGATGATAATCCCGGTGTCCGAACCCATGAGCGTTCCGGCGTCCCGGTCAAAATGAAAATATTCACGCCCGATGGAGCGCATCGGCACCAGCCCGTCCGCCCCGGTCTCATCCAGTTTCACGAAAACACCGAACCGGGCAATGCCACTGATCCTGCCCGTGAATTCATTGCCCACGCGTTCCGACAGAAACGCTGCAAGGTACCGGTCGGTTGTGTCGCGCTCGGCAACCATCGACCGCCGTTCTGTATCGGAGATATGCGTGCCGGTCTCTTCGAGCCCTTCATAGTCTTCGGGGCGCAGGCCGTCCTTGCCCCAGCCGTGTGCCGCAATCAGGGCGCGGTGCACGACCAGATCGGCATATCGCCGGATGGGTGAGGTGAAATGCGCATAGTGGCGCAGGGCGAGGCCGAAATGGCCAAGGTTTTGCGGTGCATAATAGGCCTGCGTCATAGAACGCAGCGTGGACAGGTTGATGAGCTCCGCCTCATCTGTGCCCGCCGCGTCATTCAGCAGCCTGTTCAGATGCGCTGTTTTCAGCACCTGCCCTTTGGCAAGGTTGAACCCGCTGGCCTGGGCTGTCTCCCGCAACGCTTCGAGTTTTTCGGGGCTGGGTTCTTCGTGCACGCGGAAAAGCAAAGGCACACGCTTTTCGATCAGTGTTTCAGCCGCCGCCACATTGGCTAGCACCATGAACTCTTCGATCAGGCGATGCGCGTCCAGCCGGTCTTTGAAGGCCACCGAAGTGACCGTACCATCGTCATCCAGAACAATCCGGCGCTCCGGCAGATCGAGATCGAGGGGCTGACGCCTTTTCCGCGCTGCGACCAGCGCGTCATACGCTGCATAAAGTGGCCGCAAAACAGTCTCTGTTAAGGGACCTGTGCGGTCATTCGGGCGCCCGTCAACCGCATCCTGCACTTCTTCATAGTGAAGGGAGGCAGGTGACCGCATCAGGCCACGGTGAAAACTGTGGCTGAGTTTGTTACCCTCTGCATCCAGCTGCATCCGCACGGCGATACAGGCGCGCGGCACCCCTTCATGTAGTGAGCACAGATCGCCGGACAGATGATCCGGCAGCATCGGGACCACCCGATCGGGAAAATACGTCGAATTGCCCCGTTTGCGGGCTTCACGGTCAAGGGCGGACGCGGGCGTCACGTAAGCGGCCACATCCGCAATAGCGACCCAAACGATATGCCCGCCCTTGTTCTGCGGATCATCATCGGCGTGCGCATAGCAGGCATCGTCATGGTCCCGCGCGTCAGACGGGTCGATGGTAATCAGCGGCAGATCACGCAGATCCTCGCGCCCACTCAGACCCAGCGGCTCCGCTTTATCGGCCTCTGCCACCACTTCATCCGGGAAACTGTCGGGGATACCGTGTTCATGAATAGCGATGAGTGAAACGGCTTTTGGTACTGAAGGATCGCCCAGGCGCTCGACAACACGCGCCCGGGGCCGGCCCATGCGCCCGGCCGGTCCTGCCTGTTCCGCTTCCACCAGCTCGCCGTCTTTCGCGCCATGCGTTGCATCACCGGCAACCCGCCATTCGCTGTCGGACCCTTTGTCGATGGGAACGATGCGCCCGCCATCCGATGTGGTGCGGAAAACACCGAGGATTCGCTTCGGATTAGAGCCTATTCTCCGGATCATCCGCGCTTCGTAGTGATGCGCTTCGCCCTTGATCAGGGTCAGCCGCGCAAGAATACGATCCCCCGCTCCCAGCGCGGGATCTGATGCCCGCGGAATGATCAGCACGACGGGTTCGACCCCCTCGCCCTGCCATTCCATCGGCTTGGCAAAAAGGTCGCCGTCATTGTCCGGCCCGGTTACCTGCAGAACGGCGACCGGCGGCAGGCGTTCGGGATCCTGATAGCTCCGCTTGCGTTTTTCCAGGTGTCCTTCGGCCTCCAGTTCCTTCAGAACGCGCTTGAGATCGATCCGGTCAGCACCCTTGATGCCAAAGGCCTTGGCAATATCACGTTTCGCCGTCAGCGCAGGATTGGCAGTGATCCAGTCGAGTATTTCAGATTTGGAGGGGATTTTGGACATGCACCTCAGGTAACACGCGCGCTCCGGCGCGTCATGCGCAAATCCCCTGCGGTGTCCACATCGGCAAGACTGTCAACGAATGCTGTGCGCAAACCAGGCAAAGTCTCCAGCGTATCCGCCAGCGCATGTTCCGTTGACCAGCGCACCAGGTGAAACAGTGCCGGCGGCGCGGGACGCCGCCGCGCGAGACCGATGAGCCAGTACCCACCATCCGGCGCAGGCCCGAAAACAGCTTCATTCCGACCAAGTTCGGCGAATGCCCGGGCGACCCGGGTCCGGTTGATCCCGGGAATATCCGCACCGATTACACAGACCGGGCCGGGACCCGGCAGAGCAAGCGCGCGGGCCATCCGGTCTCCCAGGTTGCCTCTGCCCTGCGGTATGCGCGCCAGATCGCTTGGCCAGACCCTGCTGCGCAACCCTTCGACATCAGGGGCAACGGCCAGAACAAGGTCCCAGCGCGGGTCCCGCAGCCGTCTCAGCAGGGAGCCCGTCTGGTGACGGAACCACCACGCGGCTGTCGTCATTCCGATATCCCGACCGAGGCGGGTTTTCACACGCCCCGGCCGAGGTTCCTTGACCATGACGACAAGGCGCTGCCTCACGCAAAATAGTCCCGCAGAATGCGCTCATAGATCGATGTGAGCTGGCGGATGTGATCGACCTGCACGTGTTCGTCTACCTGATGCATCGACTGGCCGACCAGTCCGAACTCTACCACCGGGCAGTGGTTTTTGACGAACCGCGCGTCCGAGGTTCCGCCGCTTGTGGACAGCACCGGCGTCACGCCGGTTTCGTCCTGCACAGCAGCGGCCACCAGATCAGAAAGCGGTCCTGGCGGGGTCAGAAAACTCTCGCCGGATATTTTGATCCGCAAATCCATCTGAACGCCGAATTCAGTCTCTGTTCTGGCAATTTCTTCTCTGATCCAATCGGTCAGCGATGCACCTGAGTGCAGATCATTGAACCGGATGTTCACCGCAGCACTGCAGGTTTCCGGGATCACATTGGTTGCCGGATTGCCCGTGTCGACGGTGACCACAGCCAGCGTCGACGCGTCGAAATGGTCCGTGCCCTGATCCAGTTCATGGCTGGCCAGCCGGTCCATCAGCCGCATCATCGCAGGCAGCGGGTTCAGTGCCCGGTGCGGATAAGCGGAATGCCCCTGCCGGCCCGTGACCGTGATCCAGGCCGTCATCGACCCGCGGCGCCCGATCTTCATCATCTCTCCCATGACAGAGGGGCAGGTCGGCTCGCCCACAAGACAGACGGACATCTGCTCGCCCGACGCCTCCATGTGATCCAGCAATGCGGTTGTTCCGTCTGTAGCATCCCCTTCTTCGTCGCCTGTAATGGCCAGAATGACCGCGCCATCCGGCGGCGTTTCAGTCACAAACCGGATCGCTGCAGCCGCAAATGCCGCCACACCAGATTTCATATCTGTTGTTCCACGCCCGTACATAACGCCATCGCAGATTTCAGCTGCAAAAGGCGGAGAGGACCATGATGCCTCGTCCCCCACAGGCACCACATCCGTATGACCGTTGAAGCCGAAAGTGCGCGCATGACCTTTTTCGCCCCAACGGGCAAAGAGGTTCGCAATACCTGCCCGGTCGGCACGGGTGCAGTCGAACCCGGCCGCTTCCAGCCTGGACTGCAGGACATCGAGCGCACCCTCATCAGCGGGCGTGACAGAGGCACAGCGGACAAGATCAGCGGTCAGGGCAACGGGATCAGGCAGGGACATAGAATTCTCCGGAGTATTTATGGTACTCAGGGCTAAAAGCTCTGTAGCACAAGCGCAATGCCCCGTATTGCGCTCCGCATATCATGACACAGCAACAGACCCATACGCGTTGCGTGATTACTCCCGGGCAGGAGCGTCATCGTAGAAGGGTTCCATCTGGGCAATGATCACAGCGTTCTCGTCGAGCGCGCGCTGCATGAGCTGCCGTTCGTCCTCGCTGATTTCATGACCTGCCGCTTCGCGCTCTGCCAGCGTTCCATATCCGGTGACATCCAGTGGCGCCGTTTCTGCCTGTTTCAGCACGGCAACGGTTTCGCGCACCGCCTCCGCTTCATCGACGCCGCTGGAGAAAACAACGAGACCAGCGCCCGTAGCTTTGTCCGGAAGGCCATCACCTTCTTTGCGGCCAATCTGCACGATCAGGGTATAGACCTGCTGGCGGGAGGGTTTTTTTGCTGAAGCCATACACCGTTGTTAGTGTTTGGCGAATGGCACCACAACGGCTTTTTCCATCAGCTCTTCGGGCGGCCAGCCACCGTAAGGCTGCCAGTCAAAGAACATCTCATGCAGATGCCGTACACCGGCAACAATAGGCACCCTGAATTCCGGCCGCAGCCGGAGGTACCTGTCAGCCTGCTCCTGCCAGCGGAACGCCATTTTTTCCTGGGCGTCGCGGGTCTCGATCGCATCCAGCAATATCAATGCTGTGCAACCGGCATATCCAGGGTGCTCCGGATCGAGTGAGGCTTTTTCGACCACCTCGCCCGGGAACCAGTCGCCGAATTCCGACAGAACACAACTGCCCGCCAGACAATTATCAAGCGCCCGGCGATGTACCCCAACCGTTTCGGCCTCTGCCACCGAACAGACCCTGTCCCTGATCTCATCCGTCATCGAACAGGCAATCCGGCGCAGCAACCGCTGCAGGTCTTCGGCGTCGTAGGTCATGAGATCCCTGGCAGGCACCCGCTGTTCAGGTGTGGCGCGATGCACACCCTGCAACCGCCAGAACCCGTTCATCAGCGTTGCGCGAACAGGCGACGGACCTTCAAGATATTTCTCGCGCAGGCGTTTCCAGTTCGCGGACAGGTCGTCTGTACCGGCCCCGCCCTGCAGACGATCTGCAATCAGCAGCGCTGTCGCCGTCATAAATGGTCCGGTGCCCCGTCCGGGCGATGCCGCAAAAGCCATCAGATCGGCGTGGATCAGCTTTGCATCCGCCGGGCGCATGACGCACCTCTGATCGAAAATGATCTTCCGCAGAACAGGTTTCAGCCCTGGCTTCATCAGCGCTGACAACTCACCAAATCCCGTCGATGCAATGGAGCGCAGATCCGCAGTCACCTGCAGCACCGGAAAAGATAACTGATGAGAACTCTGACGCATGAGACCGGCCTAAAGAAGCATCCTGGCCGGAATAGTTCATGCTCCCGGCGATTACCGGGAAATCCTGGGGCAGCTTTGCCCCAGGTCTTAACGGTTGTTTACCTCAGTCGCGCAGCAGCTCGTTGATCGAGGTCTTCGAGCGCGTCTGCGCGTCCACTTTTTTGACGATCACCGCGCAATAGAGGTTCACACCGTTTTTCGACGGCATGGAGCCTGCCACCACAACGGAGCCCGCCGGCACTTCGCCATAGGTGAACTCACCTGTCTCACGGTCGACAATCTTGGTGGACTTGCCAATGAACACACCCATGCCCAGCACGGAGCCTTCGCGCACGATGCAGCCTTCGACCACTTCGGACCGCGCGCCGATAAAGCAGTTATCTTCAATAATTGTCGGGCCCGCCTGCATCGGTTCCAGCACGCCACCAATGCCGACGCCGCCGGAGAGGTGCACGTTCTTGCCGATCTGCGCACAGGAGCCGACGGTGGCCCAGGTATCGACCATGGTGCCTTCGTCCACATAAGCACCAAGGTTCACAAACGATGGCATCAGCACAACGCCCGGCGCGATAAAGGCCGATTTGCGGACCACACAATTCGGCACCGCGCGGAAACCGGCCGCTTTCCACTGGTCATCGCCCCATCCAGCGAACTTGCTGTCGACCTTGTCCCACCAGCCGGAACCCTGCGGGCCACCGGACTGCATTTCCATGTCCTTGATCCGGAACCCCAGCAAAACGGCCTTTTTCGCCCACTGGTTCACGTGCCAGTCGCCGCTGTCCTGCTTTTCGGCGACGCGCAGCGTGCCACTGTCCAGAGCGGCGAGCGTGTCTTCGATCGCGTCACGGGTCTCACCGGTCGTGGCAGGCGTGATGGTATCGCGGGCCTCCCAGGCGGCTTCGATCGCGGCTTCAAGCTGTGCGTTGGACATGGGCGGTCTCCGTTTTATGAAAATTTCAGGTTGTCGGGCCTATACAAGGCCACAACCGCCTGTGCAATCGTTCGCGAAAAGCACAGGCCTGTGAAGAATGATCCCGGACCATTGCATCCCACGCGCTGACATGCGCCCCTGTGACATACCGGAATTTCGGAGAACACTATGACGGAACGACGCCACAAACATCCGCTGCGGGACGCGCACACTGACCGCGACGCGGCCCTGACGGTACCGGACACCCCACAGACCCGCGCCCCAGCCTACCGGCTGGCTTTTACGGACCAGGATTTCATGTGCCGCGAGGAACTCCGGCCCGTGCGGTTGCAGCTGGAACTGCTGAAGCCGGAAATGCTGCTGGACGAACATAACATCACCAGCACCATCGTGCTCTTTGGTGGCGCGCGTATCCCCCGCCCGGTGGACAAGGACAAAGCGCGCACGAAAACGCTGGCTGAGCTGTCGCATTTTTATGATGAGGCACGGGAATTTGCGCGTCTGATGACACTGCAAAGCCTTGAAAGCGAAGGTCGGGAAAATGTTGTGGTCACCGGTGGTGGCCCCGGCGTGATGGAGGCCGGAAACCGCGGTGCACAGGATGCGGGCGGCCATTCCATCGGGCTCAATATCGTCCTTCCGCACGAGCAGGCACCCAATGAATTTGTCACACCAGAGCTGTGTTTCAACTTTCACTACTTCGCCATCCGCAAGATGCATTTCCTGATGCGGGCGCGGGCGATCTGTGTCTTCCCCGGCGGGTTCGGCACAATGGACGAGCTTTTTGAAACACTCACCCTGATCCAGACCGGGCGGATGCAGCGTGTGCCGGTTCTGCTGTTCGGCAGGGCATTCTGGGAGAAAATCCTCAACTGGGAAGCGCTTGCGGATGCGGGCACGATCTCGGACGAGGATCTCGATCTCTTCCGCTTTGTCGAAAGTGCCGCCGAAGCGATGGATCTGATCGAAACATGGGAAGACGCTCCCGCACGCGACAGCCTGCCAGGCAGGAACTGATCCTTATCAGGTGCAGGCCAGCGGGCCTGCGTCGCGTTCAAGGCCGATCAGCTTTTTGAGGTCCGGCGGGCTGATGGCACCCACCACCAGCGTGCGGCCGATGACTGTGCCCGGCGTTCCGGGAATCCCAAGCTGGCCGCCGAGGGCCAGGCTGGTGCTGAGCTTGCGGTTCACCCGGCCGCTGTCAAACTCACGGCGCAGCATGTCCGGCAGCAGATCAATTGCCTCGGCCATCCGGCCCAGCGCCGCAGGACCGGGGCGCAGGTTGTGGTGCCACAGATACGCCCGCGCAGCATCACCCCTGCCCAGGAATTCCGCAGCAATCACCGCTTTGGCAGCGCGGTATGAACCCTGACCCAGCAGCGGCATCTCGTGCCAGATCAGACGGATCGGCGCGCCGCCATCCCGCAAAGCAATCAGCCGGGCGTCCAGGGTTTTGCAGTAGGGACAGTTAAAGTCGCTGAAGATGGCCACAGGCACCCGATCCGCTGTCCATCTGCCCGGCCCGAACAGCGCCTGACACGGATTGCCGGGTGGTCCCGGATCCGGGTTCGACGGTTCAGGCAGGCGACTCTCAAGGCCGATCAACGCAACGTTGACCGAAGAAACGGCACCACCCCGCACCCGTCTGAAGCCATCGAAACCAGGCAATGGTGTGAATTCCATCTGTGATGGCAACCGGCGCAGCACAGGCGGCACCGCAATGGCTGCTGCCATCAGCCCACCGATAACCAGCAGATCACGCCGGCGCATCAGCTTTCAGCCAGACCCGCTTCGGCTTCAATCTGGCGGCGTGATTTGCGCGCGCGTTCGGTCGCCGATTTCAGCTGGCCACATGCTGCCATGATGTCCTCGCCCCGTGGCGTGCGGATCGGTGACGCATAGCCTGCCTGGTAGACAATATTGGCAAAGGCCCGGATGCGGTTGTTGGACGACCGCCTGTAGGGTGCGCCCGGCCATTCGTTGAATGGAATAAGGTTGATCTTGGCCGGAATGCCGTCGATCAGTTCGACAAGCCGGTGCGCATCTGCATCGCTGTCATTCACGCCATCCAGCATCACATATTCAAAGGTGATCCGCTCGGAATTCCGCCCGCGCGGGTAGGCGCGCAGCGCCGCCAGCAGCGTTTCAATGTTCCAGCGTTTATTGATCGGCACCAGCCTGTCGCGCACCTCGTCCGTGGTCGCGTGAAAACTCACCGCCAGCTGGCAGCCAATCTCATCTGCGGTGCGCTCGATTTCGGGCACAACACCCGACGTGGACAGGGTGATCCGGCGGCGCGAGAGCTGGATCCCTTCTTCGTCCATGGCGATCTTCATCGCATCCCGCACATTCTCGAAATTATAGAGCGGCTCGCCCATGCCCATCAGAACGATGTTGCTGAGCAGACGCACCTCGTTCTTTGGCGCGCCGATTTCCGGCCATTCGCCCAGATCATCGCGGGCCACCAGCACCTGACCGATGATCTCGCCCGCTGTGAGGTTCCGCACCAGTTTCTGTGTGCCGGTATGACAGAACGAACAGGTCAGGGTGCAGCCAACCTGGCTGGAGATACACAGCGTGCCGCGCCCTTCCTCAGGGATATAAACGACCTCGACTTCGTGCCCCCCCGCGATCCGCACGAGGTACTTGCGGGTGCCGTCATCGCTGACCTGCCGGGTCACGACTTCCGGCACCTCAATGACAAATTTCTCTTTCAGGTCAGCGCGGTACGTTTTGGCAAGGTTGGTCATCGCGTCAAAATCGCGGACCCCCCACTGATAAATCCACTGCCAGATCTGGCCGACCCGCATTTTCGCCTGCTTTTCGGGTGTGCCTGCCGCAATCAGTGCTGCGCGCATCGCGTCGCGGGTCAGTCCGACAAGATTGACCGGCCCGTCCGGCAGCTTGCGCGGAATGGTGTGTACGTCCTGCGTGATCGGCGCTGTGGCTGACATCTGAGTTTTCCCGGTTTGCGTGGATGCGCCTCTATATAGGGATTCCGGCACAATTCAAAAGGAAAAGCCCGCAGACACGTTAACGTGTCGCGGGCCCGATACGCAGGTCATCACTGCGGGTCAGTTGCAGCGTTTTTCCGCATCCTCAACCGCCGCCGTAAAGCCCAGCAATGAGAACGTGTCCTTTGTTGTTGTACCGCGGCTGGAAATACCCGTCACAACCGCGTTTGCCCCACGCTTCATGGCACTGACCAGCTTGGCGTCGTCTGATGGGGTGGTTGGCCACGCCCATTCGCCTTCGGTGAACATAATGAACTCCGTACCACCGATGTTCACACTGACCTGGCTGTCCTCACGGAACGGATAGCCACCGGTGAAGGATACCTGCCCGGCCACATTCGCGCCCGGCTGGTAGGAAACCATCAGCAGGATCTGCCCCCGGGTGGCCGCAACAACGCGCCCGTCACGTGTATTCACGGTTTCGGTCGGAACCGAAACACCCCAGCATTCCTTGGGATTGTCTTCGACAAACACGTTCCAGTCTGTCTTGGTCGCTACACGGTTACTGCTCTGCTCCTGCGCTGTCGCACCGGATGCAAGCATCGCAAGGGATGCAGCAAAACCAAAAATAGCAAATGAATTCCGCATGTTTACAGCCTCCAGCCGTATCTGACCTCAAGTTTTTCGGATCCGGCGGCGTCGATTTTTATGAAACGCTCTCTTGCCAGTCCGGTTGTTCTTCCCGACAAGGACCACAATAGCGCGAATTGCACAGCGCCTGAAAGGCCGATCAGCAGCTTTTCGCTGGAAAGTGAAGGAAAAAATGGCACAACCTGTGGTGATGACAGAAATCTGGCGCGGCGACTTTCTGGAAAGCGTCCATACAGGCCATGCGGTGGTCTGTGATGAGGCCGGTGAAATCGTCGCCGCCTGGGGTGATCCGGACCGCACTGTGCTGTCCCGCAGTTCGTCCAAAATGATCCAGGCGCTGCCACTGATCAACTCCGGTGCCGCTGATCAGGCCGGGCTGACAAGCGAGCACCTGGCGCTGGCCTGCGCCTCGCACAATGGCGCGGCCATTCACACCGAACGAGTGACGCAATGGCTGCAGGCTCTTGGGCTGGATGATGATGCGCTGCGTTGCGGGCCGCAGGAACCTCAGGACCAGGCCGCACGGAACGGTCTGATCTGTGCAGGCGAATCGCCCTGTCAGCACCACAACAATTGCTCGGGCAAGCATACAGGGTTTCTGACCCTGAACCGGCATCTCGGGGGCGGCGCAGAATACATCGACGCGGACCATCCGGTGCAGAAGGCGGTTCTGGAATCCTTTGAGCGGGTCACGGACGAGACGTCGCCCGGATATGGCATTGACGGATGCTCTGCGCCCAACTTCGCTGGCAGCCTGCATGGCATGGCGCGTGCAATGGCGCATTTCGCTGCCAGCCCGGACGGCAGCGCCGAGGCCCGCCTGCGTGAGGCGATGTGCCTGCATCCTGAACTCGTTGCCGGTGAAGGCCGCGCCTGTACCGGTCTGATGCGCGCCATGAACGGCAGGGTTGCCCTCAAAACCGGTGCCGAAGGATTTTTTACCGCGATCATCCCGGAGAAAAAAATGGGCGTTGCCCTGAAAATCAGTGACGGCACCACCCGTGCTTCAGAATGTGCCATTGCCGCAATTCTGGTAAAACTTGGTGTGTTAGAGCCTGATCATCCGGAAACACTGCGGTATATGAATGCCCCGATCACCAACCGGGCAGGTCGTCAGACCGGCTGGATCAGACCGGCACAGGAGCTGCACTGATTACATCTCGATGACTTCGGCTACCTCGACCGAGCCGGACCCGTCTGCAACCATCGGACAGCCCTTGGCCATGGCCACGGCATCCTCGACGGTTTCCGCGGATACCACCGTGTAACCGGACAACGGATTTGCGCCGCCGTGATCGTCGACCCCCTCAGCCGATACGGTTTTCGACATGCCGACGGGATTCCCCGGAATCACAACGGCTTCTCCCATCCCCATGAACCAGGACTGCCAGGCCGCCATGGCCTTTTCGCCCTCTTCTTTTGTCTCGGGTATCGTACCGCCGTGATAGGCAAAAACGTACTGTGGCATGCTGTTCCCTCCCTGTTTGGCTGGGCACAGTATAGCACAGATCGCGGCTGCCCGCCTCAGGGGTGGACGAAATCCGCCTGCGCGTAACCCTGAATGTAGAGAAGCGCCGTCAGATCACCGTGGTTGATCCGCACGTCGCACCGGGCGGCAACGCTGGGTTTTGCATGCAGCGCGACACCTGTTCCGGCCAGCCCCAGCATGCCCAGATCATTGGCGCCGTCCCCAACGGCGATCACATCGCCCGGACTGATCCCGAGGCGAGCGGTGATCTCGTTCAGCGCATCGACCTTCGCCTGCTTTCCCAGGATCGGGAGGCCAACCTCGCCGCTCAGCGCCCCGCCATCTGTCATCAGGGTATTTGCGCGGTTCTCATCGAACCCCAGTTCGGCGGCAACGGCGCTGGTAAAGGCCGTAAAACCGCCCGATACCAGTGCTGCTTGTCCGCCGTTCGCCTTCATTGTTGCCAGCAGCGTATGACCACCGGGCATGAATTCGATGCGCTCTGCCAGAACCTTGTCAATGATACTGACGGGCAGCCCTTTGAGCAGCCCGACCCGTTCGCGCAGGGCGTCGTTGAAATCCAGCTCTCCGTTCATAGCGCGGGCCGTGATGTCTTTGACCCGCGCGCCGACACCAGCCTCATCGGCCAGCTCGTCGATGCATTCCTGCCGGATCATCGTGCTGTCCATGTCAGCCAGCAGCATCCGTTTACGGCGATCCGCGGACGGCTGCACCACCAGATCAAGACCAATGCTCTGCAGATCCGCCCAGACGTCCCATTGATTGGACGGAACCTCCGGCATAGTGAACTCAGCCGCAACATCCGGGGCCAGCCAGCGCACGTCACCGCCGCCCCAGGCGTTGCGCAGCGCATCAACCGCGTGGGGGTCCAGCGCGCGGGCATCCGGCGCGCTCATCAGAGTGACTGTGAACATGTCTGAAGTTTCCGATCCGCAACCAGGGTGTCGCAAAAAAGCGTTCGGGCGACGTATTAGACCGCTTTTTGTGATTGCACCAGAGGGGCCCGCCCCTTAAGCCCGTCCGTGGGACACCCTTCCCCAACGAAGGGCGCATATCTGGAAGGATAGCATTGATGGCTACTCAACAACCGGCAGCGCGGCCGGCCAATCCGCGTTTCTCATCCGGCCCCTGTGCCAAACCCCCCGCATATGATCTGAGCAGGTTGGCCTCCGCCCCTCTGGGCCGGTCACACCGTGCTGCCCCCGGCAAGGCTAAGCTTCTTGCCGCGATCGAAACGACCCGCGAAGTGCTGGGCGTTCCGGCAGATTACAAAATTGGCATCGTGCCAGCCTCTGACACAGGCGCGTTCGAGATGGCGATGTGGTCGCTGCTGGGCGAACGCCACGCCGAAATGGTCGCCTGGGAAAGCTTTGGCGCGGGCTGGGTCACCGATGTCGCGAAACAGCTGAAGATAGAGCACACGGTGCACACTGCGGAATATGGCGAAATCGTCGATATGGCCGCACTGAACTATGACAATGATGTCTGTTTCACCTGGAACGGTACCACATCCGGCGTGCGCCTTCCCTCGGGCGATGTGATCCCGGCAGACCGCGCGGGCCTGACGCTTTGCGATGCGACCTCTGCGGCCTTCGCCGTGGACCTGCCCTGGGACAAGCTCGATGTAACGACATTCTCCTGGCAGAAAGTGCTGGGGGGAGAGGCCGCCCACGGGATGCTTATCCTCAGCCCGCGCGCTGTGGCGCGCCTGGAAAGCTATACGCCGCCCTGGCCTTTGCCCAAGATTTTCCGCCTGACAAAGGGCGGTAAACTGATCGACGGTATCTTTACCGGTGCGACGATCAACACACCGTCGATGCTCTGTGTCGAAGACTATCTTCTGGCGCTCGACTGGGCGAAATCTGTAGGCGGACTGCAGGGACTGATCGCCCGGGCTGACGCCAACACAGCAGCCGTTTCCGCCTTTACAGAGACACATGACTGGATTGATTTTCTGGCCAGCGACCAGGCGACCCGCTCGAATACGTCCGTCTGCCTGAAGTTCACCGATGACCGGATTACAGATGGCGCTGCCTTTGCCAAGGCCGTTGCCAAACGGCTGGCGGACGAAAACGTGGCGCTCGACATCGGGGCTTACCGCGACGCACCTCCGGGTCTGCGCATCTGGTGCGGCGGCACCGTAGAGACCTCCGACATCGAGGCGATGCTGCCCTGGCTGGCATGGGCATTCGAGGCCGAGATCGAGGCACTGGCTGTGTCGGCGTAATCCGCCGACACGAAACCGACAAAACACCGACGTTATACCGACATTCAGAATGGAGCCCAAAATGGCCCCCAAAGTACTCATCTCCGACAAACTCTCGGAAGCCGCCGTTCAGATTTTCCGCGACCGTGGCATCGACGTGGATTTCCAGCCCGACGTGGGCAAGGACAAGGAAAAGCTCGCCGCCATCATCGGTGACTATGACGGTCTGGCGATCCGCTCGGCCACCAAGGTCACCCAGAAGATTGTTGATGCCGCCAGCAATCTAAAAGTCATAGGCCGCGCGGGCATCGGCACAGATAACATCGACAAGGATGCTGCCTCGCAGAAGGGCATCATCGTGATGAACACGCCCTTCGGCAACATGATCACAACGGCCGAGCACGCCATCGCGATGATGTTCGCCGTCGCCCGCCAGATTCCCGAGGCTTCCACGTCGACCCATGCGGGCAAGTGGGAGAAATCGAGGTTCATGGGGACAGAGCTGACGGGCAAAACCCTCGGCGTGATCGGTGCCGGCAACATCGGCGGTATCGTCTGCGACCGGGCCCGTGGCCTGAATATGAAGGTGATCGCCTATGATCCCTTCCTCGGTCAGGAAAAGGCCGACGCCATGAAAGTGGAAAAGGTCGAACTGGACGAATTGCTGGCACGCGCTGACTTCATCACGCTGCACGTGCCCTTTACCGAAGCCACAGCCAATATCCTCAGCCGTGAAGCTCTCGCCAAAACCAAAAAGGGTGTGCGGATCATCAACTGCGCACGCGGTGGTCTGGTGGACGAGGAGGCCCTGGCCGAAGCGCTGCAGTCCGGACATGTGGCCGGTGCCGCCTTTGACGTCTTTGCGCAGGAGCCGGCGAACGAAAATCCGCTCTTCAACCTGCCCAATGTCGTCTGCACCCCGCACCTTGGTGCCGCAACGACCGAAGCGCAGGAAAACGTGGCCCTTCAGGTCGCCGAACAGATGTCAGACTATCTGCTGACGGGCGCCGTAACCAACGCGCTCAACATGCCCTCCGTGACTGCCGAAGAGGCCAAGGTCATGGGGCCATGGGCCAACCTCTCCGGCCATCTCGGTGCCTTCATCGGGCAGATGACGGACGAGCCGATCAAAGCCATCAACATTCTCTATGACGGCTCGGTTGCCGAAATGAATCTGCAGGCGCTGAACTGCAGCGTCATTGCGGGCATCATGAAAAAGGTAAACCCGGATGTGAACATGGTTTCGGCCCCCGTCATTGCGCGGGAACGGGGCATTCAGGTCTCGACCACGAACCAGGCCAAGTCGGGTGCGTTTGACGGGTATATCAAAGTCACTGTCGTTACAGCGAAACGCGAACGGTCGGTTGGCGGCACCGTGTTCTCGGATGGCAAGCCGCGGTTTATCCAGATCAAGGGCATCAACATCGATGCCGAGATCGGCGCGCACATGCTTTATACCACCAACGAAGACGTGCCGGGCATCATTGGCGCGCTGGGTCAGACTATGGGTGACAACGGCGTGAACATCGCGAACTTTACCCTTGGCCGTGCCGAAGCGGGCGGCGAGGCAATCGCCCTGCTTTATGTCGATGAACCCGTACCCGCCGAGGCGCGGGCAAAGCTGGCGGAAACCGGTCTCTTTACCCAGATCAAACCGCTGCAGTTCGACGTCGCCTGACCTCAGTTTCTTCAGACATGGAAAGGCGCCTGGTTTACTCCGGGCGCCTTTTCTTTTCCGCGCCGATGCGGCAAGACCCGCACAAGGGAGCACGTTATGACTCAGCCTGTTTACGCCATCGGTGACATTCACGGACAGCTCGAAGACCTGCACCGGGTTCTGGAGCTGATCGAAGCGGATGGCGGCAAGGATGCCGAGATCGTATTTGTCGGTGACTATGTGGACCGCGGACCGGACAGCAAAGGTGTGGTGCAGTTGCTGCTGGATGCACAGACCACGGGCAGACCATGGCATATGATCAAGGGCAATCATGACCGGTACCTGACCAGGTTTCTTGACTACTGTATCGTGCATGATCCTGCGACACGCCCAGATCTCTTCTGGTTCAACCCGCGTCTTGGCGGCGACAAAACACTGGCCTCCTACGGCGTCACTGCGGAAGACGGCGGGCCACTGGTCGAAATTCAGCAGGAAGCGCAGGCCGCTGTGCCACAGGTGCACCGTGATTTTCTGAACGGTCTGCCACTGACACACAGCCACGGAGACCTGCTGTTTGTGCACGCCGGCATCCGGCCCAAAGTGCCGCTTGACCAGCAGGTGGAGGATGACCTGATCTGGATCAGGCAACCTTTTCTGGAATACCGCAGATCGTTCGGGCCGCTCATTGTCCACGGACACACCGCGCTGGATCATCCGGAACACGCGGGCAACAGGGTCAATCTGGACGGGGGCGCAGGCTATTTCCGGCCACTGCATGCGGCTGTGTTTGAAGGCCGCGACTGCTGGCTGCTGTCAGAGAGTGGCCGTGTTCCGCTGCGGCCATAGGGCGACTGCGATCATCGCCCAGGCCAGCAGCCCCTGGCTGTGTGCACTGAGGTTCGCGCGCCACGAGAAGGTCATCAGCTGTGCCAGCAGGTCCGGCCCGGGCGGTGCGCCAATAACCAGCTGACGCGGCAGGTTTTCAAAGAGGAATCCATAGTAGGTGTAGTACACCTGCGGCGACAGCCAGACGAAGAGCACAAACAGCACCACTGCCAGCACCAGACGCAGCCACCATACGCGCCCTTTTGCAGCGCGGCGCGTCACCCATAGCATCAGGACGCACAGCATCGCAGAGAGCAGGGCAAGACCCACCTGCCCCATCTGTGTCAGCGCAAAAAAGCTGTCTTCGGCGTATGTGCTCAGCGGGTCCAGTCGAGCACCACCTTCCCGGACTGGCCAGAGCGCATCGCGGCGAAACCGGCCTCAAAGGCGTCGGCGGAAAACCGGTGCGTGATCACCCGGCTTACATCCAGCCCGTTCTGCAACATCGCTATCATCTTGTACCAGGTTTCGAAAATTTCGCGTCCGTAGACACCTTTGATCGTTATGGCCTTAAAGACAATCTCACTCCAGTCGACCGGGCTTTTCCCGGGTGGAATGCCCAGCATCGCGATGCGGCCGCCCATGGTAATGGCGCCGACCATCTGATCCAGCGCACGCTGGTTTCCCGACATCTCCAGACCCACATCGAAGCCCTGTGTCATCTTTAGATCAGAGACTGTATCAGCCAGATCCTGCTCCGCTACATTGACCGGCACAACATCCGCAACCGTTGCGGCCAGAGCGAGCCGTTCCGCGTTGATGTCGGTGATCACCACATGCCGCGCGCCTGCGTGCCGTGCCACGGCGGCGGCCATAATGCCGATCGGACCCGCGCCGGTGACCAGCACATCCTCGCCAATCAGATCAAAACTCAGCGCAGTGTGGACCGCGTTTCCCAGCGGGTCGAGGATCGCCCCGATGTCATCCGAAATATCGTCCGGCAGGGGCACCACATTGAATGCCGGCAGGCACAGGTATTCGGCAAATGCGCCCTGTTCGTTCACGCCGATCCCGCGTGTTGCCGGATCAAGATGGAATTTCCCCGCGCGGCTCTGCCGTGAGGTCTTGCCGATCAGGTGCCCTTCGCCGGAACAGCGCTGCCCGATCTGCAGGTCGGTCACATCGCGGCCCAGCTCGACGATCTCTCCGGCGAATTCATGACCCGTGATCATCGGAACAGGCACCGTGCCGGCGGCCCAGTCATCCCAGTTCCAGATATGGATGTCTGTGCCGCAGATGCCGGTTTTGTGGATGCGGATCAGCACATCATCCGGTCCGGGTTCAGGCACCGGGGCATGCGTCATCCACAGGCCCTCGCGGGCGTGAAGTTTGCTCAGTGCTTTCATTTCATTTGTCATGTGATCACCCCGCAGGCCCTGCCGGCAATTTCGAATGCCGTCAGTGCCCTGTCCAGTTCGGCCCGTGTCAGAGACGCATTCATCTGCGTCCGGATGCGCGCCTGCCCCCGCGGGACCACCGGAAAAAAGAAACCCGAAACAAAGACACCCTCTTCAAAAAGACGCGCCGCCATGTCCTGCGCCAGCTGCGCCTCTCCAAGCATCACCGGCACAATCGGGTGTTCACCCGGCAGAAGATCAAAACCCAGCCGGGTCAGCCCCGCGCGCCAGTAAGCGGTATTCTCAAACAGACGGGTGCGCAGATCATCACCCGCCTCGACAAGGTCCAGTGCTTTCAGACCCGCAGAAACTATGGATGGCGGCAAAGAGTTGGAAAACAGATAAGGCCGCGCGCGCTGACGCAGCAGGTCAATGACTGGCTGCGGGCCGGCGATATATCCGCCGATGGCCCCGCCCAGCGCCTTGCCCAGGGTGCCGGTGACGATATCCGCGCGGATACCCGCTGCCGCTGGCGTGCCCGCACCTTTGGGACCGATGAAACCGGTGGCATGGCAGTCATCCACCATGATCATTGCATCGTACCGGTCTGCCAGAGCGCGGATGTCTCTCAGCGGTGCCAGCGTTCCGTCCATGCTGAAGACACCGTCAGTTGCGATCAGAATGAACCGCCCACCTTCCTCGCGGGCCAGCTTCAGCTGACCCTCCAGATCGGCCATGTCCGCGTTGGCGTAGCGGTATCTTTTCGCCTTACAGAGCCTGATTCCGTCGATAATGGACGCGTGGTTCAGCGCATCCGAGACCACAGCATCTTCAGGTCCCAGAAGCGGTTCAAAAAGGCCGCCATTGGCATCAAAACACGCCGCGAACAGGATGGAATCATCCTGGCCGAGGTAGTGCGCCAGCCGTTGTTCCAACTGGCGGTGGATGTCTTGTGTACCACAGATGAACCGCACCGACGCCATCCCGAACCCGCGTGGCTGCATGGCTTCGCGTGCCGCGTCGATCAGAGCGGGATGATCTGCAAGACCAAGGTAATTGTTGGCGCACAGGTTGATGACCTCGCGGTCACTCACGGCAATCCGGCCGCCCTGAGGAGAGGTGATCATGCGCTCGCGCTTCATCATGCCATCCGCCTCAATCTGGTCCAGCGTTTCGGTGATGTGATCGATGTAGGCTTGCGTCATATCAGACTCCTTTCGCGGGAGTTCTAACATGGCGGACGAATTTCCGAAATAGAAGAATTACATTTTAACGGATAAAATCCGTGTTACCGGATTTCAGGCGTCCTGGACCACCAGAAACACCCGTGCAGCACCCTCTTTGGCGGCAATACGATGCGGGACATCGGCGGCGTATCGTGCTGTATCGCCAGCAGACAGAACAGTTGTGCTGTCACCACTGGTGACGCCGACACTGCCGTCAATCACGGTCAGATGTTCACGCGCGCCCCGGGTATGCGGCTGACTGTCGAGTTCTCCGCCGGCCTCGAATGCAACTTCGTACACCTCGTGTTTACCCGCTTCTTCGGGCGGCGACAGAATCCGGATCCGGCACCCTGAACCAAGATTATCAATCGTCGGAACGTCACTGGCACGCAGGGTTTCGATCTGCGGTGCAGCTGCCGCACCATCCAGCAGACCAGCAAAATCCACCTGCAGCGCGCGCGTCAGGTTCCACAGCGTTGCGATGGTCGGGCTGCTTTCTCCGCGCTCAATCTGGCTGACCATGGAACGTGAAACGCCCGACAGTTTCGCAACAGCATCAAGGGACAGGCCCTGCGCACGCCGGGCTTCCTTAAGGCGGGCGGGCAGGTGGGAGAGAATAGCATCAGCTGAATCCGTCATATCAGCGGTTTCGCCGATATGGCGGAAACTGTCAACGCAGGCCTGACGGCACGTCGCGGCTGACAAGCCAGACCGCTTCGACCATAGTCGCCACGTCAGCGGATGGAGAGCACTATGACCAGCGAGATCGTAATTCTGGACGGCGCGCGTACGGCGATCGGAACATTTGGCGGGTCGCTCGCCGGAACCACACCAATTGATCTGGGCACCGTAGCGACCAAAGCTGCACTGGAGCGGTCCGGTGTCGAGGGCGCGCAGATCGGGCATGTCGCCTTTGGTCATGTGATCAACACAGAGCCCCGCGACATGTATCTCAGCCGCGTGGCCGCCATCGGGGCCGGTATCCCCGACACAACACCCGCGATGAACGTGAACCGCCTCTGCGGTTCCGGCGCCCAGGCCATCGTTTCTGTGATCCAGTCGCTGATGCTGGGTGATGCCGAATTCGGGCTGGCTGGTGGCGCTGAAAACATGTCCCGCTCGCCCTTCATCATGCCGCAGCAGCGCTGGGGTGCGAAAATGGGTGACGTCAAAAGTCTGGATATGATGTTGGGGGCGCTGAACTGCCCGTTTGGTACGGGCCACATGGGCGTCACTGCCGAGAATGTCGCCGCCGAGCACGGGATCAGCCGCGCGGATCAGGATGCCTTTGCCCTGCAAAGCCAGGAACGCGCGGCTCATGCCATTGAAGCCGGATACTTTGACAGTCAGATCACGCCGGTCGAAGTGCGCGTTAAGCGTGACATGGTCCCCTTCATCACCGATGAACACCCCAAGGCGACAACAGCACAGGCGCTCGCAGGTCTCCGCCCGGTATTTCAGAAAGACGGGTCCGTCACGGCCGGAAACGCCAGCGGCATCAACGATGGCGCGGCAGCACTGGTGCTGGCAACGGCAGACGCCGCAGAAAAACAGGGGCTGACTCCCAGAGCGCGTGTCGTGGGATATGCCCATGCAGGTGTCCGGCCAGAGGTTATGGGCATCGGCCCGATCCCTGCGGTCGAAAAACTGATGCAGAAAATCGGGCTGAGCGCGGGCGACTTCGACGTGGTCGAAAGCAATGAAGCTTTCGCGGCGCAGGCCCTCGCGGTGTCCGGCGCACTGGGTTTCGATCCCGCGCGCGTGAACCCCAACGGCGGGGCCATTGCGCTGGGGCATCCCGTTGGGGCGACGGGCGCAATCATCACGATCAAAGCACTTTATGAACTGGAGCGCACAGGTGGCAAACGCGGCCTGATCACCATGTGTATCGGTGGCGGTCAGGGCATTGCAATTGCCATCGAGCGGCTCTGACCCGGGTCAGAAAAACAGGTAATCCAGCACTGACAGGGTCACCGCGCCGGAAATACCGATCATCACGCCCAGCACCGCTGCGCCTGCCAGCCAGCGCAGGGTGCTGCTGCGTTTTGCCGGCGGCTCCGGGTTGCCCTGACGGATCAGCGCGCCTTCAACCAGGGCCGGCAGGCGCGGTCCGAAACGGCCCAGGACACGGGCCGTTTTCGCAATGTCCGTCAGAACCGCCTTCGGGCCGATCGCTTTGGAGATATAGTCCGACACGATGGGCCGCGCGACTTCCCAGATGTTGATCTGCGGGTTCAGCGACCGCGCCACGCCCTCGACCACAACCATCGTCCGCTGCAGCAGAATGAGTTCGGTGCGGGTTTCCATGCCGAACCGTTCCGTTACCTCAAACAGGTAACTCAGCAGACGACCCATTGAGATCTTGGTGGCGTCCATGCCGAAAATCGGCTCACCCACCGCCCGCAGGGCGCGGGCAAATTCATCCACGTCCTTGTCGGCGGGCACATACCCGGCCTCAAAATGGACTTCAGCCACACGTTTGTAATCGCGCCGGATGAACCCATAGAGGATCTCGGCGTAAACACGGCGGGTATATTCGTCGATATGCCCCATGATCCCGAAATCATAGGCAACGATGTTCCCGTTCGGGGCGACCTTCAGGTTGCCCTGGTGCATATCCGCGTGAAAATAGCCGTCCCGCAGCGCATGGTTCAGGAACAGCTGCAGCACTCGGTCACCAAGAACCACACGGTCGTGGCCGGCGGCATCAATCGCGTCGTTGTCACCCATCGGCGCGCCACCCGCCCAGCCAAGTGTCATGACCCGGCGGGCTGAAAACTCCCATTTCACCTGTGGAAGCTGAAACCCTTCGTCGCCTTTGGTATTCGCCGCAAATTCGGCGGCAGACGCAGATTCAAGCCGAAGATCCAGTTCGCCCTGCACCACGCCGTCAAAGTGTTCGATCACCTCAATCGGGCGCAGCCTGCGCGACCCGGGCGAGAAAAAATCCACGACCGTTGCCGCCAGATAAAAGGCGTCGATATCCTTGCGGAAGGCCCGCTCGATCCCCGGGCGCAGAACCTTGACTGCGACCTCCTCACCATTTGAGGCAAGCGTCGCCTTATGCACCTGCGCAATAGAGGCGGCAGCCACGGGTTCGCTGAAATCGGTGAACACCTGATCCACCGGCACGCCCAGCTCGCGCTGCACTTCGGCCTTTGCTTCCTGCACGGAAAATGGTGGCAGTTTGTCCTGCAGCACCCGCAGCTGCAGCGCCATTTCATCGCCGACCACGTCGGGCCGTGTCGACAGAATCTGCCCGAACTTGATGTATGCCGGGCCCAGCGCCGTCAGCGCGCGGGTCACCGGCGGCATGCTGGTGTCACCGCGATAGCCCAGAAAAGTGAATGGCATCGCCAGCGTACGCGCGACGATCCGCACGGGTGCGGGCGCTTCGAAGGCATCCAGAACGGCCTTCATGGCGCCGGTCCGCTGAAAAGTGGCACCGGTGCGGATCAGCCGCCAGATATTGTGAGGGCCGCGCATGGCTCAGATTTTCCAGCCGGAATGCAGACAGGCGACACCCATCGTCAGATTGCGGTACTTCGCATTCTCAAAGCCTGCGTTCCGCACCATCTGCAGAAACGTCTCCTGATCCGGGAAACGCCGGATCGACTCCACCAGGTACTGATAGCTGTCCCGGTCCCCTGCAATCGCCTGCCCCATGCGTGGAATTACATTGAAACTGTAAAGGTCATAAGCCTTCTGCATCGCAGGGTTGGGCAGCTGACTGAACTCCAGCACCATCAGGCGGCCGCCCGGTTTCAGGACACGGAACGCCTCGTTCAGTGCTTCCTGCGGACGCGTCACGTTCCGGATGCCGAACGAGATTGTGTAGACGTCAAAAGTGTTGTCGGCGAACGGCAGCGCCATGGCATCGCCGGTCACCCAGTCGAGCTGATCAGCCATCTGATCCGCTTCGGCGCGTTTGCGCCCTTCGACCAGCATGGATTCGGTCAGATCCAGTACGGTTGCATGCCCGTGGCCTGCACGTTTCAGAAACCGGAACGAAATATCGCCAGTGCCGCCCGCAACATCCAGCAGCTTCTGGCCCGCGCGCGGTGCCAGCCAGTCCATCATCGCATCCTTCCAGAGACGATGCACACCGCCCGACATAACGTCGTTCATTATGTCGTATTTGCTGGCAACCGAGGAAAAGACCCCTTGCACCAGACCCGCCTTGTCGCCTTCGGCCACGGTCTCATATCCGAAATGCGTGGTTTTATTGTCTTCTTCGGTCATCGGGCCTTGTCACCTATGGGTTTCGACCTTGTTATAGGCCTCAGATGGCCGGGCACAATGCGGCCCTTTGGCAACACCGGAACCGGAGCGCAATGCAGCAGGTACAGCAGACTACAGTGAGAGAGGCCCGTCTCGCGGGATGGGGCAGAACGCTCCAGCTTCTGCTGGATGCGGGATTTGCGGCGCTGATCGCGGCTGTCATCATCTGGAGTCCTCCGGCGTTTCTGGCGTCTCCTGTTGTTTGGGGTGTTCTGGGCCTGATGATCGTGGTTGCGGTTTACAATCCGGTGTCCCGTTTCCGGGCCGGTCTGATCTGGAACGAAGAGGGCATCCGTCACAAAGGCATCTGGCGCAACGGCCCCCTGTGCCGCTGGCAGGATCTGACGGAAATCCGGCGCAACAGTCATAAACGGGCGGCCATCCTGCATTTTGGTATGATCCGGCGTGTGACCGTGCGCTGGAGCTTTGACGCCTACCGCGAGATTGCTGATCTTGCCGAACGAAAGCTGAAAGAGAATGCCTGAACTGCCCGAAGTAGAAACGGTGCGTCGTGGTCTGACCCCGGCGATGGAGGGCGCGGTGATCGCTCAGGCGGACGTGAACCGACCCGACCTGCGCTGGCCCTTTCCGGAACGCATGGCCGAACGGCTGACCGGCGCGCAGGTGCTGCGGCTGCGCCGGCGGTCGAAATACATCCTCGCCGACCTCGATACAGGCGAAACCCTTCTGATCCATCTGGGCATGTCGGGCCGTATGCTGGTCTCGGGCGACCCGCTGGGTCAGTTTGTGCACGATCATCCTGCACCGGAAAAACACGACCACGTGGTATTCCACATGGACAACGGTGCGCGCATCACCTTCAACGACCCACGGCGGTTCGGGGCGATGGACCTGATGCAGACGGCGGGCGCGGAAACTCACAAGCTGCTGGCGGTGCTGGGACCGGAACCGCTGGGCAACGATTTCCATGAATCACATCTGATCGACGCCTTCCGCGGGCGAATGACTCCGGTGAAATCAGCGCTGCTGGACCAGAAAATTGTCAGTGGTCTGGGCAATATCTATGTCTGCGAGGCCCTATACCGGGCAAAAATTCACCCCAAAAGAAAAGCGGGGCGCATTTCTGAACCCAGGGTTGCAGCGCTTGTGCCGATCATCCGGCAGGTGTTGGCGGACGCGATAGAGGCGGGCGGGTCCTCGCTGCGTGATTTCCGGCAAGCCGATGGAGAGCTTGGATATTTTCAGCACAGCTTTGATGTCTACGGCCGCGAGAACGAGCCCTGTCGCACCCCGGCCTGCCCCGGCGTCATCGGGCGAATCGTCCAGTCGGGACGCTCATCTTTCTACTGCGCGCAATGCCAAAGATAACTTGAAGTGCGCAGGCCGCGTGGTATTGACTGCAATTTCCACGCAACTGAACGAGAGCTTTCTGCATGGCCTACGAGACGATCATCGTTGATGTCGATAACCACGTCGCCCTGATCACACTGAACCGGCCCGATGCGCTCAATGCGCTCAACGACCAGCTGCTGGGAGAGCTGGCAGATGCTCTGTCCGCTGCACAGGACAACGAGAAAGTCCGCTGCATTATCGTGACCGGATCCGATAAGGCATTTGCCGCCGGCGCCGATATTTCGATGATGAAGGACAAGTCCTTCGTGGATGCCTTTGCCGGGGATCTCTTCACGCCTGAAACCGAGCAGATCATGCGCGTGCGCAAACCGATCATCGCGGCCGTATCAGGCTATGCGCTGGGCGGTGGGTGCGAACTGGCCATGATGTGTGATTTCATCATCTGCTCGGACACCGCCAAGTTCGGTCAGCCGGAAATCAATCTGGGCGTGGTTGCGGGCCTCGGTGGGACACAGCGCCTGACCCGCGTGGTCGGCAAATCCAAAGCGATGGACATGAACCTCACGGGGCGCTTTATGGATGCCGAAGAAGCCGAGCGCGCAGGCCTCGTGTCGCGCGTCGTGCCCTGCAAAAAGCTTCTGGAAGAGGCGCAGAATGCAGCCCAGAAAATAGCAGAGAAATCCACGCTGTCTGTCATGGTCGTCAAAGAGGCCGTGAACCGCGCCTACGAGACCACGCTGCGTGAAGGTCTGCTGTTTGAGCGCCGCATGTTCCATTCGCTCTTTGCCACCGAAGACCAGCTCGAAGGCATGTCTGCCTTCCTTGAAAAACGCGAAGCTCAGTTCCGCGACAAGTAATACCGGGCAGTACGACGGGCGATTCTGTTCCCGCACTGTCCACGCCGAAAAACCATTCTTTCAGGAAATTCATGAAAAAAACTGCATTTGCCGTCCTTGCGGCACTCGCCCTTTCCGCCTGCACACCGGTCCCGGGTCCTCCACAGAATCAGGAAACTCTCCGGCAAACGCCGGTCACCGAGGACTTTGCAACCGGTCGTGTCAGCTGGCGCGCCGACCGTTCCGCCTTTCGCGGCGGACCCGCGTCCTACAATTATGCATACCGGGCCGTTGTCAGAGACGGTGAAATCGAAATTTGCGGCGCCGGAAGCTATTCGCGCAAGAACGATATCTCGGAAACCATGTCTGTGATGCGCGATGCGGTGGTCCTTCTGGACGGACAGGTCATCATGAAGGACATGCGGTTTTTCAACGACGTCGGACCCGCGACGGGCCTGTTGGGCAAGATGGCCAACTGCAAAAAAACCGGCGTCGACTTTCCGGGCGGGTCGCCGGAAATTATCGTCGGTACTTTCAGCAGAACAGTTCTGCGCTGACCTGGACGAACCGGTAACGCGGGACCTGACCAGTTTTTTGGGTTTCCAAACACTGCAGGTCCGGCTATAGACCGCGCCAGACATGCGCGTGCAGCCCGCTCAGGCTAGAATCACCTCAGGGACATCTTTGTCCGCCCGGGTCCTGCGTTGCGCAATACGACCGAAACAACGAACCCGAGAAAAGGTTTTTCACGCATGGCAAATTCGCCCCAGGCCAAAAAACGCGCCCGTCAGAACGAAGCCCGTTTTCAGATCAACAAAGCACGCCGCTCGCGCATCCGCACATACCTGCGCCGCGTCGAGGAAGCGATTGCTTCCGGTGACAAAGACGCGGCAACTGCTGCACTGCGCGCCGCACAGCCCGAACTGATGCGCGGCGTCACAAAAGGTGTTTTCCACAAAAACACAGCTGCCCGGAAAATGTCCCGTCTGTCTTCGCGGGTCAAAGCGCTGGGCTGAACCAGCTGCCAGCCGAGTCTCAAAAAGCGCCGTTTTTGCGGCGCTTTTTTTATATAAAAAAGGGCGTACACAGCCGCCGCAGAGATTCTTTTCTGAAAATTCAGAGTCAAGAATGAAGTTCAGTTGCCGTGCCGCTCACGAACTTGCTACCAGTATACAGCGATTCATTTCGCATTGGGGGGCGGGCCCTGAGATACCGCGGTGTTGCGACCGCAAACAGGTATCACGGGGACTGGGCACAGCATAAATGCCGTGCACTGTCTGCAAGCGCCAGGTACGGTCGTTTGCCCTGTCAAAATAAGAGGACGGCGAGTCCTGATCCGATGAGCAGCCCGGTCGAGGGTGTAAGGGTCAGACTCTCTTAATTCTAAAACGTCCGGCGGACCTCACCTGTTTCTTTGGGAACGGGACAGGAGAGATATGTTCGGATCTAACCGGAGAGCAGCCAAACATGGCGCTTCTCCCGAACGGGTAAAAAAGGAAAACGGGTCTAATATGACTGAAGAAATGTGGGGGCAGCTGAGGCAGCGGCTGCGTAAGACTGTAGGGCAGAACAACTACACGACATGGATTGAACCGATACGTTTCCGGTCCGCGGCAGACGGTATTGCGTTCTTTGATGTGCCCACGAATTTTCTCGGCAATTATGTGAACCAGAATTTCGCGGATGCGATCCTGCATGAGGTCAAAACGGCGGCACCCGACATCCGCCGCCTTAAGTTTGGTGTTCCCGCGGTGGCAACTGCGGTCGCAGAGGGACCCACAGCAGATACAACCTCTACAGCACCTGCCCCCCGTGCCGCTGCCAACCCCACGCTTGCTACTGCTCCGCTCGATACCCGTTTCACCTTTGACACCTTTGTGGTCGGCAAACCCAATGAGCTGGCACATGCTGCCGCCAAACGTGTGGCCGAGGGCGGCCCGGTTACCTTTAACCCGCTGTTTCTCTATGGCGGCGTGGGTCTTGGTAAAACGCACCTGATGCATGCGATTGCGCATGAACTGCGCCAGCGTAAACCGGGGATGAATGTGCTCTATCTGTCGGCCGAGCAGTTCATGTACCGTTTCGTTCAGGCCCTGCGCGACCGTAAGATGATGGATTTCAAGGAAATCTTCCGCTCTGTCGATGTCCTGATGGTGGATGATGTTCAGTTCATCGCCGGCAAGGGCAGCACACAGGAAGAATTCTTTCACACGTTCAATGCGCTGGTGGATCAGAACAAACAGATCATCATTTCAGGCGACCGCGCGCCGGGCGAGATCAAAGACATGGAAGAGCGTGTGAAATCGCGCCTGCAGTGTGGCCTGGTCGTCGACCTGCATCCGACAGATTACGAACTGCGGCTCGGCATTTTGCAGAGCAAGGTAGAACAGCAGCGCGAGACTTACCCGGACCTCGAAATCGACGAGGGTGTTCTGGAGTTCCTGGCGCACCGCATCTCGACAAACGTGCGGGTTCTTGAGGGCGCGCTGACACGCCTGTTTGCCTTTGCCTCGCTTGTGGGTCGCGAGATCAACATGGAGCTGACGCAGGATTGCCTGTCGGATGTTCTGCGGGCCTCCGAGCGTAAGATCACCGTCGAGGAGATCCAGCGCCGCGTCTCGGATCACTACAACATCCGGCTGAGCGACATGATCGGCCCCAAGCGTCTGCGCAGCTATGCGCGCCCACGTCAGGTGGCGATGTATCTGTGCAAGCGGATGACAAGCCGGTCGCTGCCGGAGATTGGCCGCCGTTTCGGCGGGCGGGACCACACCACCGTCATGCACGGTGTGAAGCGCATCGAAGAACTCAAGGTGCAGGACGGTCAGATCGCCGAGGACCTCGAACTGCTGCGCCGGGCGCTCGAAGAATAACTTTCTGCGGGCCTGCTGCTGCACCGGCATGCAGCAGGCCTTGACGCCCTGCCCGTATGCTGGGACTACTCCATAAAATGCTTGTTATGTCGGGCAAACCGGGTACTTTGCCTGTCCCGACTGTCGACCAGGAAGTAGCACCATGAAGATCAGCATCGAACGCGCAGCACTGCTCAAGGCCGTGTCCCAGGCACAGTCGGTTGTCGAGCGCCGCAATACCATTCCGATCCTTGCCAACGTGCTGATCGAAGCCGAAGGCAGCGATGTAACTTTCCGCGCGACAGATCTGGATATTGAGGTGGTCGACAAAGCCCCCGCACAGGTCGAGCGGGCCGGCGCCACAACCGTGGCTGCCACGACACTGCACGAGATCGTGCGCAAACTTCCCGACGGCGCGCTGGTTACGCTGACCGCTGACAGTGCCACCGGTCGCCTGACTGTTGAGGCAGGCCGCTCGAATTTCTCGCTGGCGACGCTGCCCAAAGAAGATTTCCCGGTGATGGCGTCTTCGGAATACGCCTCCAACTTCTCGGCTGCCGCCCCGGCGCTGCGCCGTCTGTTCGACAAATCCAAATTCGCCATCTCAACCGAAGAAACACGGTATTATCTGAATGGCGTCTATATGCATGTCTCTGACGCTGAAGGTGGCCAGGTTCTGCGCTGCGTCGCCACAGATGGTCACCGTCTGGCGCGTATCGATTCCGACCTGCCCGATGGCGCAGCGGAGATGCCCGGCGTGATCGTGCCGCGCAAAACAGTCGGTGAACTGCGCAAGCTGCTGGATGACGACGAAATGAAGATTGCGGTGTCGGTGTCCGAGACCAAGATCCGTTTTGCGACGCCGGATATCACACTGACGTCCAAGGTCATTGACGGCACGTTCCCGGATTACACGCGGGTCATTCCGCAGGGCAACACGCGCAAGCTGGAGGTGGATGCGGCCGACTTTGCCCAGGCAGTGGACCGTGTGGCCACTGTGAGTTCGGAGCGGTCGCGGGCGGTGAAACTGCAGCTGGACGAGGATCGCCTTGTTCTGTCGGTCAACGCTCCGGATTCCGGGGCCGCCGAGGAAGAGCTGGCCGTCGCCTATGGCGATGAACGCCTGGAGATCGGGTTCAACGCCAAATATCTTCTTGAGATTGCCAGCCAGGTAGATCGCGAGAATGCGGTGTTTCTGTTCAATTCATCGGGCGATCCGACGCTGATGCGCGAAGGCAATGATCAGACGGCTGTTTATGTTGTCATGCCGATGCGCGTGTAATTTTCCGCCTCCGGCGGGGATATTTTCAGCCAGAAGAAGGGGCGCGGCATGGCGCTTTGCCTGACAGCCCTGACCCTGTCGCATTTCCGGTCTCATAAAACAGCGCGGCTTGCGCTGGATGGCAGACCTGTTGCGCTTTTTGGTCCAAATGGCGCCGGCAAAACCAATATTCTTGAGGCAGTATCACTGTTTTCTCCCGGGCGTGGTCTGCGGCGGTCGAGCGCGCAGGATATGACGCGGCGACCGGAGGCACTGGGCTGGAAAACCAGTGCCGAACTGAGATCCCTGCACCAGATCCACGAAGTTGAAATCTGGTCCGAGGAAGGCGCTGCGCGTCAGGTGAAAATCGACGGCAAAAACGCGGCACAGGTGGCATTGGGGCGCATCGCGCGGGTGCTCTGGCTGATACCGTCGATGGACCGGCTCTGGATCGAGGGCGCTGAAGGCAGGCGGCGTTTTCTGGACCGGATGACCCTGAGCTTTGAGCCGGGGCATGCGGATGTGTCTCTGGTCTATGAAAAGGCGATGCGGGAGCGGAACCGGTTGCTGAAGGATATGGTCAGAGAACCTTCCTGGTACGCGGCGCTGGAAGCTCAGATGGCAGAGGCCGCCGTCAGTATCAGCGCGCACCGGGATGCGGCCCTGAAACAGTTGTCCGCGGCACAGGAGGGGGCGGCCACGGCCTTTCCGACCGCGGCACTGGAGCTTGTCTATGCGGAAACGGCCCCCCCTGCGTCGGCTGATGATCTGCGCACAATGCTGGCGGACAACAGAAGCCGCGACATGGCAGCCGGGCGGACCCTGACCGGCCCGCACAGAGCCGATCTGGTGGGCACATATGCCGCCAAGGGGGTGCCGGCCCGTGACTGTTCCACCGGTGAGCAGAAAGCGCTGCTGGTCTCGCTGATCCTCGCAAATGCCCGGGCGCTTGCTGGCAGTT